>NZ_JAYKTT020000035.1:0-34897 GCF_038404745.2 Chlorogloeopsis sp. ULAP02 | reverse complement strand
AGTACAAGCTTCTACCCCAATGTCGCCATACCCATATAACACGACATTAAATAAGGCGATCGCTCGTTTTTTCATCCCTAGAGTGAAATGCGATCGCCATATCCAGAATTTTGACTTGCCGCTCTCAAAGCTTTAGTTTAGGTACTCAGTTCACTAAGCGGTGATTTTATTTAGTACAGGTTAATAATCACCGCTTACTCAACACTAGGAGCCGTTAAATAGCCCTTAGAAGATTTTCGCCAGGTTACTTAATCGTTCATAAACAGGGATGAGGCGATCGCCGTGTATCTCCACAGAAGCATGAGGATAGTTACGAATTGCTCCGAGTAAGGTAACTTCACCACTTTGACTAATAGATGCACTCAAAGCGGAATGTAGTGCTTGCTTGTCTAATGGTTTATCAGGAGGACGAACTACCTCACCTACTTGACTGACCAAAATTGGCCCTGCCCAGCTAGACATTATACTATTTAAAAAGCCGCGATCGGCCTTGATTCCTGCCGTCAGAGCCTTTCGAGCTAATGCGGGGTCTTGTTTGGCGGTTTGCAGATAAGCTTTTAGTATGGGGGTAGTCTTGCCAGTTTCTACAAATTGAGTTAATTCTTTAACAGAGACTGGCCCCCGAAAATTACCATACTTTAAAACTACCTGTTCCGCAGCGTTAGCATTAGTACTTGAGAGTAAAACACTAGCACCCACTCCTAAAGCTACTGTCTTACTAAGCAATGTCGTAAATTTCCATCTGCTGATTCGATTCAGAAGTAGAAAAATTTGCATTTTAACGAACTCCCTGGTAGTGCAAAGCGCACATGGGCAAAAATCCTCAAGTGTTATTTAACTATTCGAGAAAGCATATCTACCAGGTTAGCTAAATTAATTTGGTTTGCGAGATTTTTTTAGATTGCCACTCCTTCCAATTCCTCATCTGTCAACTCATATAAATTGCGTAACTTTTGCAACTTCTCCTCACTCGCTTGCCAAAAACCGCGTCCATGGGCTTCTAACATTCTTCCCACAATATTGCGGAAGGCTTCTGGGTTTGCCTTTCGCAATTTCTCTGCCATTTCTGGATCTAAAGCATACGTATCTGCTGCCTGGTCGTATACCCAATTATCAGTAAAATCCGCAGTGCCACCCCAACCAATCAACGCCGTCATCCGTTGAGAAATTTCAAAAGCACCACCAGAGCCTTGGGTTGCCATTGCTTCTGCCCATTTGGGGTTGAGCAACTTAGTACGATATTCCATGCGCAGCAAATCGTCTAACTTGCGGGGTGTGGTATCTTTCGAGAAACTTTCCACAAAGTTAGCTGTAACTTTTTTCCCACGGATTTTTTCTGCCGCTTTCTTCAAGCCACCTGTATTGGCGTAATACTCTTGAATATCGGTTAAACCGTATTCTACCGAGTCAATTTCTTGGACAATGCGATCGCACTTTTGCAACAATGTCTTTAGCACTTCTGGTCTAGCTTGTCCCTTATCTTGCCTACCGTAACTAAAAGCATTGCGACTTTGCCAAGTATTGCCCAACTCCTCACCAGATTCCCAGTTACCATCGTTAACGCGATCGTTTACCAAAGAACCAAAATCACCCGCCGGATTAGAAAACAATCTTGCCGATACATTTTCTACCCCTTGCGTCTGCAAAGCTAAAGCGTGTTTTCTAATAAAATTCTGCTCCTCTGGTTCATCCGCCTGGGCTGCTCGTTGAAACAAATCATCCAATAACTCAATCACATTCACAAAACTATCGCGGAAAATCCCCGACAAATTTGCCAACACATCAATCCGAGGATGTCCCACTTCTGCTAAAGGTTTTAATTCATACCGAACAATTCTTCCTGTCCCTTCCTTCACGGGTTCAGCACCAACCAACTCCATGAGAATACCCAGCGATTCACCCTTAGTTTTAATTGCATCCAATCCCCATAACATCACCGCTACCGTTTCCGGATAATCACCGTGTTCTTCCAGATGCTGAGAGATAATTTTTCGACCGATTTCCTGTCCGCGTGCATATGCTGCCGGAGAAGGCATTCTATAAGGATCTAAAGCATGAATATTCCTACCTGTAGGCAACACACCAGCCCCATCCCGCAATAAATCACCACCAGGAGCAGGCGGAACATACTCTCCATTTAAACCCCGCAAAAGATTTGTTAATTCATCAGTGGTTTGCATTAACAACTGCTGAATTTCCAACTCCTCTTCTTTGCGTCTTTGCGGTTCATTTTCAAAATAAGCTTCCAAATACGCCGCCATTTCCTCCTGATTCGGCGCTTCACCAAGTGTATGCAACCCAGAAGAAAACAGGCGAGTTTCTAGAACTTGCAAATACTCATACAAATTCACTAGATAATCATTAAAAGCATGAGCGCTAAACATCCGAATATTCTCTGGAGTAAAAGGAATTCCCAAACGTTTAGCATCCTCAAACGGACAATCCGCATCTAAACCAGTATCAACAATCTTTTTGCAAATAGCTTCTTTTAAAGCATAATTCTTCTTTGGATCTTCTCGATACTCTGAGATTAAATCTCGCAGCGCCACTAATTCTTTATACAAACCTGCTCGACCGTAGGGTGGTACATTGTGGGAAATTAACACCCCATAACCGCGACGTTTTGCCAAAATCGATTCGGAAGGATTATTTGCCGCATATATATATAAATTAGGCAAGTCTCCCAACAAAATATCAGACCAAGAATAACCCGTATTTCCCAAAGGTGAACCCGGCAACCATTCCACCGTGCCGTGCATACCAAAGTGAACTACGGCATCAGCTTGAAACTCATGTTGCAGCCATTTGTAGAAAGCAGCGTATTGGGGATGGGGCGTTAAATCTCGTTCAAACATCAAGCGCATCGGATCACCTTGAATTCCCAGTGGTGGCTGCACACCTATCCAGATATTCCCCAACTGCACACCACCAATGTGAAATTCATCACCATAGGTTTTAATCCCAGTACCCGTGAGAGATTGCCATTGCTTTTCAATGCGCGAGGTGCGGAGATATCCTAGCCATTTTTCGAGGGTGCGGACATTAACAGATGCGGGGACACAGAGACGCGGGGACGCGGGGAAGTTTTCAAGAAGACTCTCCGTGTCCCCCCTTCTTTGTGTCTCTGCGTTATCTAAAGTTTCATCCGCTTCTTTGACTGCACGAATCAACTCTTCCCCATCTTCGGGCAAATCAGCGATCGCGTAACCTTGCTCTTTGAGTGCCTGGAGGAATTTCAAGAGACTGCGCGGTACATTCAACAATGCAGCTGTTCCCACCGCACCGTAACCAGGCGGAAATCCATAGAGAATAATCGCTATTTTTCTTTCATTTACAGGTTTGCGCCGCAAATTAATCCAGGTTTTCACTCTGCCAATTAAGCGTTGTACCCGTTCGGGAACTAAATAAATGTTTTCTCCCACCAAACCACCAAGGGGAACAGTGTCAATTGCGCCGTCAAGCTCAGGTAAAGCGTATAAAACAACACCTTGTAAACCACCGACACCTTGGCGTGTCCAAGAGTAGATGTCTTGAATTAAAAGAGGAGCAGCAACAATGTATGGGACATTCTTAGCAGAGAGGATGCGTTTTGCTACTTCCACTTGCCGTCCCGCTTCCATAGAACCAGCAGGCCCCCCTACTAAGGGAAAACCAATAGTTGAGACGATCGCATCCACTTTTACTGCCTCATTGGAAAGAGAGGCAATTTCTACATTTCCGATTTGGCGTTGCTGAATTTCGTAGTCGCTTGTCATCCAGTCACGGACAGCAACGTGTCCTTCTACACCGTTGATGAAAATAGGTAAGGGGATTAACCCTGCTTCCTCAAAACGGCGAATTAGCTGATTAATGTAGGGTTGTTTGGTGATGACGTGCTTGCGGTAGAGGAGAATGCCAACAACTGGAGAAGACGCAGAGAATCTATCAAAAACACTCCCCGCGTCCTCTTCATTCCTCTGCTGATACCACTCCAAATACTCACGTGGCGATTCAAAAAACCCTTGATAATCGGGATGAAGTAACCCCATATTAGGAGTTTCAACGGGTGGGGGAATATCACCAACTTTCAAACCTAAATATTTTTCTGCCAGTGTCCAGAAGAGTGCAGCTACATTTTCCGCTCCACCACAGTTCCAATAACCATAAATGATTAACCAGTTGCGTAAGTCTTGGACTTTTTGCACTGGCACAAATTTTAAGAGTTTTGGCCCTATCTTTAAAAAACTTATATAACCAGCAAGTCTGTCTTCTTCTCGTCCTTGACTGAATTTGTCAAGGATAAATTTCACTGGTTTGGGCATTCCTTTCGGTTTATCACCAATGCTAAAGGCTCCCAATTTGGTGAAACTCATCAATTCTAATGCTGACTCGAAAACCAGACGAATGGGAATATTCGCAAGACGATCGCGTAACCACAATACCTGATCGTAATCAAATATTAGGCTGCCAAAAAATACGTCAGCACCAGCGAGTGCTGCTTCTACTTCAGCCCGCTTGCTGGTAATATCGCGATCGCTAAATACCCGAATCTCCAACTCCGGACAACTAGCGATCGCCAAATCAGCCGCTTTTCGATACAAGTCGGCGTTGAAAGATTCAAATCCTGCAATCAAGACGATACGTTTCATGTCCCAGAGCTAAGAAATATTTCTTCATCTTGATTTTAATTGACGCTATTGCTAATCGCTAATTACTAATGGCTAATAGCTTTTGATCGAGAGGCGATCACAGATGAAAGTAGTTATATTAGTTATGTGCTTTTTTTGACAATATATGAACTAAATATTTACAATGACTTTACCCAAAGAGTAAAATAGAGCGCCTCTTTTCTGGCTAATAAGTGAGGGAGAATCCAATGAAATATGGAATAGACATCGGGCATAATTGTCCTCCAGATACTGGAGCCAGAGGGATAAAATTTGAGGATCATTTGACTATTGATGTTGGTAATAGAGTTATAGCAAAGTTAAAAGCATTAGGACATCAAGTTGTTGAATGCAAACCAACAAGTGCCAGTACAGTAGGAGATTCTCTGAGAAAAAGATGTGCAAAGGCTAATGCTAGCGATATCGAGGTTTTTGTATCCATTCATTTTAATGCTTTTAACCGTCAAGCCAATGGTACAGAAGTCTTTGCAGTCAGTGATGCAGGAAGAAAAATAGCGAAATCTGTATTAAATGAAATAGTCAAATTAGGCTTTTTTAATCGTGGTGTTAAGAATGGCAGTCACTTATACGTAGTTAGAAATACAGATATGACTGCAATTTTAGTCGAAGGGTGTTTTATTGATTCGCAAAAAGATATGGCTCTGTATAATCCAGAAGCAATGGCAAATGCGATCGTCAAAGGTTTAACTGGAAAATTACCTGACAATACTCCTGTTGATCCAGTAGAAGACGAAGAACAAAATCCAGATGTCACAATCCAGAGGCTGCAAAAAGCTTTAAATCGACTGAAAATCACTGACAAAGATGGTAAATCGTTAGCAGAAGATGGAGCAAACGGCCCCAGAACGCGATCAGCAATAGAAAAATTCCAGAGAATTGTAGATATCAAGCAGACTGGAACCGCAGATCAAAATACATGGAATGCAATTAATCAAATACTGGCGAAACGAATAATTAGAGTGAATCACGCAGGTGGTGTTGCAATCAGATACTTGCAATACCGTCTAGCTGTTGATATAGATGGTGTCTATGGCCCACAAACGGAGACAGCCGTAAAAAAATATCAACAGCAAAATGGATTGACTGCTGATGGAATTATTGGCCCTAACACATGGCAGAAGTTAATTGGTTAACTATTAGTCATTAGTCGTTTGCACAGGAGAAACCTACCAAAAGTGCTACCTTACCACAGCGCTAACGTAATTATAAAGGATTCCCTGTTGCCTGTTCCTTGTTAATCACTAACGGATCAGTCCCCTCAAAATCTTAGTATTTAAAGGTAAGCGGCTTAAATTCTATCTTATGGAGCAGGACAAGCCGCTCAGAAAAAGCTAAACTTTGCTCTATTGTGGTTGCATAAACTCTCAAAAGTCAAGCATTTAGACCTATAATGACAGTATTTTGAATGGCTTAAAAGGGTAGAATCTAAAAAACTTCATTTTCACTATGTGGTAGAACCCTGGTATGAAAAAAAATAGACTCTCATCTTTAGAAAGACTTTTTTACCAAGATAGTTGGTACAACCTGTTAAAATTTTCATAGAAATAGCCAATCTCCAACTTAGCTCTAATTGGAATGAAAAGTTGGTGGTTTATTTAAAATTTATTGAGAAAAGTTCCTCTTTAACAATCTTTGGTATTAGAACTTTGTTGCACTACTCAAACAGTATTCAAGTTGGAGATAAAGTTTTAATCCTGCTTCCAGAGTATGTAGCTGGAAAAGTAGGAATAATCTGGGGTTTGGAGAAACTATCAGGTGGGCAGATGAGTGGACGCTGGCTGATCCAAATAGACTCTGATGATATTTTAGTCTCGTTAAATCAAGATGAATTTAAGGTTTTGAGTCAGGGCAAAGAAGTCCATCATTCTTAATTATAGGTATTTTTTATGGATAGATAAAGTTGAACCATGCATTGTAAAAAAGCGATCACTTACCACTTGACACTCGAAATCACGCGATCACTTTTTAGACATAACAGTGAAAAAATCCCCAACTGCTTGAAAAAGTTGGGAGATGTGTATTGTTCAAAGTTGATAATGGCAATGTCACTGCTTTGGCTCAAGTGCGATCGCCTCAGCAAGAGTTAATAGCTCACTCTAGTATAATTTAACACTCACAATTTTAGATATATTTTTAAGTTTTTACAAAAATTTTATATATATTGTTTGCTCCAGTGAACTCACTTAGATTTTATTTAGGAAATTAATATTGTATATCTACTGAAGCAGTAGTATTTTTTTATAGCTAAAGTATCAGTAAGCGTTGACCAATAAATATGGGACAACATCTTTCAAGTTTAATAATTTGCTAATGCTTTACCGCCTGACGTTAACCTCTAGCTTGATATTGGCAAGCGCTTTAGCTGTTGAGCGCTTTGTATTAGCTCAAAGTGTTGATGTTCCCTTTAGCGGTACTGTTCCAGTTGAAGCTACTTTTAGTACTCCTATCGCTGGTAGTGCAGAGCCAACTACTCCCACTAATTCTAGTGAAGCTCCGACAAAGTTGGAATCACAGACACCTGCCACTCTTAGTGTGCAAACCAACACACCTGTTACCATTACAGTTTCGCCTCCCCGCTTTGTATCCGGGGCAATACCCGATCCAGTTGGGACAAAATATGTTGGGTTTCTGAAATTTGATTCAACTAGCGTGAGCAGCAATGTTGGTGGTGGAAGTACTACTTTACCTGAGGGTAATACCAATTTAGAGGTGGCTATGTTGCTTGAGCGCCCGGATGTCTAACCACCGGGAACTTACACTTGCGTTGTCACCTTAACTGTGACTCCATAATTGATTTTCCTGTGGATCAAAAGATTTACCTCGTTATTTTGGGAAATTTTGCATATGATTCGTCGTTCTTTATTAACAGCCGTTTTAATACTTGTGGGTAGCGTTGCTCTTGCTCCCAAGACAATGGCTCAAACTGTTGATGTTCCTTTTACCGGAACTGTTACTGGTGCTTGTAATTTTGGGCAAGTTACACCCGGTAGTTTGGGAGTAAATCAACCTTCTAATCCAACAACACTAGCTAGTAACTATTCTGAGGGAGTATTTGGTCAAGTTTCTGTTACTTGTAATGCTCCTTCTCAGCTTACAGTATCACAACCTGTACAAACTGGAGGTCCTAACTTCACTCCTATATTTTCAGACGCGATGGTTAACTCACTATTTGGCTCAACTAATGCTACTGATGGTTCTCCCCTGATGCTCCCACCTGGTAGTCCAATGATGCTAAACGTGGATATGATTGCAGACAAAGGTAGCCCTCTAACTCCTGGTACTTATGACTACAAAGTAACGTTAACCGTGACGCCGTAACGGTCTTGTAAATTGAGTTTTAGCATACAAAATCTAAGATGGTATCAGTAGGGTGGGCATTGCCTGCTCTACTATGTTATTTTTAATACTTAAATCTAATAGCCATGATTGCATTCAAAATACAGTTACCTTCAAAAAAGTTCTAAATGTTTCCTCGCTTGGTCTTAATTTCAATTTTTATACTAACGATTTCTGTAGTTCTAACGCGCAATGCTTATGCTCAAACTACTGAGACTTGTATCTTTTCTCAAACTGTCTCTGGCGAGTTAGTAGGTGATGGTGGAACTTTGCCAACTCAGTTAGTAAGTTTTAGTACCGCTGGGGGCTCTCCTACGCAAATTTCTGTTCACTGTGAAGAGCCTGTTAATCTAAGTGTATCCGAGCCTATTCAGATTGCCGGGCCAGCTTTCCAGCCTGTATCTTCTCTTGTGACAGTAGAAACTGCAAACGGTGGTTCAACTAATTCTCGTAGTGGTTCGCCATTATCTTTACCTGTAGGAACCACTCCTGTTGTCATAAATTTATTTGTTGATAAAGGAAGTTTGCTTGCTCCTGGGAACTATAGATACGGAATTAAATTTACAATTGTGCCCTAACTTTAGATATGGTTCGTAACACTTGGCTCTTTAAAGCTGCTTTTGGGGCTTGTTTCTCCAGCCTAATTTTGTTTTCCGGTAAAGCTTCTGCACAAATGAGCATTTCTCCGTTAGTCATTGAAGCTAAAGCCGATCGCGGACAAGCCCAAGGTATGATCACAATTACAAATACTAGCAGTAATCCCTCTCGTGTTCGTGTCTATGCTGAACCTTTTACTTATAGCCGAGATTCAGGATTTCAAACCTTACCTACCACCAGCCCCAATAATCTTACTCCATATCTGCAATTCTCACCGCGCGAATTAACTATTAAACCAGGAGAAAGTCGGCGGATACGTCTAATCGGTAGATTAGCCCCCAATCTTGCTGAAGGTGAATATCGAGCTGTTGTGTTCAACGAAACTCTGAATGAGTCTAAGGATAGTGCGGGCAATAATGTTACTTTGGCAACACGCATCGGTGTGACTTTCTATGTCCGTAAAGGTAATGTTGCTCCGAAATTAGCGGTAGATAATGCCAGTTTCAATACACGGCAAAAGCAAATTCAGCTATTAGTTCGCAACAGTGGTAAAGCTACTGTTCGTCCCAGTATAAATTGGATTTTACGTCGTGGGGAAACCGTTGTAAAAACTGGCAAAGTAGATGCGACTGCTGTTGTTGCTGAAAGCGATCGCAACTTAGTATTCAATTATCCTGGCAAAGAAAACCTTGCTCCCAGTCAATATCAACTTAGTGGTGAGTTGTTATGGAGTGAGAATGACAAAAAAAGTAAACTCCCATTTAATGTGAATGTGACGATTCCGGCATCAACCACTACTTCGGAAAAGAAATAACTTTTGTTATAAATATTACAAGTCATCCTGAGCTTCACACTAGCTTTTGGGAATAATAAGCTTACAAAGACGTTAATTATCAACGTCTTTTTATGTGTTTTTACTTAATAATTGTAATAATATGCTAAATAAATCACTAATAGTTAGTAGTTACTTGCTAGCAGCGATCGCCCTGAGGTGGCAAATAATTATCACACCAGCAAGAGCTAATACTCCTGTTGCTACTTCCGAAACCCTAAAAAACTTAGATGAATTTAGCCTCATAACTGTAGGTATAAATGTGGGTAAACGGAATGTGATTCCCAGTATGTTAGTGCGGGGGAAAGAAAATGGAACTGAAGCAATTGATTTTGAAAATTGGCTTTTGCCCTATGAAGCAGTAATTAAGGCATTGAAATTAAATGTCACTACTTTAGCAGATGGTCAATTGGAAGTGCGATCGCCTGGAGTTGTGACGCGTATCGATCCGAAAAAACTTCGCACGGATTCAGAATTAGGGTTAGTATTTTCCATTGCAGATTTACAAACACTGTTTGGGGTAGCAGGGAAATTTGATATTCAAGAATACGCTATTGTTTTGGAAATACCTTGGCTAAATCAATCTAACCAACAAACCGAACTAACAGATACTCCGATAGTTTTAGAAGGATTGCCACATCTTAAACCAGGGAGTCTTAATGTAGCAGCAGTTGAACAAAAAGCTAATGCTAGCAGTACTACTAGTTCATCAACCAATTATCGAGGAGATTTCCTTGCTGTTGGTACAGTTGCGGGTGGTTCATGGTTTACTCGTGTCAATCAACAAGACTTACAAAATCAACAAACCTGGAATATTGCAGAGGCAGAATATCTACGACAAACCAACCGAACAGATTATTTTATCGGTTCCCATCCAACTTTTTGGCAAAGTCAGGAATCTAGCGATTACTGGGGTTTTACCTTCATTGAACGTCAAGGATTTGCACCTCCCCAACCCTTTGGGGGTAGTGTATCAGATCCCCGCCAACGCCTGCAGGCAGCCCAAATTGGACGCACGATTACTGGCGAGGCAAAACCAGGTACTTTAGTGCGGTTAATGCCAGCTTTTGGTGACAGGGTAATTACCGAAGTTTTAGTTGATTCTTCTGGCACTTACCGTTTTGAAAACATCAAAAATGATAACCAATTCTTTGGTGGTAACTACCGTGTCTTACTTTATCCTGAAGGACGACTGACAGCACAACCCGAAATTCGGGAAGCGACATTTTCTACAGTCTTAGGACAAATCCCGGCAGGTGCTTTTGCTTGGGTTGGCTCTGGTGGGTGGCAACGGGAATTCGTTGGAAATGAAAGTTTTTTGGGTGAATTTTCTGAGTTTCGGGGTGGAATAGCTGGACGTTTTGGTTTATCGGAAAACTTGACAGTAGGGTTAGGAGGAGTATACGACGAATCTTTGCAAGGATTGGCAGAAGTATTTTATCGTCCGACAAATTTTCCTTTACAGGTAGCAGTTTCAGCACTTGGAGGCAGCGAATTGGATGTAATTGCAGACATTCGTTATGAACCATCTTCCAAGTTTAGTGCTGTATTTACGAACGATTTTCTTTCTAATCGTTTTAACATTAATTGGAATGTGTTTTCTGGTTTTAGCCTATTTGCTACTACTGACAGTCGCGATGCTACAGCTGGTGGAGTGCAACTTAACTTTAGCGGTAAAAATTTCTTTACCTTTGCCCGTACTAGCTTGAATACAGAAAATCACTGGCGCTGGAATTTACTACAACGTCTTGGCAAGATGGAACTGAACCAACAGGGCAGTGAAATTGGTACTTTTTCGGAATTAAGCTACAACTTCTCTCAAAGTGGTATTACCGGAAATTCATTGCTTTTAAATTACGAAACTCGCAATCTTAATGACGATGATAATTTGCTTGCCTTGGGTTGGCGATATCGTTCCCCACAACGGGTAATTGATGGTAATTATCTGTGGGAAGCTCAACTAGGCTATGGGATTGGTTCCCAGGGTAATGGCATAGTTGCCTTTGTGGGAACAACAGTACTACCAGGTATGATGGTGCGGGGACTTTATCAAGGTATCTCCTTAACTTCCGATCAACCAACTTTCAGTATAGATTTAGTGTCTAACTTAAACTTGCAAGGTGGCATCGTGCCAGGGGATATGCGTACTAATTACTTCCGTACCCAAGGTGGTTTGTCGATTCAACCCTTTTTTGATCACAACAATAACGGTAAACATGATGCAGGAGAAAAAGTTTATACGGATAATTTGGGGACAATGTTGGTAGTGAATAACAAACCAATTCAGTCTTTGCAACCAGATATCCAAGGCGATCGCGTTTATGTACGTCTGGTACCAGGAGGATATCGCCTGGATCTCGATCCTGCTGGCTTTCCACCTGATTGGCAAACTGCTGTTGATTCCTTGGCTATTGACGTAGTTGCTGGCAGTTACACTCCTGTAATGATACCGCTAATCCGCTCCTACACTCGCTCTGGAGTTGTTACAGATATCCAAGGTAATGCTGTTGCTGGTGCCAGACTAGAAGCGATGCAACCAGGTACAGGAAAACGCAAATTTTCCGTTACTAACGGTGCGGGAGTGTATTATCTGGAAGGTTTACAACAAGGTGACTACGAATTGCTAGTTAACGGTAAATTAGCCGGGAGTTTAAAACTTGAAGACTCTTCAGAGGCATTCCAAGAATTGAATATCAAGCAACCTTAAATCTTATAGTGTAGATTCCTCAAAGAGATTAATTGGAAATGTAATTACTCATATTAAGTACTCAGACAGAATTAATTACACACATTTTTCTCCCTCACCCTGTTCCCTATCTCCACGGATAAATTTAATTTTGCCCAACTACTTAACTTTGTCGCTGTTTCAAAAAGTGAGGCAACTAATATAGAAAAAGCATACAAATACCAAATCATCTATGCAAAAATTCCACACTTTACTCCGGGTTCGACATTATGAGATGGATACTCTCGGACATGTCAACAATGCAGTTTACCAAAATTATCTAGAACAAGCTGCAATTGAACACTCAGAACACTTAGGCATTACCTTCGATGTCTACCGGGAATTGAGAGGAGCATTTGTGATGCGGCGGGTAGAAATTGACTATCTACGTCCATCTGTAGCAGGTGATACCTTAGAAATTACTACCTGGTTACAGCAAATGCGCGGTACTCGTGCTGTACGACGCTACGAAATTCGGAAACAAAACCAAGAAGATTTATTAGTAACAGCAGAGGCTCTATGGGTATGGGTGGACGTTAAATCAATGCGCCCGCGCCCAATTCCCAATCTGTTACTAGATAGATTTATGCAAGTGCAAAACTCAGGTTTAACTACTAGTTAGTAGTTAAAAATTTCCACATACAACAAACGCTGTCTAATATGGTTATTCCTTCCCTTGTGTGCCGATGACGCTAATAGTTACAATTTCATAGATCTAAAAGAAGAGAGCGTTTTTTTAAGTGGTATTTTATTAATATGTAAATTTTATACAAAAGTAAGCTGTTAGATGTAGAATTTGCAAGATATAAATTTATAGAAACGGCTGCTCACCTTTCGCAAATCAATTTAAATTTTAAAATCAAAGCTATGGAACAAAGTCAGCACGAACAGCGCCAAGCTGCTGCTAAAGATTTTCAGCAATCCCTTGGCGAACTGCAACATATATTGCAAGAAAATTCAGCAGAAGAAGAAACACCAAAATTGCCAGATGATAGTATTAATGATGATCAGCTCACTGATCATACCTCTGTAATGGATTTAGCTGCTTGGGAAGACGCGGTTGCTGATATTGAGCAATATTTACAAGAGAAGGAAAAAGCTGATAGTTAGTAGTCATTGGTCATTTGTCATTAGCTGTTCTCCTTGTCACCGTGTCACCGTTTCCCTTATTCCCTATCCCCTGTTCCCTGTTCCCTCTCTTTGCTGCCGTTGTGCCTCATATAACATTAATGCAGCGGCGATCGCAACATTCAAAGACTCTACCCCAGGGCTGAGGGGTATTCTTACTTGTAAATCTGCCATCGCTGCTAATTCTGCCGACAGCCCAGCACCTTCGTTTCCCAATATAATTAGACTTGGTTTACGCCAGTCTACTTCCCAGTAAGTTAAAGTTGCGCTGGGCAAAGTTGCGATCGCTTGCATTCCCGCTTGCTTGGCTTGCTGTACAGTTGCTTTTAAATCGAGAGTTAACGCCATTGGCAGGCGAAACCACTGTCCGGCTGTGGCACGCAATACCTTAGGATTGTCTAAATCTACACTATCTTCACTCAGCCACAATCCAGATGCACCAGCCGCTGCCGCTGTGCGAATGATAGTACCCAAGTTACCCGGATCTTGAACTGTTTCTAAAGCCAGTACCAAACCAGTAAACAATACTTGAGGAAAGCGATCGCTCCGTTTTGCCGTTGCTACTATCCCATCTGGATTTACTGTGGTAGCGATCGCTGCCATTACTTCCTCGCTTACAACTTCTGTGCGATCGCATCTTTCCTGAACTTCTTGCCATAGCTGGGGATGAACTGTTTGCCATTGTGGAGTACAACAAGCTACAACCAACGGATAATTCACCGCACAGGCTTCTTGCAATAAATGCGTACCCTCTAATAAAAACAACTCCTGTTTGTGCCGTTCTTTTGCAGAATGGAGTTTTCTAATTTGTTTAACTAAAGGATTCTGTAAAGAAGTTAACATCAAAAGAATTATGAATGCTAAATTATGAACTATAAAGACTTTCATAATTTCTACTTCATAATTTAGATGCGGAACCCGGGACTTGAACCCGGAAGCCTTGCGGCACTAGAACCTGAATCTAGCGCGTCTGCCAATTCCGCCAGTTCCGCTAGCGGGTCTTTTTATTGACCGTCTTGTATTATCGCTTAAATTGCCCATGACGTCAAGCAATACTTCCATGCTTGTCAACTAGAGAACTCAACAAAACATACAAAAGAACATAAATAGTTAGGAGTCAAAATCTGATTTTGAGGACTGGGTGCCGAGGGATATTGCAAAATTTGGGAGGAGTTTAAAGCCCCTTCCATAATTTTTCGCTTTTGTTCCTAGTCCCCAGTCACGAGTCCCTAGTTCCCTTTACTGAGTATTGACTTTTGCTAGAGCCAGATCAGGTGTGTTAGTTCTCTCTGATCGGAAAAATCTATATACAACAAGGCTTTCATCAAGGAATGGTCTCTCTGCCATCTCAACATACAGTATGGCGCTTACAGATGTAATGCAATAATGTAGACAAATTAAATCTTTACTGTAGAATCGAAACCAACTTAAATTTTGTAAATTTTATAGTTCTTCGGAGGAGCGGCTTATTAATTCTTCTAATAGCTTACCAGATGCCAAGTTATCACCTGTTGCAGACTCCTCAGTCTTGCAAATCTGGGGTGGGCATCGTTTGCAAGGTCATGTACAAATTAGCGGGGCAAAAAATTCAGCACTAGTAATTATGGCTGGAGCGTTGCTCTGTTCGGGTGACTGCCGCATCCATAATGTACCTTTATTGGTAGATGTAGAGCGGATGGGTCAAGTTTTATCAGCTTTAGGTGTCCGCTTGCAGCGAAATGGAGATATTTTAGACATTAATGCTAGCGACTTTACATCATCCAAGGCCCCCTACGAGCTGGTTACTCAGTTGCGGGCAAGTTTTTTTGCGATCGGCCCAATTTTGGCGCGCTTAGGAGTGGCACAGATGCCGCTACCAGGTGGTTGTGCCATTGGAGCAAGACCCGTGGATCTTCATGTCCGGGGATTGCAAGCAATGGGGGCTGAGGTGCAAATTGAGCATGGCATCTGTAATGCCTATATCCCTGGAAACAGCCGCCGACTTAAGGGAGCAAAAATTTATCTAGATATTCCTAGTGTAGGAGCCACAGAAACATTAATGATGGCAGCTACTCTGGCAGAAGGGGAAACTATTATCGAAAATGCAGCCCGCGAACCAGAAGTAGTCGATTTAGCAAATTTCTGTATAGCGATGGGGGCGAAAATTCACGGTGCTGGAACTAGTAAAATTTCTATTATCGGTGTTCCCAAATTACACTCTACTGAATACAGTATTATTCCCGATCGCATCGAGGCAGGAACATTTTTAGTCGCAGCAGCCATCACCCGTTCAGAACTCACTCTCTCGCAAGTCGCACCAGATGCTTTGCTCCCAGTGATTGCTAAATTGGGGGATATAGGCGTTTCTGTGATTGAAGAATCACCCAACTGCTTACGAGTTCTGCCAGCCGAAAGACTGTTAGCAACAGATATTGAAACCATGCCTCATCCAGGCTTCCCCACTGATATGCAAGCGCCGTTCATGGCTTTGCTATCTATTGCAGAAGGCGATAGCCTGATTAACGAAACCGTGTTTGAGAACCGCTTGCGCCATGCTTCTGAGTTGAATCGCTTGGGAGCAGATATTCGTGTTAAAGGTAACACTGCCATTGTAAGAGGAGTGCCAATTTTATCTGGTGCGCCTGTCATTGGCACTGACTTGCGAGCAGCAGCCGCTCTAGTAGTAGCTGGTTTGGCAGCAAATGGCAAAACGACTATTCAAGGACTGCGCTATTTGGATCGCGGCTACGATCGCCTGGATTTAAAATTGCAACAGTTGGGAGCAAAAATCAAGCGCACGTCCATTACTGTCGCAGAAACAGAAGTCTCGCCCACTGCTGTTAACCCCGAACCATCAATTACTCCTAAAAGGTAGATCAGGAAAAGAAAATCAGCGTTGCTGAATCGCGCTATAAATCCCCGAATACCCAGATGCGATATCTCGCGTCTGAGCAAGGGTTTTGGCATGACGCAAAATTATTTTCATATATAACATCAGCAACGCTAGAAAATCAGTAGAAGCGGGTTTTGAAGATACATTATCGGTTTTAACCGAAATATAATCAGCAAAACCCACTCATATAGAATTTAGGGCGTTGCATAATTGCGGGATGATTTTGGAATTTGCATCAACCATAATCCCCGCGTCTTTGTGTCTTTGCGTCCCCGCGTCAGCCTCAATCATACCCTTATTCAGCAACACCGAATTTAGTGTGTACAGACGTGATTAATTGCGTCTGTACAATTGCTGTTTTGCTATTAGCTATTAACCACTAACAATCTTCTTTCATTTGTTCTAGTTATACTAGCTTTGTAGGGTTGATTTGATAACCAAACCTACAGTACCGTCGTTTCCAACTGGCCTTGTCATGTTCTCCTCCAAAATTCCGCTAATTGGTCTAAAAGCAGACTCGTTTCGTCACCCCCTAGACTTAGAAGCAACTCAAGCGCTGAAGCAGATCCCTGGCATAGATGCAATCGTTAGGAGTTTGTTGGGGCCTGTAGCGGAGCAGGTTTTTTATGTAGAAAATATTGCATCAAGTATTTTGGTGGGTGAAAAGCAACTACCCCATTTACATAAGTTATTACTGGAAGCCTGCCAAATTCTAGATATGGAGCCGCCCCAACTATATATAAGACAGCATCCGGCTCCTAACGCCTACACTTTTGCCATGCGGGGTAAGCAGCCTTTTATTGTGGTACATACTTCTCTAATTGATATGCTTACACCAGAGGAGACTCAGGCGGTAATTGCCCATGAATTGGGACATCTCAAGTGTGACCACAGTGTTTACTTAACACCAGTAAATATATTGATACTAGCAGCGGCAACTTTGCCCAACATTGGCGCGTTTGTTGCCCAAGCCCTACAGGCACAATTATTAGAATGGGTACGCTGTGCAGAGTTTACTTGCGATCGCGCTGCATTGTTAGCTACCCAAAACCCCAAAGCAGTTATGTCAGTGTTGATGAAGCTTACTGGTGGCTCACCTACTCTAGCACCCCAACTGAACTTAGATGCTTTTGTTGCCCAAGCTCGTGCTTACGATGAAATCAGCAAGAGCGAAATAGGAGAAATGGTCAAAGCTGCCCGCACAGCCCAGTTAACTCATCCAGTACCAGTGCTACGAGCGCGGGAAATTGATCGCTGGGCAAGCAGCAAAGAATATGAAAACTTGTTGTTGCAAAAACAAAAAATGGATTATAATAGTGAAGTTGCAAATAAGGGCGGGTGGCGAAACTGGTAAAATCACCACGGTTAAAGTGCGCTCTTAAATGCGGGTGTGGCGAAATGGTAGACGCAGTAGACTCAAAATCTACCGGGATTAAACCCATGTCAGTTCGACTCTGACCACCCGCATAACTTAAAATGTGACTTGCTTGAAACCACAGGAGTTCGATTCTTCTCCTGCCTATCAAAAAAGTAATATTTGCGATTACTTGTAAAAACGAATTAGTTTTGATAGATAAATAGACAGCTATATTTTACAAGATAAGTCCCGATGAAAAGGGTTTAGCAGATTAGCAAGAGTTGCGAATCCTACAATTTTTTTTGATAAGTAGGCTATCTAAAATTAAGCTCAATATTGATAGATATAGCTTGTTTACTGATTTTAAGCTTTTGCAAGTACGAAGTCTAGAGTTAATACTTATATGCTTAAAGTTATACTACTAATTGACATAGGAAAGTCTTGATAGATGGTAGAAGCAAAGTTGAATAGTAGTGTACTTACTGAAATAAATGAAATAGTTGTTCAGGATGTGGGTTTACTAGACACAGATACCCGACAAAATTGGCATAATAAAATAATTATTGGTGACTGTTTAGATATACTAAGGAGAATACCCTCTGAGACTATTAATTTAGTTATTACTTCACCTCCATATGCAGATAGTCGTAAAAAAACATATGGTGGAATTAGTCCAGATGAGTATGTTAATTGGTTTATTCCGATTGCTTGCGAACTCAGAAGAGTTCTTAAAGAAGATGGTTCTTTTATTCTCAATATTAAAGAAAAAGTTGTTAACGGAGAAAGACATCCGTATGTTTTGCATTTGATTTTAGAGATGCAAAAACAAGGTTGGTTATGGACTGAGGAATATATTTGGCATAAAAAGAATTGTTACCCTGGAAAATGGTCTAATCGTTTTCGTGATGCTTGGGAACGTTGTATACAGTTTAATAAGCAGAAAAAATTCAAAATGTATCAAGAGAGAGTTATGGTTCCTATGGGTGATTGGGCTAAGTCTCGTCTTAGGAACTTAAGTGATACAGATAAAATACGTGATAATTCCAAAGTTGAAAGTGGTTTTGGTAAGAACATATCAAATTGGTTAGACCGTAAGATGGCTTATCCAACTAATGTTCTGCATCTAGCAACCGAGTGTGGTAACAAAAATCATAGTGCAACTTTTCCTAAATCTCTTCCTTCTTGGTTTATTAAATTGTTCACTGAACCAGGGGATATAGTGCTTGATCCTTTCTTTGGTTCTGGTACATCAGGTATGGCAGCAAAGGAGCTAGGTAGAAACTACATTGGCATCGAAATCAAAGAAGAATATGCTATGTTAGCAGCTTTTAATATTGAGCAGGCACAAGCTAATGTGCAACTTTTAGAGTCAAGCTCAGAGGATGAAAGACCTAATCATGCCAATATGACAAACTCAAACTATCAGCTTTATGATGATTATCTTCTTAGGAATGTTCTTACCCCTTTTTATGATAAGAGATTTAAGAGTTTAAGAGAGCTTAAGCTTAAAGATGTTCTTAGACGTAAAAACCCTTATCTGTTCAAAGCTAAGAATATAGAGCTTGCTGGAGATTTCGTAAAAAGTATAGTTGATGCCTATCTATCCTCTCAAGAAGAAACCATTTTTGGAAATTTGCTAGAGGGTTTTGCTATACATATATCTTCAAGTTTATATAATGGATTTAAGTCTAAATTGAAGAGTATAGATTTAGAATTTGAACGTGATAACGTCTATTACATTGTAGGTATTAAATCTGGAACTAACTGGGGAAACTCTGACCAGATTAACAAAATGAAAGATAATTTTAAGAAAGCAAAAGAAATTTTGCGTGAGCGAGGAGTAACAAGTGACATTATTGCCGTCAATGGTTGTATGTATGGTAAAGACCAGAAACCTTTGAGGGATGATAAAGAACCAGATAAGATTTACTATAAATATGCTGGTCAAGCTTTCTGGAGCTTTATTTCAGGAGATGAAAATCTGTATCAAGAAATAATTGTGCCAATTGATGAGGAGGCGAAAAAGAAAGACGAGCAATTCAAAGCTACATATGCTGCAAAAGTGAATGAGATGACAGCGGAATTCACCCGTTACTTTATGAAAAATTACCAAATTGACTGGGTTAAACTGGTTGATTATGTATCCAAGAGAGAGGAAATTGTTTTAGAACCACAATCAGAGCAGTTGTCTCTATTTTGGGAAGATAGATTTGATGTGGAAGAGCCTTTAGACTTAGCAGATGCCTTAGATACTGAAGAATATTCATAACATAAAATTATAGATGGCTATTAAAATTTCTAATCAAAAATTTTTCTAGCCGATGACAGATTTTATTTTTTAACCCTGGTACTAGAAAAGAGCGATCGGCTGTTGTAGTGAAGATTGAACAACTAGGGCGATCGCTCAAGAAACTAATAAAACCAAGTTATTTGTTCTTAGGCTGAAATCCGTTGAACACTTCCTGGATAAATTTCACAAACAAGTTCATTAAAAGAAGTAGTGGGAGCCTTAGCAAATAAAGGACTCATCTTATTTAAGATTTTTTGATAAGCTTCGCTGTGATTTGCTTCCATATCACCCATATTTTCCCAAAAAATAACAGCGATACCTCTATCAGTCCCTGGTTCTTGAAGCAAGTATGCTTTTTGGAAGCCTGTTGTATACATTGAAACAGCTTGTTCAAAAAGTTGTTTAGCTTCTTCAAATTTACCTGGTTTAAATTCTCCTACAGCAACATAAGCATATTGATGTTTGAGACAGTCGTGAAAATCTGACATATGTTTCTCCTTGACAAAGTGTGATTGATAGACTCTGATGATTCTCGAAACTTAAGTTGTTTGAAACTTGCGCTTTAATTGAAGTGTAAATGTTGCTTGAATCTACATTATCGTTTTTAATTTTTAATTTTTAATTACTGAAGCAACCTCCTATTCAATATTTCTGTTTTCAACCTTTTCAATTAATTGTTCAGCTATTTCAATTGCCAAGACAATCAAATCTTGCTCTTGCACTCCTTTACCCATATCATCAGAAGTTTGGGCATAAATATGGGGATTGGCAAGCATTCCAGCTAGTAACTGTGTGGCAATTTGTTTGATTTCAGTCGTTTTTGCATCCATTTATAACTACCTTAACTCATATGCAAAGCTAGATTTTGTGACTGCTTTGGCAATATTAGATCTTTGATAAATCTCTGCTTTCAGAGGGTTGTATATGAGTTCATACCAAACATGGCCTACTCTTGCATCAAATCCTAACTTTTGACCGCGCATGAATAGGTGGAGACATTTGATATATTTACCTGGCAATAATTGCCAGCAGAAATTGCTTTTATTTCCCTCATATGGGTGTGTTACCGTGTCTATGTGTACGTTTGTCGCTAAACCATAAGCTGGATAGGGGGGTGCGGTAGAACCAACAGCAAACCAATCAGGCACGGGGAATACAGGTTCAACATCTTCTGTAGAACCCATGTTCATATGAGCAAAGTACCGAACGGCAAAATTAAGATTGCTCACTTCTGGCTCATCTGGAATCTCGTCTTCTTTCCCCTTTGGCTTGCCTTTGATGAAGAGTTCTTCTATTAGATAATCTGCCCCAGCATACAGGCTAATCGTCCGGTAAAGTTCGCATACTAGATGACGATTCTTACCTGTAATGGGATCTGCACCAATATAATCAAAAGGTTCGGAGGCAATAGTGATGCTGGCTCTTACAGAACCACTAGACTGCGATACCAGCCGATAGGAATGATTGAATAGGCAAACTTCATAGTAAGGTGATTTAGGATGGGGAGGCCCTGGTAGCAGGATTTCAGCTACCTGCATACAACGCTTTTCTGGATCTTGCCCTAACCATTCACCTCTTGCCGCTGGAAATGGGTCGAGAATTTCTTGATGATCAAGCTGTATGCTTGTTGCTGAACCACTAAACCAGTTTCGCTCATTGTCTTCTGGTGCGGGTATTAAATTAAACCAAACAATTAGGTGGTTATTTACCAGTCTGACTCCACGTGCTTCTCCTGTAGAACCGTAGACGACTTCTGTCGATGGTTCGCCTAGTTCTGGAGGCATAGGCTCACCTCGATCTAATCTGACAAAGGCTGAGGCAAAAGTTTCATTTTCTGAACTGGGTGGTATAGGCCTAGATAGACAAAAAACCAGAACATCCCGTTTGGGATCGTCGGGATCAATGCGATCAACCTGGGCTTTTAAGGGTATGTGGGAAAGGTCACGCAAGTCACTTAATATTAACTCTTCTGGTGGAATTTGAAATTCTTGGGCGATCGCTTCCCAGGGTAGAGTCACATCACCCCTTCGCCAATAATTCGAGAGATTGAAAATAGCCAATAAATTAATGGATGGCATAAGTCTGCCCTCCTGCCAATTCATAGGAATTGATATTTGATTACAATATTGCGACTGCAAACTTTATCAGTCTAACATCCAATCAAATTTACTTCTTTTTTGAGATTAAGAATAAAACTTGAGCAAGTTGTTAGTTAGTAAACAAATGTTTGCAAATAATTACCTCACGATACATTTATTGTTGTTAAATTTTAAACACGTAAGTTAATATAAATAAACTAAAAATACAAATCCCCGACTTCTTTGGAGAAGCGGGGATTTTACGTTTAATTGAGTTTTCTACTTTATTAAAAAACAAGTTAATGTGCTTGAATGATAAGATTAAGTAGAAAAATAAACATTGACATACTCTTAGCAAAAACAGATTTATGAGGAGAATGTCAATAAAATTTCTTAATTTGATTGTTTTCTAGGTGAAGTAGCTAATTTAGGTTGGTATATACCTATCTGCCTCTCTTTTAGTTCTGCTGCCTTGGCCTTCTTCTTTAGTTTTTTTTGCTGCTTGTCCATCGACTCTGGAGGATCGTTAAAATAGTTACAATATGCAAGTTTGTCGTCATCGGATAGAGAGCAAAACATTTGCCGCAATTCACCGTTAAAACCGCTAGGATAGTGTAACTTTAGCAACCTTCTAAAATGTAAATATCCTGCCCAATTTCTTGAGCCAACCATAAGTTTCATTGCCTTCAATAACTCTTCTTTAGTTGGTTGATGCATAGTATGTAAATTGAGAAATTGAAATAGTTATTCTGTAGGATTAATGACTTAGAGTTGATTAAAAAGCACCCACACTTAAAGTTAACTTGCATCTCATGTAGACGACACTGTTTTTGGTTCAACCTCCTCTATTTCACTTTCAGAAGCTAGGAAAAATTTCTTAGCAATCCAGTAGGTAAAGATGTGAGAGAGTAATCCTAACGGGCCAGCAAATAAACAGAGTGCTAATGAGTGAATTGTAAAAACTCCTGTTTTTTGTCCTTGCAAATAAATGTAGCGCCCGACAAATAAATCCATAACTAGAAAATGAATCCAACCTGTAGCCGCAGCTTTCTCATCGGCAAAAAATTTAGCAATATCTGCTAATTGAGGATTTGAAAGAGCTTGGGCATTTTCTGGAGTAATACTGCTAATGAACAAATACAAATATGCTGCTGCTAAAGGTACAAAAGGAATATAGGATTCCATTACCTGTTTGGTAACTTTCCATTTAGGCAAGAAAATCATCAAAGCCCAAAAGGGTAAAACGAAAACATTGGCAATGTTGAACAGTTGAGTGATGTTCATAGAAAATGGAGACAAGGGGACAAGGAGACAAGGAGAGTAATAAATCACTAACTACTAACCACTAACCAGTACGGGAGGCAGCGCGTTGCGGAGCCAGTGCGGTGAAGCAGCCCCCGTCTTGGCGGTTTCCGGCGATGGGGGACTGCTGAACCCGAAGGGTGGACGGGTTCCCCGGCATAAAGGAGCCAGTGCGTTGCGCGGGTTTCCCGCGTTGTAGCACCTGGCGTCAACTGGCGTCGGGTTAAGCGCGTTGTAGCGACTGCCGTGCAGGTTTAGAAGATAAATTATCAGTTTGAACGGCAAGATAATCAACAAAACCCGCCCCTACCAATGACAAATGACCAATGACTAGATAGCTTATAATGCCACAAGCTGCGATTCAATCTCAGACGAATTTAGTTCTTTGCCAATAAAAACTAAACGGGTTTGCCGTATCTCCTGAGGTCGCCAAGGGCGATCGTAAAATTGTTCAAAGCGACTTCCTACCCCTTGCATTACTAAACGCATGGGTTTGTTAGGTACAGCAACAAAGCCTTTAATTCGGTAAATTTCTTGTTGTTTTACTAGTACTTGTAACTGTTGTTGCAGCTTTTGGGGGTCAAAATCCCGATCTAAAATTAGGTAAGTTGAGATGATTTCTTCATCGTGATCATGTTCTTCTTCAGTAACATGATGACTGGGACGGGTATCTAAATTGTCTTCAACTGCGGCTTGGAATCCTAACAATATGGATGGATCGAGTTGACCTTTAGAACTCTCTACAATCTTTACAACCCTGGGCAACTCTTGTTTAACTAACTCCTCAACTTTTGCTTTTGTTTGTTCATCCACCAAATCAGTTTTATTTAAAATTACTAAATCTGCACAGGTAAGTTGATCTGCAAACAGTTCTTGTAAAGGGGTTTCGTGTTCTAAACTATCATCTGCTTGCCTTTGTACTTCTACTGCTTCCGGATCGTCGGCAAATGTTCCTGCTGCTACTGCTGCACAATCTACCACTGTAATTACAGCATTAACTGTAGCACCAGAACGAATTTCTGGCCAGCGAA
The DNA here is from genome assembly GCF_038404745.2 of Chlorogloeopsis sp. ULAP02. Taxonomy (NCBI): domain Bacteria; kingdom Bacillati; phylum Cyanobacteriota; class Cyanophyceae; order Nostocales; family Chlorogloeopsidaceae; genus Chlorogloeopsis; species Chlorogloeopsis sp. ULAP02. The sequence continues at coordinate 10,682 of NZ_JAYKTT020000035.1, read as the reverse complement.
AAGCCGTTACTAGTGGTTTTGGTAAGGCTAAACCAGAGGTTTCTATTAGAATGCAATCAATATGATCTCGCCGCTTTAGTAATTGCTGCATCGTCGGCAAAAACTCCTCCTGTACAGTACAGCACAAGCAGCCATTTGTTAATTCAAATATATTATCTATACCATCATCATCTTCTGGGCAAATTTGACACGATTTCAACAATTCTCCATCTATGCCAAGTTCGCCAAATTCATTAACCAGAACAGCAATACGGCGTCCTTGATTGTTTTGGAGTAGGTGACGAATCAGGGTAGTTTTACCACTACCTAAGAACCCAGTAATAACGGTGACAGGAATTTTTGCAGCCATTGTTTAATTAAAATTTTGCACACAAGCCATGAATTGAGCCTTTTTGCATTTTGCCCCATAGTGGGTAGATTGGGAATCAGCACTTACGCACAAAGTAAAGTTAACTCGTCAATGCTGCGTATAAACCTGTGAGTATCAATGTAATTCCCCCATAACCTTAAATCCCTTAGAGCTTACGCAAAATCCCTATAAAATCCTCTTGACTCGTGTCCCCTGCGCCTCTGTAGTTTATTATTTCGATAACTCGTGCGTAAGCTGCCCCTTATCAAAACTTGTCAGTTCTAAAGAAACTAAGACTATAGGGGCAACATCCCTAAGAAAGCCCTGTTTGATTAGGACAATCCCAGGGGCGCTGCCCCTACAATTTAGAAAATATTGGCTTATATGATTTTATGGTTTACTCGGCAGTAGCCAATTCTGTGCTGCCACGTGTACGACGGCGAGTCAGGGTATTGAACAGCATTTGTCCGATCGCCTTAATCAAATTGCCTTCCAATTCCTGGAACATGTTCATGTTCATGCTAAAGGCGGCGTTGGCTTCATTGACAATGCGATCGCTAGTAGCATCGTCAATGGGCAGTTCATCTAAAGCCTGACGGTATTTGGTTTTGAATGCTTTTTCGTCAGAAATGTCTTCAAATTCATAGAAGGCGGTTCCATCTCCGCTTAGGTTCATTGCGGTTTGAGCAATGCCTTTGAGAATTTGTCCGCCAGATAAGTCCCCAAGGTAGCGGGTGTAAGAATGAGCAATTAATAATTCTGGTTCTTTTTCAGAGACTTCTCGAATACGCTGTACGTATGCTTCCCCAGCGGGCGATAATTGGATTTGTTCCCGCCAGTTGCCACCGTAGTAATAGCTAAGGTCTTTTTCTAAACTGCGCTGTCTGTATAGTTCTCGAAAATTAATTTTAGAAACTAGAGGATGATCTTTGTGCTTTTCCATTTCCTCTTCCATGACGGAATACACAAAGTAGAGGTTGGCAACGAGCTTGCGGTAGGAGTTTTTCTCTACTACTCCTTTTAAAAAGCACTTGACAAAACCAACATTTTCTGCCATCGTGTGGGCTTTTTTAGTGCCTACACGCAATTTGGTTGCTAAATTGCTGCTCATGCTAAATTTCTCAACTTTAAAAAGTCAACTGCCGGAGTATCGATTTACTAACGGCTACAAAAGCCACTAAAACGTTACAGTAGAGCTATTTGATGAGAAATTTTATTAAATATTTTTAAGCTACTAAGTTTTGTAGGATTCGCCAAGGCAGTCCAATCACTTACACAGAGCCAAATTCCACAACTTAAAGTTTTGTTGTGAGTGGCTAAAATTTTTTTACGTCGGCGACTGGGGAGAGGACAATGGCACACGAGGACATGGTGAGACAGTGCTCTTGGTAGGGTTTACAACGGACTGTCCTCCTCCACTGGCGACTGCGTACCCGAAGGGAGATAAAGAGCCTGGTAACCAAAATAGTCTCTAATTACCAGTTTCCAGCCCTTGTAGGATGTGTTATTGACGGTAGTTCAACGCACCGATATGGAATAGTGCGTTGCGCTATGTGACAACATAACCCCTACAAAACTACCGATTTTTTTGTGTACACCGTAGCCCCTCTTCTTCCCAATTCCCAGTCCCGACTTTGAGCACTATTCTTAAAAAACCTTTACTTAAATCAATTTTAAGCAAAGAAAAGCTAATAGGACTATCGTGATAAAACCTACCCATAGAGAATTGTTGAATAAGTTTTAAAGTGTTATCCTCCTGTGTGTCTGTGTGGAGTGTTTTAACGTATGGTCTCATCTATAACTCGACCTCAAGGCTTTGGTGGAAATTCTGCTTCTGAACCAGATGGATTGCAGCAAGCGATCGCAAGCAGTTTGGCACTAAATAATATCTCGCTACCAACAACTCCCTTGTTTGGCACAGACGGTATTCGCGGACGAGTTGGAGAATTACTAAGTGCACCTCTAGCATTACAAGTTGGTTATTGGGCAGGGGTTGTATTGCAATCTCATGCTTCCCAGATTGGCCCGATCATTGTCGGACAGGATTCTAGAAATTCTAGTGATATGCTGGCAATGGCCTTAAGTGCAGGCTTAACAGCAGCAGGATTGGAAGTTTGGTATTTAGGTTTATGCCCCACTCCTTGTGTTGCCTATCTTACCAGTGTTAGTGATGCAATCGGCGGAGTAATGATTTCTGCTAGCCACAACCCACCGGAAGATAACGGCATTAAAATTTTTGGTGCTGATGGTTTGAAGTTATCGCAAGTATTACAGGCAGAAATTGAAGTAGGATTGCGAGGTACAGTATCGCCTAATACTAGTCACAATTGTGGTAGGCATTACTCGCGCCCAGAGTTGGTAGAGCGTTATGCTGAAGCCCTAAAACATCCTTTACACGCTGTCAATCTTCAAGGGATGAAGATTGTTTTAGATTTGGCGTGGGGAGCAGCTGTTGGGTTAGCACCATCGGTATTTGAGTCACTAGGGGCAGAAGTTATTTGCTTGCATAACCAAGCGGATGGCGATCGCATTAATGTTAACTGTGGTTCTACTCACTTAGATATTGTGCAAGCGGCAGTTAGCGAACACAATGCTCACTTAGGTTTTGCCTTTGATGGCGACGCCGATCGCGTTTTGGCAGTAGATCATAGCGGAAGACAAGTAAATGGTGATTACATCCTTTACCTGTGGGGACGTTACCTGCAACAAAAACAAGAACTACCAAATAATCTCATTGTTTCCACAGTCATGGCTAACTTAGGCTTTGAAAGAGCGTGGGAAAAAATTGGTGGTAAGCTAATTCGCACAGCAGTTGGAGATCAATACGTCCAAGCAGAAATGCACTCCAGAGGAGGAATGCTGGGTGGGGAACAATCTGGGCATATTTTATGTCGGCACTATGGTATTACTGGAGATGGTTTACTAACAGCTTTGCATTTAGCAACTTTGGTACAGCAAGCTGGTGTTCCCCTCACAGAAATGGTTGATCAGAGCTTTCAAACATATCCTCAAATGTTGCGGAACGTGCGTGTAGAAGACCGCAACAAACGTCTAGGATGGAAAGAATGCCAACCTCTACAAGAAGCGATCGCTCGTGCTGAAGCAGGAATGGGTAATGCAGGCAGGATATTAGTCCGTGCCTCTGGCACAGAACCAGTGATCCGAGTCATGGTAGAAGCAGAAGCAGCCGAACTAGTTAATTACTGGACAAATGAACTTGTGCTGCAAGTTCAGCAACATCTAGCAGCTTGAGCAGGTAAGGGAAGACGCGGAGAGAGAAATTTTCCCCGTGTCCCCTTATCTCCGTGTCCCCGTGTCCTCTTTCACGCTCCCATTCCCGAATATTGCTTTAATCCTTGCCGCCACAGCCAGCGATTCAAAACTAAAAATAGTAAAATCCAGCCTAATGTTGCTAAAAATCCCCGTGTCATATTTACAGGTAGTCCCACCAAAATACTTGCAGGAAAATCAATCAAATAGGGAAAAGGTGTGAAAAGTACTACTGTTCTTACTGATTCGGGGAAAACATCTAAAGGGGCAATCATACCAGATAAAAACAAATAAAACAAAAACCAAAAATTTTCTATGGCGCTAGCTCTTTCTGTCCAAAAAGCAAATAAAGCAAACGTATACTGAATTACAAAGCGTAAAATAAAAGCCAATACCCCCGCCAGGAGAAACAGACAAATTTCTCCTAAACTCGGTAACCAAAAAGCTTGAGGATACAGTAGAAAAAATAATCCAATTAACAGGAACGTAAAGGGTATACGAGCACCTCTTTCACCTAGATGAGATGCAACATGATGCCAGACTGGATCGAGTGGTTGTAATAATCGATTAGAAAGCTTGCCTTCTATCACTTCCTTTTCAACATCCCAGATTGCCCAAACAACTGTCAATTGCCTAACAAGGAAAACTGCTAAAAAATAACGAGCAAAATCTACGGGTGTTAAACCAAAATTTCCACCTTGGGCTGCCTGCGTCCAAACTCCCATTAAGATAATTGGCAAAGAACCAGACAAAACCCATAAAATAAGTTCTGCTCGATACTCCACCATGTAAGCATAGTAAACAGAAAGTAATGTCCAAGCTGTTCTAAAGAGGCGCTTCATGATCTGGTTGTTGGTTGATAGTAGTTAGTAGTTAGTAGGGGCGGGTTTTGCTGATAACATTGCCGCTAAAACTGATAATTTATCTTCGTAACTCCCCCTACATTAGGTAGTAGGTAGAGACGCGGTGTTTGAAGCATCTGTACATTAGTAGTTTGTAGGTAGTTTTTAACCACTAACCACTATCTACTAACCACTCCCTCTAAAAATACTCGCCCAATTACTTCTTCTACAGGCGGTTCAGTCACTTTTAAATCAGTGACCTCTAACTCAACTAAAATTCGCGATACAGTACGTGTTAACTCTTCTTGCTGTACCATAAAACATACCATCCGCCCATCTAGCTTTTGCACGTCACCATAAAGCATGAGTTTTTCTTTGGGTAGAGGATGAGCTAACTCTATATGAACTTCTCGATAAGGTGCAAACCTTTCTAGTAATCCATCCAAACTACCGTCGTACATCAAATTTCCTCGATGAATTAATAGTACTCGTTCGCATAAAGCTGTGATATCAGCCATGTAATGGCTAGTTAGTAACACGGTTGCCTGATAGCGCTGATTGTATTCGCGTAAGAAATCACGTACCCCCACTTGAGCGTTAACATCCAATCCTAAAGTGGGTTCATCTAAAAATAACACTTTGGGATGGTGCAATAGTGCTGCTAGAAGCTCTGCTTTCATCCGTTCGCCCAAAGATAACTTCCGCACAGGCTGGGAAAGCTTGCCTTCTAAGGACAGCATCTCAGTTAATTCTCCCACTCGCTGACGGAACTCACGATCTGAGATATTGTACACAGCAGCATTAATCCTCAAAGAATCCATTGCTGGCAAGTCCCAAAGCAACTGTTGTTTTTGCCCCATAACTAAGGTAATCTTCTGCAAAAACGCTTCTTGACGACGAAAGGGAACATAACCAGCTACTCTGACTTTGCCACTAGAAGGATGAACCAATCCTGTGAGCATTTTGAGTGTAGTAGTTTTACCTGCACCATTTGGTCCTAAAAAGCCTACTACTTCACCCGCTGCAATTTCAAAGGAGACATCCTGAACCGCTTTAATTTCGCGATAGGTACGACGAAAAAAGTGGGTAATTGTTCCAATTATGCCTGGTTCTTTAACAGCTACAGGATAAACTTTGCTCAGATTTTGAGCCTCGATAATCGGCATATACTTTGTTAGTAGTTAAATAGAAGGCAGGAGGCAGACGGCAGGTGGCAGAAGGTTTTTTAACGTAAACGACCCGATCGCAGAATACTGATAATCAACCACAATCCTAATAAACTAGCAGTAGCAAATAACACGTTGCTTAAAAAAGATAGTTGGGCTGTACGTGCATTACTAGAAATAATTGCTGCACCCATAATCAATGAACCTACTAGGATGCTAAAAGAAAGCCGATTGGCAGCATCGTCTGCTGTACGGCGCAATCCATCTAGTCCGCGTAAAGATAAATTCCACTGCAATGTTTCGGATGTAACTCTATCTAAAAGCAATTCAATATGTCGGGGAGATTGTAAAGACAAACTTTTAAGATCTAGTGCTGTTCTCAGAAGCGATCGCACAGGAGCTTCCCCAAACAACTGGCGACGGAATAAGTCTGTCAACAATGGTTGAACTTCATCTATAAAGTTAACCTCTGGATTGAACGCTCGCGCGACTCCCTCTAAATTAGCCAGAGTCTTAGCATATAAGCCCATGTTGCTAGGCAAGCGAATTTTATTATTGCGGGCAACTTGTAGCAGCTCGTAAATAATCTGGCTAAAATTCATTTGAGACAAGCTCAAGTTGTAATACTTGCGCAGCATTCGGTCATAGTCATTTTCTAAGCGAGATAAAATCACTGGTTGGGCAGAATCTGAAAGCTGCAAAGTTAACTGAGCACAGCGTTGGGCATCTAAATCGACAATTGCCAGTAACATCTCTGTCAATATCCTTTGCGTGCGCGGATCGAGCCTTCCCATCATGCCACAGTCAATTAAAGCCACCCGCCCATCTTTGAGATAAAACAAATTCCCTGGATGCGGATCGGCATGAAAGAAACCATCTATATAAAGCTGTTGGAAAAAAGCACGAAATAACAGAGTAGTAACTTTTTGACGTTCTACAGCAGGACTTTTACCATTTTGGTCATTGTCAAAATTAGCTGACAATAGTGGTACACCGTCCAACCATTCCATTACCATCAACTTGGGAGTAGTCACATCCCAGTAAATTTCTGCAACTACTACCTGATTAGGATCAAACCAACGACCTTGAGATAAATTACGTCGTAATTGATCGGTATAACTAGCTTCTCGCGTAAAATCTAACTCAGCTTCTAGGGCTTTAGTAAATTCTTCGGCTATAGATTTGATTTCGTAAGTTTGTCCAAAGTCGGTACGTGCCACCAAATCAGCAATACCTTGAATCAAAGCAATATCTTGGTTAACAATGATATCTATTCCTGGACGTTGAACTTTTAGCGCAACTTCCCGTCCGTCTTTGAGTGTGGCTCTATGTGTTTGAGCAATCGAGCCAGCTGCCACTGGCACGGGATTAATAGTTGCAAAAGTTTCCTCTAAAGGCTGTTTTAATTGTTTGCGGATGATAACTTCTATTTCTGACCAAGGAACAGGCGGTACTTCATCTTGCAGCGTTGATAGTTCCTCGATATAAGACGCGCTGAGTAAGTCTGGGCGGGTAGACATTAACTGGCCAAGCTTAACATAAACAGGCCCCAAATCTACCAAGATATTTTTCAAAACCGCAGGTGTGGGTAATTGAGGTTCATCCGGTTTACCGCCAGTGAGCAACCTTCGCATATAGTCCCAGCCATTGCGGAATAAAACTTCAATGATTTCTCGTTGACGGGGAACAGTTTGGGTGAGGAACATAATTTTAACGAACTGCCATTACGATGCAGGAAACGCGAAGAAATTAATTAAAGAGGTATACAGCAAGGGATGATAATACATCCGCCACCAGAGTTTCTAGTTGTAATAATTTTGCTGGCGTGAGCGCAATCTTTAAATCTTTGTAAAGATGATTGTACGGCTTCTACTAAACTTTGCTCAATCAGCATTCTTTTAACGTATTGAGAGCAGGAATCCCCACCATTTAATAGGCGATGAGGGCAGGAAAATCCTTTGTACGGAGAAATATAATGTTGATAAACACTAATAGAGTTGATTGCTGTTTTCTTGGCAAAAGGCTCAAAGTAGGTAATTTCCATAATTAGGAGACAAAATATCCAACACTCAATTTATATCGGAAAATTTGTCTTTTCAGCCTCTGTCAAGGGTTAGGGGCTAAGAAGAGGATGGGGAGAGGGGGAGATAGGGAAGAATTGACTCTTATTACTTCCTCACCTCCCTCAACTCCCTCAACTCCTTGTCACTTGTCCCCTGTCCCCTGTTCCCTATCCCCTTCAAAGTATTTCTGTAAATCGGGGATCGCTTTGGAGAATTTTGAGGATTTGTTTGATTTGTTGGGTGCGGTCTTTTTTTACAATCAAAGTTACATTGCGATCGCGCACAACTACTACATCTTCCAAGCCAATAGTAACAACTACATCATTGGGATCGCTATTGTAAATAATTGCTCCTTTGGTATCTAATCCTACATGAGTTCCTAATTCTACATTTGTAGTCTCTTCTTTTTTCAATAAACGCTCGATCGCATTCCAGTCACCTAAATCATCCCAACCAAATTCCACCGGAATCACGTATGCTAGACCTGTCTTTTCCATTAGAGCATAGTCTATACTCATCTTAGGGAGATGAGGATAGATATCAGGGCCATGTTTTTCCAACGGCTCAATAATATCCGGAGCGTGGATATGCAGTTCCTTGAGAACAACACCCACCCGAAAGATAAACATCCCGCTATTCCAGCTAAAGCGTCCCGTAGACAGAAACTTTTCTGCCGTTTGACGGTTAGGCTTTTCAGTAAAACGGTTAACGTGATAAGCTGGCAAGTCATCAAAGCAACTAATTTTTTCGCCTTGTTCTATATAGCCGTAACCAGTTGATGGAAAGGCAGGTTTGATCCCCAATGTGACAATCGCTGCTGTGTTTGCCGCTAGTTGAGTTGCTGCATATAATGTGTTTGCAAAAGCTTCTTGTTCAGCAATCCAGTGATCGGCGGGGAAAAAGCCAACAATAGCGTCATCTCCGTAACGCTTTTTGATTTCTAAGCTTGTCCAAGCAACAGCAGCGGCGGTGTCTCGTCCTTGTAACTCAATTAATAAGTTATCAGGTGGGAGTTGAGGCAGTTGTTCTTTAACTCCTTGAGCTATCTGACTAGAAGTTATTACCCACAAGTTGTCCCAATCGCCTGCAAGTGGTAGCAGCCGATCAGCGGTTCCTTGTAGGAGACTTCTACCACTACCATCCAAATCTAAAAATTGCTTGGGACGGTTTTGGCGGCTTAAAGGCCAAAAACGCTCACCCTTTCCACCGGCAAGAATTACAGGGAACAATGATCTAGTCATATTGTCATAGAAAATTCAAGAATATTACAAGTTTACAGTGGTGTTTTTAACTAGCAAGATTTGTCGTTAGCATTAACATTACATCCAGGGAGTGGTTGAGTGGGGAGAAAGTTGTGGTTAAACAAGCAGAACGATTAAAAAATAAAATTAAATTTCAACGAGTGCAGCCACCTGTTAAGGTAAATGCGCAACAAAAAGTAGAAGTTTCTTCTAACTTAGTAGAGTCTGTGGGTTCTATTCCTAGCCAGCTTTACCAAAGGTTGGGTTTAGCTATGCCTCGGTGGCTTTTTTGGCTATTGACAATAGTTGTTGGAATTACTTTATCAGGGCTGTTGGTATCAACCTTGGCGCTTTGGACTCCATTGTGGAGTGATATAGATAGAACAGATGAAGAATTGGGCATGGATAATCCAGATGCTGAGAAAATGCCATTACCTGGTGAAATCTGGAGTAATATCTCCCAATACAAGCTCATACGCCCGATGAATATTTTAGTGATGGGTATCGAACCAGTTCCTGGCACTGTTGACGGCTCACCAGAAAGTTTTGCTGGTAAAAGCGATACCATGCTACTCCTCAGGCTCAACCCTGACGACAAAACAATGCGGGTACTTTCAATCCCCAAAGACACAATGATAGCAATTCCAGAATCTAAGGGATTAAATAAAGTATCCGAAGCAAATGCCCAAGGAGGATCGGTACTAGCAGCACGAGTTGTCAGTCGCACCCTAAGCAATGCGCCTATAGACCGTTATATCCGTATTTCTACTAGTGGTTTACGGCAGTTAGTAGATCAACTCGGTGGAGTAGAGGTATTTGTTCCTAAAGCAATGGAATATAGAGACTCTGCTGGTAAATTTTCAATTAACTTAGTCAGCGGCTGGCAAACTCTCAACGGTGAACAAGCAGAACAGTTTATCCGTTTCCGCGAAGCCAATACAGGGGATTTACCAAGAGTACAGCGACAGCAAGCTTTAATGATGGGTTTGCGCGAACGTCTCTTTAGCCCTACTGTTTTACCCAGATTGCCCCAATTAGTGCGGATTATGGGCAAGTACTTTGACACTAACTTGAAAGGTGAGGAAATGATGGCAATAGTCAATTTTACTCTCAACTTAGAGAGGGAGAATTTCCAAATGACTATCTTGCCAGGTATTTTTAGCCGTTTAAGTGCAGATCCCGATAGCTATTGGCTAGATCTGTCTGGAAGAATTGACTTACTGACTAATTATACTGGAGTGATTATAGGTGGTCTCAAGTCAGATGCGCGACCTGTAACTAGCCTAAAAATTGCTATTCAAAATTCTTCCAATCAACCCCAGCTAACAGAAAAAGTTATTAACTCTCTTAAACAAAAAGGTTTCACAAAAATTTATGCTGTCCCAGATTTACCTGATCGCCACAGTGAGACTAAAATAATCGCGCAAAAAGGTAACCGTAAAGCAGCAGAAAAACTGCAAGAAATTCTAGGCTTGGGTAATGTTGAGGTGTCAGCAACAGGCGATTTGGAATCAGAACTCACCATTCGGATTGGGAAGGATTGGAAAGAGTAGTTTGTTAATTGGTTAGTGGATAGTGGCTAGTGGTTAGTGGTTAAAAACTAACTACTAACTACTGTACAGACGGGTTTAGAAGATAAATTCTCGGTTTGAACGTAAAGATAATCAACAAAACCCGCACGCTAATTGACGCCAGTCGCTACCCTACAAGAAGCTGCCCAACACGCTGGCTCACCACCGCACTGGCTCCCT
>NZ_JAYKTT020000034.1:0-34944 GCF_038404745.2 Chlorogloeopsis sp. ULAP02 | reverse complement strand
GAACAAGGCGCGACGTTGGAAACGGTAATTGCTGCTCAATGGCCTGTTAAACAGACTGTGGGCAAATTACTTGCTAACCATGAAAATAAAATCCATAGTGCAGCTTGGAGTATCCCTGATGACATCTTTACCCGCGCTATTGAGGATTTACGGGAGTGGGCTTTGCAACGCTTTGGTTCCCTAGATTACGATTTGTCTCAAGAACGCAAGTTTAAGATTATTGTGGTACGCAATTGGACTTGATTGATTCTCCCACCGCCAAAGGATAGCAGGTTGCGATTTGTTTGGCTGGACAATAGGAATTTTTTTGATACCAATTTCACCGAGTAGAGACGCGATTCATCGTGTCTCTACTGTTGTGTGTCCCACTCATCAGTTGTATCTGAGTAATTAAGCTACCTTAGCGTGTTTATTTATATAGTCTACAAACAATGTTTTTAGTTGCGGACTAATACCAGTATGTTCAAAAAAACTAAAGCCTAAATTCCGAGCTTTTGCTAGGGTTTGTTCTGGTGTCAATCCTTCTTTTGTGGCAATACTTAATAATGCAATTCCTGTGGAGCGCATAGCTGCTGCACAATGCACCACAGCTGGTTTAGGAAGTTCTTCTAATGTCTTGAGAATTTTAGTAATTAACTCTTCACTCAAATCTTCAAGCTTTAGAGGTACATTGACGTAATTTAGTCCGAATGATTCAGCTACCTGTTGCTCATCTCGGAAGAATCCTAGTTCATCAGGCGATCGCAAATTTAAAACTGACTTAAAACCTTCTTGACTAGCTTGCTCAAGTTGTTGTGCTATGACTTGTCCTGTAGTCGTTAAATTTTCGTTAATCCGTATACTGTTGATCACATCGACTCCTTTTGTCTTTTTATCCAGATAGTAAATGCTTGTTTTGCAAGAATTGAGCAGCTATTTAGACTTGCATAGCAAAATCTGCCAAACATCAGAAAATATTGTTTGGTTGCTTCTGATTTTGCTAGTTTATGCAATTATTTTTTGCTTTTCTTATAATATACGGTTTGTCTATAGACTTAATGTAGTTAACAAATAATTATAAGTTTTACCAATGTAATTACTGATATTTATATTTTCCTTATATTGTTAATCAATACCAAATTAGTAGTGGTAAGCGCTGAGGCATGAAAGAGCGGACTGAATTTGGCGAATACCCCAAACTAATCATGCTTATCATTTCTTCTCGTTGTGGGAATTGAGTATACTACGGTAAATCTATAAAATTGATGTATTTTAAGGATTTCCACGTAACTATACACGGAGAAGGCAGATGAGAGAGATTCAGCACCACAAAATATCAGCGAAGGCAAAGCAGTTCAAAGAATCTGTGATACGAGAAATGACACGGGTGGCAGCGCAATATGGTGCAGTGAATTTAGCTCAAGGCTTTCCCGATTTTCCCTGTCCGCGGGAGTTGAAGCAAGCAGCCTATGAGGCAATTGAGGCGGATGTTAATCAATATGCAATTACTTGGGGCGATCGCCCATTTCGAGAAGCGATCGCCAACAAAGTCCGTTGGTATTTAGGTTTAGACATTAACCCAGAAACACAAATCACTGTTACCTGTGGCTCTACAGAAGCAATGGCTGCTGTCATGCTAGCAACCATCGATCCAGGTGATGAAGTAATTGTATTTGAGCCATATTATGAAAATTATGGCCCCGATGCAATTCTAGCTGGTGCTACACCCCGATACGTCACCCTGCATCCTCCTGACTGGACATTTGATCAAGTCCAGTTGCGTCAAGCTTTCAATGCCAATACCAAAGCTATCATTATCAATACCCCACACAACCCCACAGGCAAAGTTTTTACCACAGGCAAAGTTTTTACCCGTGAAGAACTTACCCTGATTGCCGAACTTTGTCAGAAGTGGGATGTTCTAGCATTTACAGATGAAATTTACGAACACATTCTCTATGATGGTACTCAACATATTGCCCTAGCCACCCTTCCTGGAATGGAAGAACGCACCATTACCATCAATGGGCTTTCCAAAACATACAGTGTTACTGGATGGCGAGTTGGCTACATTTTGGCAAAACCCGAATTGACAGGAGCTATTAGAAAAGTCCACGACTTCCTAACCGTTGGTGCGCCCGCACCCTTGCAAAGAGCCGGAGTCGCTGCCATGCAACTACCACCATCCTATTATCAAGAACTAGCTAGACTTTATCATCACAAAAGAGACAGCATTTTACAAATTTTGGATCGGGTTGGTATTCCCTATTTTGTTCCCAAAGGGGCTTACTACGTCTTTGCTGATATTTCCAAATTTGGCTACAAAACTGATATTGAATTCACTAACTATTTAATTAAGGAAATTGGTGTTGCTGTAGTTCCCGGTTCCAGCTTTTTCAGCCAACCAGAGAAAGGGCATTCATTCATCCGCTTTTGCTTTAGCAAACAACCTGAAACACTACAAGCAGCAGGTGAGAAATTGCTAAAACTACAGCCAATCTTAAAACCCACATCATAACGCCAATTTCTATATCTTCTCTGTGTCTGCTGTGGTTAACATCAACATCTCTGAATACATCATCATGAAAGACCAATAACACACATTTTTCATCACTGACGAGGAGTAAATATGGCTACTCACGAAAATATCTTGCAAGCAATTGGTAAAACTCCATTAGTCAGACTCAATAGAGTAACCGAAAATATTCAATCTACTATTTACGCCAAAGTAGAATATCTGAATCCTGGTGGAAGCACCAAAGATAGAATTGCCCTGGCAATGATAGAAGAAGCAGAAAAAACAGGTCAATTACAGCCGGGAGGAACTATTATTGAAGCTACCGCAGGTAATACTGGTGTAGGACTGGCACTAATTGCCGCAGTCAAAAAATATCGGTGTATTTTTGTCATGCCCGATAAGATGAGCCAGGATAAAATTAACCTGCTCAAAGCTTATGGTGCAGAAGTAGTAGTTACTCCCACATCTGTAGCACCTGACTCACCAGAAAGTTATAACGGTGTAGCAGAAAGACTCGCTAAAGAAATCCCAGGAGCCTACAGACCAAATCAATTTGAAAACCCGAATAATCCTTTAGCTCATTACTTAACTACTGGCCCAGAAATCTGGTCAGATAGTCAAGGTAAAGTTGAAGTTTTTGTTGCAGGTATGGGGACAGGTGGCACAATTTCAGGAGTTGCCAAATATCTCAAAGAACAAAACCCAAATATTGTAATTATTGGTGCAGATCCAGAAGGTTCTATTCTGTCAGGAGATAGCCCTAAATCTTATAAGGTTGAAGGCATAGGAGAAGACTTTATTCCTAAGACTTTTAATCGTCAATTAGTCGATGAAATGATTCGAGTCAGCGATAAAGAGTCTTTTAATATGGCACGTCGTCTCGCCAGGGAGGAAGGCTTATTGGTAGGAGGTTCTTGTGGTACAGTGGTAGCCGCCGCCATCAAGTATGCAGTTAGGTTATCACAGCCAAAGTATATCGTGGTGCTATTACCAGATACAGGCAGAAACTACATTAATAAAATCTACTCTGATGCCTGGATGCAGGAAAATGGTTTTTGGGAAGGAAAAACAGTAAAAACTATAAAAATTGGTGAAATTCTGCTGCAAAAAACTGATTTTCCCTCTTTGGTTGCTGTTAGTTCTAGCGATACTTTGAGCCAAGCTACAAGTCTGTTACAAAAGCTGAATATATCCCAGTTACCTGTAATTGATAATAATCATGTAGTTGGTAGTCTCAATGAAGCATCTTTGATGAAATTTCTCCATGATGGTATTAATTTTTCTAACCAGCAAGTTTTAGCAGTTATGGGTAAACCGCTACCAATTCTCGATGAAGAAGTAGACATTGCAGAAGCTTATCGAGTGCTATTATCGGGAACTACAGGAATTATTATTACGCGGCATGGTGTCCCCATTGGATTAATTACCAGAGCCGATTTAATTAGATATTGGATTAGTCAAAACCAAGACGAATTAAGGGAAAACAATGGAATTTGAAACGAAAGCAATTCATGAAGGTCAACAATCAGATCCACAAACTGGTGCTGTGATTGTTCCTATTTATTTGACTTCTACATACCAGCAAGAAGCAATAGGTCAGCACAAAGGATATGAATATTCTCGCACCGGAAATCCTACCCGTAATGCCTTAGAAGAAGCTTTAGCTGCTACTGAAAGTGCAAAATTCGGTTTAGCGTTTGCCTCTGGATTAGCTGCCACTACTACCGTGTTAAGTCTGCTTAAAAGTGGCGACCATATTGTTGCTGGTGATGATTTATATGGTGGTACTTATCGTTTGTTAGAACGGGTGGTAAAAAATTGGAGCGTGACAACCACCTATGTAGATATTGATGATATTAATAACTTTGAAAATGCTATTCAAGCGAATACCAAACTAATTTGGATCGAAACTCCCACCAATCCATTATTAAAAATCATTGATATTGCTGCACTAGCAAGTATTGCTCGTCAACACAATATCATTCTAGTAGTTGATAACACCTTTGCTAGCCCTTATTTTCAAAGACCACTGGAATTAGGTGCTGATATTGTAGTTCACAGTACTACCAAATATCTAGGAGGACACAGCGATATTATTGGTGGTGCAGTTGTGACATCGAACGAGCAGCTATACACCGAACTGAAATTTTATCAAAATGCGATCGGGGCTGTTCCCAGTCCCTTTGATAGTTGGCTAGTACTGCGGGGAATTAAAACTCTGGCAGTGAGAATGCGAGAACATGAAAAAAATGCTTTGTTTTTAGCTAAATTCTTAGAAGAGCATCCTCAAATCGAGCGAATTTATTATCCAGGTTTACCTAATCACCCCCAACATCAACTGGCAAAAGCACAAATGTCAGGTTTTGGAGGAATGATTAGTTTGGAATTAAAAGGTGGTTTTACAGAAGTTGAAAAATTTGCTTCGCGGCTCAAGCTGTTTTTACTAGCAGAAAGTTTAGGAGGTGTAGAGTCGTTACTTTGCTATCCTGCCAAAATGACTCATGGTTCTTTACCAGACGCAGAACGATATAAGCGGGGAATTAATGATAATTTAATCCGCCTTTCTGTAGGAATTGAGAATGTATTAGACTTGCAAGCTGATTTGGAAAATGCTCTGTCTTGAGAATAGGGAACGGGGAACAGGGAACATGTGTCCAGCCATGAGTGAACGTCTGTCTTGAAAATGGGTGTGGGGGTGTAAGGGTGTAGGGATGTAGGAAGAGTCAAATTTTCATGACGAGCGTTGTGGGATGAATAACCCGTGTTACTTAATTTGATAGTTGAAACACAGAACGTAGACGAATACCAACTCCAGTCCCTAGTAAAGCACAGATTATCCAAATCCAGCCGTGTAAACTGGTGGAAGCAATACCACTAAAAAAGGCACTGACGTTACAACCAAAGGCAATAAAAGCTCCATAACCCATCATCAATCCACCGATAATGGTTGCAATTACTACTGCAAGAGAAATTTGAGTTTTAGCAACTAGCTTTCCTGCTGAGGCTGCTGCTAAGGCTGCTCCCAAGATAATACCAACATTCATTACAGAGGAAACATCAGTAACCACAATATCTGAGAATGACATTCCCTCCCAAAAGG
This sequence comes from Chlorogloeopsis sp. ULAP02, assembly GCF_038404745.2. NCBI lineage: Bacteria > Bacillati > Cyanobacteriota > Cyanophyceae > Nostocales > Chlorogloeopsidaceae > Chlorogloeopsis > Chlorogloeopsis sp. ULAP02. The sequence continues at coordinate 29,347 of NZ_JAYKTT020000034.1, read as the reverse complement.
GACTACTATCAGGATTCCAACCAAAAATAGTGGCGATTTTAGCTGCCCACAAGGCAAATCCCCAAGTAATTCGCCAAGGTTCTCCTGAAATGATCAGAGTTAGCCAGTTGAGCGCAGCTAAAGCAATAGCTCCTGTGAATAATGGCCAAGGGCCAGACAAAAATTCTGTAGGATGAGGTAAGATTTGCGCTTTATTTGACTTGGTTTGTAACTGATTTCGACTCCTTTGATTCCACCACCACAGTAAACCTGCAATCAAAATAAACAAGCCTAACTGTAAACCAACTGCTCTTACCCAACCCAAAGATTCTCCGAAAACAATTGGTGATATTTGTGGTAATACAGACCACATATGCCTAGTCAAACTTGCCCAAAATGCACCTAAACAGAAGGTAAATAGGGTTATAAGCATGGTAATACTACCGCCACCAATAGTACAAAGTGTCCCGCAACCACACCCCCCACCCAGTTGCATCCCGATACCAAATAAAAAAGCACCGATCGCGCCTTGTACTCCCACTGGTGCGATCGCCCCTTCTACTTTTTGACCAAAAACAGAGCCAGCAGCCAAAATGGGAGCAAATAGAATAGTGGCGATCGCCAGCATCACTAATTGCGCGTATATTCCCTGAACATCCCAATTTACTAGCAGCTTACGGTAAGCAGATGTGAAACCAAAAGCGGAATGATAGAGGCTAACACCCAACAAACCACCGATGAGAAATAGAACACTTTGCCGCCAACCGTAGGAACTTAAAGCGACTGCTCCACCTGCTAGCACAGCTAAAGCGATCGCTACAATTAACTTCTGTGGACGAGGACGTAATATTTTTGAGCCAGATGGTAGATTATTTCCAACAACGCTGCTCATAAGAAATTTATCATTCAAAATTTTTTCATCATGCTACTTGTTAGGACACAACATTAAGTTGTGTCCATACTTTGTGTTGCATCAAAATGAGAATCGTTTAAGTTTGGGGACTACGACTTTCAGAACTTTCAGGTGGTTTTTCCTTACTCCTTCTGCAACTTACCAAGCTTTCCTGCTCTACATTTTCAGCCAAAAGTACATTGACTGTACTAAAGGTTGTCAATAATACAGCCAGCAACAACATGATATGTCTCATTTTCTTATCTCTCTATTTGATGAAAACTTGTTTAGACTTCTAACTCACCTGTTCAGCTCCCGTTGCCACAGGTAAATCTTTATGGGTGCTATATTCAGTCCACGAACCTTCATACACTCTCACTTTCGGATAACCAAGCAAATGCTTTAAGACAACGTATTGTAATGTTGCTTCTCTTCCTGTACTGCAAGAGATAATGATGTCATTTGACGGACTAATCTTTTTCTCTGCCAGGATGCTTTTAATTTCATCCAGTGACTTCAGTTTGTGAGGATTCTTAGCATCCATAAAGGTAGGTCAAGGAATATTCCGTGCACCTGGAATATGTCCGTTACGTACCCAAAGGTTTTCCTCGCCACGAAACAGATTTGCCGGTCGGGGATCGATAAAAGTAACTCCTGGTTTACCAATCAGCTTTTTGACTTCATCCAGACTGACGCGAACAGAAGGGTTATCCCGAACGGTGAATTTACCTACTGTGTATTTCGGAAATTCCTTAGTCACTGGTTGGGAAGTTTGATAACCTGTGTAACCACCATCTAGTACTGCGATATTCTGCAAACCAGAACGTTCTAGTAAATAAGCCACCATTGTTGCACCCAAGACATCTCTGTCATCGGAATAGACAAGGACGCGGCTATTGTTAGTTACTCCAGAATTTGCAAATATTTGTCCCAGTTTTTCATTGTTCCAATACTGCACAGGTAGACCTTCTTTCGGCCCTCTAAAAGCAGTATCAGCAATATTAACCGCGCCAGGAAGATGTCCTTCGATATAGTCTAGAGGTAAATTACGGACATCCAAGATCCGCAGATTTGGATTTTTAGAATTCTCAGCTACCCAATCTGGTGCAACAAACTGAATACTTGCACGGGGATTGGCAGAAAATGCTGAAAAAGGTAATTGCGGGATCATAAACAGACAAACAAAAAAAACTGCTCCCAAGGCAAGAAACTTGGTTTTTTTCAACTTTGCCAAGAGATATTTCAATCTCATAATGATGCTCCTTGCTGTTTAATATGCTTCTGATTAAGCCATCTAAAGTAGTTTGTGCAGCCTTGTCTAAAAGCTGCATTTCAAAAAATACTAAAAATCAGTCGGAAAACAGTATTTACTAAAACGTATAATAACATTCCACGTACATCAAAAAACACTAGCTCATGCTTCACGTGCATCTTGGCAGTTAGATATTCTGATCAAGTGAGGCGATCACGATACAGCGACAACAGGTGAGAAGCAGAAAAATCGGCAATGTCTAACATATGTCGGTTTGAATAGATTTAGTGGAACTACGGTTTACTTAAGGAGTTTGGAGTACATCGCTAATCCTCAGAAGTAACTTTATAAATTTGCCGCTTTAAGTCGAGAGGACATACCTGCTACATCTTTGGAAATATGGTGACAAAATAATGACTGAATCTCCTTGAATCATTGTAAGTATTCAATGGAAATATTAATTAGAGTAATTTTCTATAATTAGTTAAACTCGCAGCAGCAAAACTCCACTTGTTAAAGCTTTATTCCACAGAGGCGATTTTTGTATTTCTGGTATAGAAAGAGGTGGATTTACAGGTTGTTTAGAAAAGAGAAATTGCTCTTGTTGTAACGATAATTGCCAATACTCTACATCATGCCATTTATCAAATTTAAATCCAACCTGACGAAAGATACCTACAGGTGAAAAACCAACAGCTTTATGTACAGCCACACTTGGTTGATTGGGTAAAGCGATCGCGGCAACAACGTTATAAAATCCTTGCAGTTGCAGCAGTTGAAAAAGAGAAGTATATAAGGCTTTAGCAATTCCTTTGCAGCGATAATTAACACCGACGTATACCGATGATTCTACAGACCATTGGTAAGCCGCACGGGTACGGTAGGGGCTAGCATAGGCGTAGCCTAAAAGCTCACCATTGATTTCGCAAACTAACCAAGGCATTTGTTGTTGATAGCTTTTGATCCGCTGTTGAAACTCGGTTTCGCTTGGTGTTTCCAATTCAAAGGAAATCGCAGTTTCCCGAATAATCGGTGCATAGATTGCCAGCATTTGTAAGGCATCGTTTTCATTTGCTAGTCTGATTGTAGTCACGATCAAAGCGCCCAACTGCGAAGGGATTCAGATCAATGGAAACCCATTTATAAAGTACCAAATCGGCAATAATAGCGCCAGAGAAGAGACCAACTTGAAGTCCATAACCCCCGTGTCCGGTTGCAAAATACACGTTCTGAATACCTGGCACTTGCCCGATCAAAGGTTTCGCGTCCAGACTCTGCGGACGGAAACCGATACGGATTTCCTGGAAAGTTGCGGACTCTAGTCCGACTGCCATCCGCAACCCCTCGTGAATGATTTCCTGCATCCCGCCAATAGTCACACGATAGTCATAGCCCACATCTTCGCGTGTTGCACCAACGACTACCCGATTTGGAGGAAAAGTAAGAATGTAGTGTGTTAGACTAATTACAATTGACCATCCTGCTGTTTTAGTATGGGGAACTACTAAATGCGCGATTTGACCGCGCTGTGGATACACCGACACAGTTATCCCGATCTGCTTGGCTAACTTACTTGACCAAGCACCAGCAGCAACAATTACTGCGTCTGCACTTATGGTCTGACTGCCAACTGTAACATTTGTCACCTTACCTTCATTAACCACTAAGTTAGTATGATCGTGAAATAAATCTGCACCGCGTCGGCGAACTGCCCGTTTTAGTGAGCTACAGAGCAGTCGGCTGTCAACACGAGCAGCTTCGGGAATATGAATCGCAGCCTTGACTGGGCTAAGTGCCGGAAAGAACGATTTGGCAGCGTCTGCGTCGATAATCTTGGCATCCCCAATGTGATGAAATCCATCTAGGCGACGCTGTTGGACTTGCTCCAGTAATTTTGGAATTTGAACAGCCTCTTCATCGGTAATAGCAACATGAACTGCCCCTACTTTTTCATAGCCAGTATGGTATTCACCATCCTCAGCAAGATTTGCAATCAGTTCCGGATAATAAGCATGAGCTTGTTTGAGGAACGGAAGAATTGAATCGTTTGGGGGAAATCGATTTCCTGGGGATAAAATTCCTGCACCTGCTGCTGTTGCCTTGCCCTCATCAGCCCGATCAACCACAACTACTCGGACACCATGACGCAGCAGCCGATACGCGGCGCTCATACCCACAACTCCACCACCGATTACCACTACCTTGTGCATAGAGAAATTCAATCATTGAAATTATTGAATGCGATCGCGAAACCGTCGTACCCTTTGCTGCCCACAGTCTGAATTACCGTGGCACTCACATGCGGTGAGTTGGCGAGCAGCTCGTTGAAACGGCGCACCCCCTGAACACTACGATCATCACTGGCGGCATCAACTACTGCTCCGTTACGCACGACATTATCAGCGATAATCAGGCTGCCGGGACGAGAGAGCTTGAGCGCCCACACAAAGTAATCGGGATTATTTGGCTTATCAGCGTCGATGAAAATTAGGTCAAACGGACCGCGCCCCTCAGCGGCAAGTTGCGGCAGTGTATCTAACGCCTTCCCGAGGCGCAGTTCAACAACGTCGGCCAGACCAGCGCGTGCGATGTTGGCGCGGGCGACTTCAGCATGTTTCAGGTCAGCCTCCAGCGTCATCAGGTGACCATCGTTAGGCAGTGCCCGCGCGAGCCAAATCGTGCTGTAGCCACCCAGTGTGCCAATCTCCAGGATGGTGCGCGCCCCTTGGACTTGTGCTAAAAGCATTAGCAGTTTCCCCTGATTGGGCGAAACGTTGTGCGGCGGCAAACCAGCTGCAGCGCTGGTCTTGAGCGCCTCATCCAGCACGGAGTCAGGCGGCACAAATAAATCGGTAATGTAGCGATCGACCACATTCCATTGCTCTTGAGTCATGAATTTATCCTAATTCTCTCAATTCAATCTTTCATTTCAAGCCAACCAGAGTACTGACTGGTAGCTCTTCGGGAAACACTTGCATTTTCTATCAAACTATGAAAAACTTCCTTTATATAAACTACGGTAAATCAATCAGCTTTAAGTAGATTAGTGAGAGAAATTCTAATCTAATGGCTACCTTAGAGAAACAGACACAGAATTTATGGCTGCTAGATACCAATTAGGGCAGAAAAAATTTTTGAGAATCAGTAAAGTTGTTTAACAAAGTTATGAAAATACCATTTCTTCCACAACGTCGTGCTGCATTAAAACGGATTGTGCAATATGCAGTAGTGGGACTGTTTGCACTATCAACACCTTTGGCAGGTAGTCTCATCCAAACCACCCAAGCACAAACAAAACCTGGAGGCTTTAAGTCAAAAGTAATCAACTTGGCTTATCAAACTTCTGGAGATATAGTCAAAGCCAGAAAAGTTGTAGAGCCGCGTTTTAAGGCATTGGGTGTAACTGTAAAATGGGTAGGGCCGTTCCCTGCAGGCCCGCAACAGATAGAAGCGATGAATGCAGGTAGGGTTGATATCGGTAATGTAGGAGAGACACCGCCAATATTTGCCCAAGCCGCAGGTATCACAGAAGTCGTCTATATTGCTGGACGCAGACCCAGCAAAGGACTGAATCAAGGTATTGTGGTGAGAGCCAATTCTCCAATTAAAAAGCTGTCAGATATAAAAGGTAAGAAAGTTGCTTTTCAGAGAGGGTCAAACGCACATTATTTACTGGCCAAGGCTTTGAAAGAGGTAGGCTTAAAAATTAGTGATGTTCAAGTTGTTGGTCTAACTCCATCGGAAGCCCGCGATGCCTTTATTCAAAACAAGGTTGAGGTGTGGGTGGCTAGTGACCCTTTTTTGGCTCTTGTGGAAAAAAGTATCCCTATTCGTAATCTGAGAAATGCAGGCGGTATTAATACCTTAGGTGGATTTTATATTGCCAGACGTCAATTTGTTTCTCAAAATCCGGAATTGGTGCGAGTCTTTTTAGAAGAAGCAGATAAGGTTGGAGAATGGGCTGACAAAAACCCAGCTGAAGCTGCCAAAGCTCTTGCTTCTGAGGTGAAAATTGACCCATCAGTTTTAGAAACAGTTTCACGCCGAACCGTTCGTCGGTTAAGACCACTAACACCTTCGATCGTTGCTGAACAACAGAGTGTTGCTGATTTCTATTTTCAAGAAAAAATCATCCCGCGCAAAGTAAATATTCAGGATGCTGTGCCGCCCGATGAGATATTGCGAGCCATCATACCTCAGAGATTTGCTCAATTTTAGATTGGAGCGGCGGTAGGATTAGTTCTACCTGATTGAATTAAGGTTTCTAAAGGGTACTCCATAGATATTTCAAAGTTCAATTTTCTGTCAATACGTAAGTTCTATTAATGATGAGGCGATCGCAAAATTTGAGACGATCGCCCCTTCATCGTTGATAAGGATTTGACGATTAGTAATCGAAGTCGCCACCAAAACCGCTACCAGCGGGTGCAGCAGGAGCAGCATCCTTCGATTCCGGCTTATCAACTACAATTGCTTCGGTGGTCAGCACCATACCTGCAATTGACGCTGCATTCTGCACAGCTGAACGAGTGACTTTAGCAGGGTCAACAATCCCGGCTTCAAACAAATCTACAAACTCGCCACTTGTTGCATCGTAGCCCACATTAAATTCTTTCTCTTTCACGCGCTCTGCAATTACCGCACCGTTTTGACCCGCATTCTCGGCAATCCGCTTCAAAGGCGCACTCAGCGCACGAGACACAATCAAAGCCCCCGTCAATTCTTCACCTGCTAGGGTAGATTTTGCCCAGCTTTCCAACTCAGGAGCTAGATGTGCCAGCGTCGTACCGCCACCGGGAACAATGCCCTCTTCAACAGCAGCTTTAGTAGCGTTAATCGCATCTTCCAGACGTAGCTTGCGGTCTTTGAGTTCGGTTTCTGTGGCAGCTCCCACCTTCACAACTGCAACCCCGCCCGCTAGCTTCGCCAAACGTTCTTGCAGTTTCTCTTTGTCATAGGAAGATTCGGTTTCTTCGATTTGTCGACGGATTTGCTCCACCCTAGCCTTGACAGCTTGTTCATTACCTTCGGCAACAATAGTAGTGTTATCCTTGGTGATGGTAACTCGTCGAGCTTTACCGAGTTGGTCAAGCTTGGTGGCATCCAGCCTTAGACCAGCGTCTTCCGTAATCAACTGCCCGCCTGTGAGAATGGCAATGTCCTCCAGAATAGCTTTGCGGCGATCGCCAAACCCAGGTGCTTTCACTGCTGCTACATTCAGCACTCCCCGCAGCCGATTCACCACCAGCGTTGCCAGTGCTTCTTTCTCAATGTCTTCTGCCACAATCAGCAATGGGCGACTTGCACGGGCAACCTGCTCCAGCACAGGTACTAGATCTTGCACCAGGGTAATCTTCTTATCTGTAATTAGCAGGAATGGTTCATCCAGCACTGCTTCCAACCGCTCGGCATCCGTTGCAAAATAAGGGGAAATATAGCCCTTGTCGAAGTTCAACCCTTCTGTGACTTCTAGTTCGGTTGTGACTGACTTGCCTTCTTCCAGAGAAATCACCCCTTCACGACCAACCTTATCTAATGCTTCTGCAATCAGAGCACCCACAACTTCATCATTTCCAGCAGAGATGGCTGCAACTTGAGCGATCGCCTTGGAGTCTTCCACAGGACGTGCATGTTCTTTGATTTTATCCACTAGAAAACCCGTAGCTTTGTCGATACCACGCTTAAGTTGAATCGCATTTGCACCAGCAGCAACGTTCCGCAATCCTTCTTTAACGATGGCATGAGCCAAAACGGTTGCAGTTGTGGTGCCATCCCCAGCAGCATCGTTGGTTTTGGAAGCGGCTTGACGGATTAGGGATACACCTGTGTTTTCAACATGATCTTCCAGTTCAATTTCTTTAGCTATAGTGACTCCATCATTGACAATCTGCGGAGCACCAAACTTCTTCTCCAAAACAACGTTACGACCTTTAGGGCCGAGAGTCACTGCCACTGCCTCAGCGAGAATATCAATTCCTTTTTCTAAGGCACGACGAGCATTTTCGTTGTAAATAATGCGTTTAGCCATAACAATCCAAATTCTCTCTATAGTGTGTAAGTTAATCGGGGTGCGGATGTCATTGGTTGTTGATCATTCGCTACTTGGCTTGTGGATTACCAATGACAAATAACTAATGGCAATCGACTATGAAACAATTGCCAGGATGTCCTTCTCAGACAACAGCACGTACTCCTGTGTACCAAGCTTGATATCAGTACCAGCGTACTTGGAGTAGAGAACTTTATCGCCAACTGCTACATCAATCGCCTGTCGGCTACCATCATCGTTGTGCTTGCCAGAACCCACTGCAACAATTTCACCTACCTGTGGTTTTTCTTTAGCGTTATCAGGCAGAAGAATACCTCCCGCCGTTTTCTCTTCGGACTCACTAACTTTGATGAAAACGCGATCGCCCAGAGGTTTAACAGTAGATACGCTCAATGCTATAGCCATACAAAATTCTCCAAACTCACTTTCTTAAGGTGAATCAGTTTTCCGATCCAAACAATCCAATCAGTAGTAGGCAAGGTTAATAATTGCCAGTAGCCTCAGTTAACTACTGTAAGCCTACCGGAAATTAGTACTTTACTTATGTTAAGTATAATGTCATATGATTTTGTAAAAATCAAGTGCTCCAAAGGTGCCTAAAAGGCTTTTTCGAGACTTTGACAGCTAGTTCATTGATATAATGCATTAGCTGTGCGTTACCACTTCCGATCGGGAACCCAGTTGTAGTTTTTATCTTTGACATCAATTTTCTTGGGAATAACTTTTAGCTCGTAAAAGGTATCTGCCATGTTTTGTAAACCTGTGAGAACTTCATCAGTCACAGGTAATACTTTGCGATCGCCACCGCGCCCCTCTACGATTTCCATTGTTGCTAAGTCAACTTTGTAGAGTTTAGAAAGTAATTTAGCTGAATCTTTGTAGTTGTTTTTAGACCAGCTACCCGCTTTTTCCAGTTCTTGTAAAATTATTTTTACAATATCTGGATGATCGCGGACAAAATCTGGAGCAGCGTAATAAAATGCGGGGCTTTCTATAGGAGCTTTTTCACCAAATACTGTAGTGTTATCTGCCAACAGACGAGTACGAAGCTTACGTTCCGCTTCAGCAGTATAAGGATCCCAGATTACCCATGCATCAAAATCCCCGCGCTCAAAGGCTGGTAAAGCTTCGGCTGGAGTTAGATAGACAGGTTGAATATCACTGTATTTTAAACCTACCTTCTCTAAAGCACGTACAATCATATATTGTGAACTCGCACCTTTAGCAAAAGCGACTTTTTTACCCTTTAAGTCAGCAAGAGTCTTGATTGGTGAATCTTCTCGTACTACGATTGCTGAACTCCTAGTACTGCTGGTACTCGCAGCTACTCGCACGAAAGGTTTGTCGCTGGCTTGAGCAAAGACACTTCCTGTACCACCCCCACCACCAAAAACGATCGCACCTACACCCATTCCCTCAAGTAAAGGAGCAGTCGAAGAAAATTCATTCCATGTTACGGAAATACCTTGAGGTTGTAAGCGCTTCTCTAGCCTACCTTGGGCTTTGATAATATTCAGCAGTGCCATCCCTTTTTGATGCCCCATTTTCAACACTGTTAACTTGCTAGTCTGGGGTTTTTCTGTAGATGTATTAGCCGAATTACTGGGAGCGCAGGACGCGATCGCTAAACTCAAACCTAAACCTATGACAAATAGTAAAGCAAATGAGCGAATTTTTGATTGCTTGAAAAACTTAAACCAGCCTCTCTGATTTATAAGTTTATTGAACATATTTATTCCTTTGCATACTGGCACATTGCTTGTTATTTATTTTAGTTTTTTGATGAATATTTAAAATTGATTTGATATATAGAAAACGACTTATTCAAGCCTTGTTTATAGACTAAAAATAGTTTTTTGTTTTTAGATTTGATTACTCAAATTCAGTTAAATTATGATATTGAAGTAAGGCACTATCTCTTGCCTAAAAGTATCATCAATTACACTTCTCCCCTTAACTTCAATACCAAAGGTATGACAGCTAATCTTTTCATGCTGCCTCAGATAGGGATTGCTATGGCGTTGCATTTCACCGTTGCTGCAACTAGGGGAAATTCTTGGCTCATGAGTAGCCAGAATCACCCCATAGTTACCGTAAATCGGAAGATAACTCCTGTAGCTTCGCTCAGACATAGCTTTTTAGAACCTTTGTCATCGGTTCTTGGCAATTAATTTTTTTAGCAATTTAATACGGTAAATCGGTCGATAAACCGTATTATATAAATATGAGATTGGCATATGTAAGGATAAAAAACAAGGGGTGATACTCCCAAGCTTGCTTCTTGCGGTGAAGTATGGTAAGTTCTGATTGCAAAAATACAGTAAATCGGTTGACTTACCGTAGTTTAATAAGAAATGTTACTCATCTAGTTAAAAAAGTTGCTGCAGCTAGATGGTTGAAAATCTAGCTTTGGGTAAGTAGTAATGAGCCGGAAGATTTCAGTAGTCCTGTGTACTAGGCTTGTTAACAAATTTAATCAAGTCATTCTGCCGCTAGTTTGGTGGTGCAGTCACTTGAGTCGGGAAGCCTTTTTGTAACCCAGTTTCATGACTGCATTTCTACACAATTTTCTCTTGATAGGAATTGAGAATCATGGTGCAAACTTCTCTCGTCCGCAATGGTAGTCTTGTTAAACCACCAACCTTTACCTCTGTGGAAGCAGAGCGTCGTCATCGCCAAGAACGCTTGGCAGCAGCTTTACGAATCTTTGCCCGCTTAGGTTTTGCCCAAGGGCTGGGAGGACACATCACAGCCCGCGATCCTGAATTGACTGACCATTTTTGGGTCAACCCCTTTGGTATTCATTTCAGTCGGGTTCGCGTCTCAGACTTGATCCTGGTGAATCCTCAAGGTGAAGTTGTTCAAGGTAATGGCGCACTCAATCAAGCAGCCTATGCAATTCACTCACAAATCCATGAAGCCCGCCCAGATGCGATCGCGGCGGCTCATGCTCATTCCTTCTATGGCAAAACTTGGTCATCACTAGGTCGATTACTTGACCCTATTACCCAAGATTCTGCTGTTTTCTATCAAGAACACGTTCTATTTGATGATTTCAAAGGCATTGTCTTAGAAACCAGTGAAGGAAAACGCATTGCTCAAGCATTAGATGATCGCAAAGCTGCTATCCTGCGCAATCATGGATTATTAACCGTAGGACACAGTGTAGACGAAGCCGCTTGGTGGTTCATCCGTCTAGAAGATGCAGCTAAATCGCAATTGCTAGCAGAATCCGTTGGTAAACCCATCCCCATTGACCACGACCTCGCTCTAGGGATTAAAAAACGTAATGGTACTCACGAAGCAGGTTGGCGCGCATTCCAGTATTTGTGGGATGAAATCACCCATGACCAACCAGATCTATTGGAATAATAGGAATTATGGGCTGGGTAAATTCTCTGCTCATCTCTAATTACAACTATGTTCAAAAGCAGCATTGAGTGCGATTGGTGCAGAGCCAATAGATTAATCTCGCCTAACCACTTATATACACAATTTGAACGATGATCCTTAGCCACCGCCCCGGTTCGCTTGTCGGTTGCGATCACTTTGCGTCTCCAACAGATTTTGTCAACAGCCCCCTCTCCCAGGCATTGAAACAGCCTGTATTGCTAGGGTTATTTCTCCCCATCCAGGCTGGCGGTTGGAGTGCTTCCACACTACCACGCACTACTGACTGGAGCTTTGAATACAATAAGGCTCTTGTGCTGCAAGCTGAAGCGCTGGGCTTTGATTTGATATTTGCGCTGTCACAGTGGCTACCCAAAGGTGGCTATGGCGGCGTATTCAACGGCCAAGCACTGGACTCTTTCATGACCACAGCAGCGCTCACGAGTCTGACACAGAAGATCGTGCTGATCTCCACCATCCATGTGTTATACGGGCCAATTCATCCATTACACTTAGCCAAGTACGGCGCAACACTAGACCATATATCAGGGGGTCGCTGGGGCATCAACGTGGTAACTGGACACCGCGCTGTTGAACATGAGATGTTTGGTTGGAAGCGCATTGAACATGACCACCGCTATGAACTTGCTGCCGAGTTCATCGAAGTGCTGCAACGCCTGTGGGCTGATGAAGAAAACTTCTCATTTGAGGGTAAGTCTTCCTGGAAGCTCAGTAATGCCTTCGTCACACCTAAGCCGAAATATGGTCGCCCAGTGCTAGTCAATGCCACAGGCTCAGATGCTGGGATTTCCTTTGCCGCACGTTATTCTGACATTGTGTTCATCACCAGTCCAGGGGGTTCTGACTTCCTCAGTGCCATCGAAGTGCTACCCGCACATACTACAAGAGTCAAGCAAGCAGCGCGCGATATTGGCCGTGAAGTGCAAACACTCCTCAACCCTATGGTAATCAGCCGCGAAACTGAGCGTGAAACTTGGGCCTATCACGATGCGATAGTTGCCCACGCCGACGCAACTGCGCCTTTGGGCTTTAGCAGGTTTGATAGTGACGCGCATGCTTGGAAAGGTCGTGTGGGTAAAGATGCACCAAAGCGCCGGGCTATTGGTGGTAACATCGAGGTCATCGGTACGCCACAGCAGGTAGTTGAGCAGTTTGTCCAGTTGAAAAAGGCTGGTATTGATGGTTTGCAATTGAGCTTCTATGACTTCAAGGAAGACCTGGAATTTTTTGGCGATCGCATCCTACCTCTGATGAAACAGGCGGGTATCAGGTTATACTAATTCTCCAAAAAGCGATTATAGATAATGATGCGGGGACGCGGAACCAGACGCGGAGATTGATGTGTAGCAAAATTTTAGAGAATTGGTATTAATGATATGAGGATAAAACGACGTGATTTAATGAGTGTGGGTATATCAACAGCAGCCTTAGCTGCTTGCGGTAAATTTGCTAATGCTCCATCAAATACATCTAGTGCCACTCCTGTAGCAGCTAACACTGATGCGAGTTCCACCAAGCTGCGTCTAGGCTTTCAGCCACCATATGTTGCTGTATATGCACTTAGAGAACAAAAGTTATTAGAGAAAGCCTTTGCAGGAAAATCAATTAATTTTGAGTTTCGTCGCCTCCTATCACTCAAACCAGTGACAGAAGCACTATCTGCTGGTGCTATAGATTTGGGTTTAGGTGGAACACCAATAGCCGCAATTGCTGCTGGTCAACCCATTCGAGTAATTGCCTTAGTTGAGCGTAGCCCAAAAACCCATGCTTTGTTAGTTTTGCCTAATTCGCCCATCAAAAAAATTGCTGATTTAAAAGGGAAAAAACTCGGTAACCCGACGGGAAAAAGCTACTATTTTGCAATGCGAGTGCTAGAACGTGTGGGACTCAAAGATACTGATGTAGAGTGGGTGCAAATTGAGAATGATGCAGGTAGATCTGCATTATTATCAGGTGCTATTGATGTTTGGGGGACATGGGATCCCTTCTATGCCAGTGCTGAAGTTGCTAAAGAAGTAGTACCCTTAGTTGATGGGGAAGGATATCATTTAAATTATGTAGCTTTGTTTGGGCGGATAGATTACATAGAAAATAATTCAGAGACTGTACAAAAGTTTTTGCAAGCCTATAAACAAGCAGTGACTTGGGCGAAAGACAACCGTCAGCCAGCAGTAGATATTCTGGTCAAAGAAAACAAATTATCACCAGAAGCGGCTGGCTTAACTTTAGGTCGTCGGAACCTAATATTTGAGCCTCCAAATGATGAGTATCGCCAAGAACTGATCAACCAGTCCCAATTACTTGCTCGTCTCGGACTCATCAAACAACAGCCAAATTGGGATAAAGCAATTGATCCAACATTGGCTAATATTGCTGCTTCTTAAGATTGTACTAATTAGGTATCGTGTCCTGAATGCGATCGCCTCTCTCCTGTAATGCAGCGATAATGACCATACGATCGCAAAATCAGACTGAAATTCCTTCCCTCATCCATTAACCCAGGCTGCGAAATATCTACGCAGCCTTGGTTAAAACTATATGGCTTACGAAAGTACTGGTTTAGCTTCTAGCTTCTTGGCATTCTTCTTCAAGACAGTTGGTAACTCACTTGTTAAAGGCTCACCTTCAACTATTTGCGATCGAAAACCATCAGGGCCAACTGGAATATCGCCAGTGATGGTGGTGCGATAGAGTACGCGCTCGACTTCTATATGATCTAGATCCTGGGGAGCTAAATGTGCGGTGGCACGATTGTCCCAAAATGCAATATCCCCGTTGTTCCAGCGGAAGCGGGTAGTATAGGCGGGCTTGGTAATCTGGTTGAAGAACAACTCCAGCAGTAGGTCGCTTTCTTGTGGTGACACGTCAAGAATGTGCGAGGTGAAACCAGGATTGACGAACAATGCGCGTTCACCTGTCTCCGGATGAACCCGTACTACCGGGTGAATAGAAACTTGGGGATTGGCTGCAATGCGCTGAACAAGCTTGCTATTGCTGGGTAAGCGCAACCGTGCATGAAAGCGATGTTCTGCCTTCAATGTGTCTGCTAGCGCTCGTAGAGGTGCTGACAAATGCTCATAAGCTGCAACTAGATTAGTCCACTCACTGGGTGTCACCACCAAAGCTGGGAACGTTAACTGCGCGCAAAATAGATCCAGCAGGCGGATTAACAACTGCTGTCACATCGGTGTGCCAACGGCTCTCATAGCTGGAACGGCGCAAACCATTCTTCTGCTCGTAGCGGCTGCGGTCTATCGGCAGTATTTCTGAGAAGCCTTCGATTGGCTCATCCTCGTGGGGATGTGCATAGGTCACTTCGCCAAAACGGGCTGTGAACGCAATCTGTGCAGCATGGTCGATGTTCTGACCGCGAAAGAATATGACTTTCCACTTCAACAGTGCTTGACGAATTTCGGCCACTGCTTCGTCGTGCAGAGGACGCGAAAGGTCTACACCATTAATTTCGGTACCGATGAAACCAGCTACCTGTTTAACTTCAATGTGCTTGTAGCTCATAATAAATTCTCCAGAGTTTTACCCAGAGGTAGATGTTCGCACTCGTTTACTTCCTTTGTTTTGCCATCCAGTGCAAGCAATATATCGAAGGAAGCGATCATAGTTGAAAATATAATACAGTAAATTGATAGATTTACCGTATTATATAATTATTCAACACAGTGGTTTCTCTCCCGCAATGCTGGATTGATCGTGTTGACTCACTATTCGCGTCTACAAAATACATGGAAGGCCTGCACTATCAGCTATTTGAATTTTGTGGACTATGTAAAGATTTGTACGGGGACGAGGTAAAGGTTTTTCTCCCTTTGACTTATTTACTTGACTTAAACCTATGTCAAATTACAGCGAAACTGAAAAATTGGCAATTAGTGAATTATGGTATACTCGCTGTCCAGTTCCTACTGTTTCCGGGCTAGCTTTGGACTTGGGATGGTTAAATCAGACCTTTGCTAAAGATGGTATTTCCTTTAAATCCCTACGGGCTGCCCAAGAGCGTTCTATTCGTGAATCCCATTATGACCATACACTTAAAGGATTGTTTCGCGAAGGTGGCAATATTCCGGCGATTTGGGCACGGGCTACTGGCAAAGATACCCGCATCATTGGTTTGACATGGGTAGATGAGTACCAGGCGATCTTGACTCTGCCCAACTCAAAAATCACACAACCTGCAGACTTACAGGGGCGGAGGTTGGGAATACCACTGCGGGTAGAAAGTCAAATTGACTTTTCCAGAGCAATGGCATTGCGCGGTTTCTTGAGTGCTTTGTCGCTGGCTAATTTCAATGAAACAGATGTCAAATTTGTAGATATTAACGCCCAGCAAACAGACTTACAGGAACTGCAAGGTACCACTGTAGGGCGGAGTAATTTCTACTATGCAGAAGTAGCAGCCCTACTCCGAGGTGAGGTAGATGCCATCTATGTCAAAGGTGCTCCTGGTGTAGATCTAACTGTAGAACATGGTTTTAAAGTTGTCATCGATCTAGGAGCGCATCCAGATTCTCTGGTGCGTGTGAACAATGGTACTCCCAGAACGATCACAGTCAATGCCGATCTCATAGAACAATATCCAGATTTGGTGGTGCAGTACTTAGCTTGTCTTTTTCAAACCTCAAAATGGGCAGAAACCCATGCCCAAGAGGTAGTGAGAATTGTCTCACAGGAAACTGGTGGCGGTGAAGAAGCAGTTCGCAAAGCCTACGGTTCAAAGCTACATCAGCACTTGCAACCAGCTTTATCCGAAGAGTGGATCGCCGGACTCAAGTTGCATAAAGACTTTCTTTTGAAGTGGGGATTTATCCCAACAGATTTTGATATTGATGCTTGGATTGTCCGAGAACCCTTAGTAGCAGCCCAAAATTTAGCTTTCAATCTTCAGGAACCTGCTTTTGCGCAATCAAAATTCACCGACTGAAGTCCTGACTACATCGGGGAGGTAAAAATTATGGAAGTTCTCTGGTATTTAACTGCGCCAGATGGCCCCTATCCTTGGAATAAAAAGGGCGCACGCAAAATAGATTATGCATATATGCAGCAGCTAGCGCGGGGAATTGACCACCTGGGTTACTCTGGCGCACTCTTAGCTACAGGCGTGCATGATACCTGGGTATTAGGTTCCTCGCTCATTCCGTTTACAGAACGAATGCGCTTTCTGGTAGCTGTACATCCGGGTTTATTATCACCCACTTTGTTCGCTAAGATGGCAGCGACCTTTGATCAGTTTTCTAAAGGTAGGTTGTTGATCAATATTATCAACGGTACATCCAATACAATGGCAGCGCATGGCTTGCATCTTTCCCACGATGAGCGTTATACCCACTGCGATGAGTACCTTACAGTCTGGCGGAGGTTGATGGCAGGGGAGACAGTAGACTTTGCAGGCAAGTATGTCAATGTCAAACAAGCCAAGATAGGATTACCTGCCCTACAGTCACCCTATCCTCCCTTGTGGTTTGGTGGTTCTTCTGATCCAGCCTTAGAAGTCGCAGCCAAACACATAGACACCTACCTAACTTGGGGTGAAACACCACCCCAGATTGCTGAACGAGTAGCAACAATGCGATCGCTTGCAGCTAAATATGGTCGGATTCTGCGATTTGGAATTCGCCTTTATGTAATTGTCCGAGAAACTGAACAAGAAGCCTGGAATGCTGCCGACTGGTTACTTCAACGCATGGATCGAGAATCAGTGGCAAATATCCAAAAAATGCTGAATAGTGGTGATTCAGTAGGCCAACAAAGAATGCTGAAGTTTCATGGCGGTCAGATTCCTAAGAAAGTTAGAGATTTGGAAATTTATCCTAATCTTTGGGCGGGTTTAGGTTTGGTGCGTCCCGGCCCCGGTACGGCAGTAGTGGGCGATCCTCAGACTGTTGCAGCTCGTATCCAAGAATATGCTGATATTGGCATTGAAACCTTCATCATCTCTGGCATTCCGCTGATTGAAGAAGCTTATCGAGTTGCCGATTTATTGTTGCCACTACTGCCGATTTCTCGCACTGACAGTCATAACAAGGCTTCTAGCAGTATTAATGTTCCGACTTGGAGCAGTATTAGGGAAACTGTAGGGGCTATTTCCTCTGGTAAAGAAATTGCTGAACCTACCAAAGAACTAGGTTAAGGGAGTAAACGCCAAGCAGTCATTTTTTTCAATTCCATACAGTTGCGCGTGGGTTTCCCTGTTCCTTCTGAAAAAGCGATGAAAGATAAAGATAACTTTGAGACTGGATTACTTAGCTACCGCATTAAACGTCGTAGTTTACCTACAACATTATTTTTCCTGACATCTACTATAACGGTTGCCTGTAATAGTGGTTCTACTAAAACTAGCAATTCTGCTTCCCAATCTCTCGCTCATAATTCTGCTCCCGCAAATGTGGCAGATACTAGTGCTCAAGGTGCAAAAGCGCGAATAGCTATTATTAGAGGCCCAGGGCCTTATTACCTGGCTAAGGTCAAAGGCACATTAGAGAAATACTTAGAAGCTAAAAAATCTGAGGTAGAATGGTTGGGGCCGTTTCCAGCCTTTGCGCCCGCAGTTGAAGGTTTGAATGCAGGCAGTGTTGATTTTACAGGCGGTAGTACTACGGCTGCTATCTCCGCTATGGCTGGAGGTTCACCTTTCAAGATTTTTGGCTATCAAGTTAGTGGTAAAGATGGATCAGGGATTTTAGTTCAGAGAAACTCTTCAATTAGGACACTAAAAGACCTAGTTGGCAAAAAGGTGATTGTGAATAGGGGCGGTACTGGCGAGTACTTGCTAGCAAAAGGCTTGGAAAAAGCAGGAGTTTCTATAGACCAAATTCAACAAGTATATCTTGGCCCTGCGGATGCTGCATCGGTCTTTGCATCAGGAAAAGCAGATGCTTGGGCAGTATGGGGTACTTTTTTTGCTAACGCAGCAGTTAAAGATGGGGCGAGAATTCTCGCTACGGCTGGAGAGATTGATTCGGAGAATGATGGTATGTATATCGTTCACAATACATTTCTAGAGAAGCATCCGGATGTAGTGAAAGCTGTATACGATGTACTGGTACAAGAAAGCCAATGGGTGTTATCAAATGCACCCCAGGCAATGCAAATCTATGGTAAGGAATTCAAGTTGTCTGAGGATGTACAGAAGTTTATGAGTGAAAGGGTGGAGGGAACACCAACGCCAGTTGGTGCAGCAGAAATCGAAAAGATGAATCGTGTTAGTGACTGGTTTTTTAAGTTGGGTATCATTCCCAAAAAACCCACTATAGAAAACTTTGTGGTTGATGTCACCAAGTTGTAGACAAAGACAAACAATTCAAAATTCAAAATTAAGAAATCTATTTGAATTTTGACTTTTAACTATTGCCTTCTTACCCTATACCCCTTTCCAATCAGAAGAAAATAACAAGGAGAAAAATTATGGCTAATTCGATTCGCATTGGTGTTCATGTCCATAACCTGTCAGTCTTCACCCTCAGCAAAAAACCTGAGTTACTGGAAGATTTGCTCCAACCAACGGGAGTATCAGCAGAGTGGATCTCTGAAACAGGTGGAAAACAAACGGTTAAGTTACTGAAGACCGCAGAAATTGATATTGGTGCGACAGGTACAACCCCACCAATCTTAGCACAGGCTAAGGGCGTGCCAGTAGTATATTTAGCTACATCTCAACCTCGTCCAGTACATGGGGCAATTGCCGTCTTGGAAAATTCACCTATTCAAAGTGTGAGCGATTTCAAAGACAAGACTGTTAGCTTAAGCGAAGGCTCTTACCAACAACATATACTAGCGATCGCTCTAGAGAAAGCAGGACTTACCTATCAAGATGTTAAAACCATTCCTCATACAGCAGATTCACTTAAAGCTTTTCTCAATGGTGAAATAGATGTTTGGATAACATCAGACCTGAACTTGGCAGAGGTTCAGAAGACTCATCCAGTTAGAGTACTACTTTACAGTTCTGAGCTATTCAGCAATCGCTCTATTTACTTCACCCATCGCGCTTTTGCTGAGGAACATCCAGATGCCCTATCAGCTTTCATTAGAGCACTAGAACGAGTAGATCGCTGGATTGCGACCCATTTTAGTGAGGCGGCTGAACTACTGGCGAGAGAAATAAACAACGGTATCGATGCCCAAGGTTGGGAAAAGTCTCTAAGAAACAGACCTTGGGGGCTAGTTCCGCCTTCTGAGGAGTTCATTGCTGAACAACAATACGCGGCTGATGTTTTCTATCGTTTTGGTCTGTTACCAAACAGTATCAGTGTTTCCAAAGCACTATTAACTGACCCCCTGAGTGTCTTTGAAGCTAATCTGGCTCTAGCTGGCAAATAATTGCATTTTTCAAAAAGTGCGATCGCTATCATCTGCATTGATTATTTCTCCCTTGTCTGCCTCATCTCCCTAATCCCCATTTATTCGGAGGTAATAATGTCTGAACCACGTTATGGTATTTGGGCACCTGTGGGTGGTAATTTTGGGCCCCTAGATACTCAAGAAGAACCTATTGATGCCAGTTATGAGCGATCGCGATCGCTGGTTTTAGAAGCTGAAAAATTGGAGTACACCACCACTTTGATAGCACAGCACATTGCCAATCCACGTAGTTTAGAATTAGAGCAGCTAGAAACTTGGACGGCTTCTGCGGCTTTAGCTGAGGCTACAGAAAAAATTGAGATTATTGCCGCCATTAAGCCCTTACTATTCCATCCTGCTGTCCTCGCTAAGATGGCGTTAGGAATTGACGCTATTAGTCATGGACGTTTTGCCATCAACTTGATTAGTGCTTGGTTCCGCCCAGAAATGGAACGCACTAATATTCCCTTTCCACCCCATGATGAACGCTACCGCTATTCTGGTGAATGGTTGCGGGTTGTAAAAGCCCTCTGGAGTGGGGAAAGGGTTAACTTCGAGGGAGAATATTTCAAAATCACAGATTTGAGCTTACGTCCTACTTCTATTGCCAAACCTCATCCCCCGATCTACTTGGGAGGTGCATCCGATCCAGCTCAAATTTTAGCGGCTGAACAAGCAGATATCTACTTTATCAACGGTCAGCCAATAGAAGATGTGCGTCAGGTGATTAAACAAGTTTTGAGCCGACCGCGATCACTACCTCAACCAGTACGTTTTGGTCTATCAGCCTTTGTAATTGCTCGACCTACCGATACAGAGGCCGAAGTAGAACTACAGCGTCTCATGGAACTCCAGAAAAAGGAAGAACACTTGAAATTAAGTGTCGCTAAAGGTGTTGACCCAAAAGCAGTCATGTTCCAACTCTTCACGAAAAATCCCGCCGTTGGTGGCAATGGTGGTACAGCCGCAGGCTTGGTTGGCAGCTACGACACAGTTGCCGCTAGAATTGCAGCTTTTGTTGATGCGGGTATCGATACATTTATGCTGCAATTCAATCCCTTTGCAAGAGAAATGACCCGTTTTGCTGAAGAAGTGAGGCCTCGTGTCCGACATTTACAACCTGTAGTTTAATCATGGGAGATTTACCTTCTTCTAATCCCCAATCCTTACTCTGAATAATCTATGGGAACTGCTGAATTTCGAGTTTCTTCAACAGATTAAAATAATATGACCTTTTTGTAAGGATACTGATGACGCGATCGCTCTTGTGACTGGTAACTCTTAGAATTGCAAAAGCGATCGCAGATTTAAATGACTAGCAACCATGTTGCTAAAAGTGAGTCAGGTATCCACCATCAACAGCCAAAACCTGACCCGTAACATAAGACGCGGCAGTTGAAGCAAAAAAAACCACAGCACCAACGATTTCTTTGGGTTCTCCCCAACGACCAAGGGAGGTTCGTTTTTTCAACCAATCAGCGATTTCTGGATCTGCAACCAAATCTGCATTGGATTCAGTAGCAAAACAGCCTGGGGCTACGCCATTGACAGTAATTCCAAAGCTTCCCAGTTCAGCAGCCAGCGTTCGAGTTAGAGCTTCCAGTCCTCCCTTCGCCGTAGTATAAACTGCGTCACCTGCACCTGCAATAGATCCAGCA
The DNA here is from genome assembly GCF_038404745.2 of Chlorogloeopsis sp. ULAP02. NCBI lineage: Bacteria > Bacillati > Cyanobacteriota > Cyanophyceae > Nostocales > Chlorogloeopsidaceae > Chlorogloeopsis > Chlorogloeopsis sp. ULAP02. The sequence continues at coordinate 7,754 of NZ_JAYKTT020000034.1, read as the reverse complement.
ATTGAGGTGATATTGATAATTCTGCCTTCTTGCTGCTCAATCATGAGTCTTGCTGCTTTTCGGCTCAAATTAAAAGGCGCAATCAAATTGGCTTCGATCAGCCGACGTACCGCATCTAGTTCAAATTCAAACAACTCACGGCGATCGCGCATCCCAACATTATTAATTAGGATATCTAATCGCCCGTATTTATCTTGAATTGCAATGAATGCTTTTTCAACGGCGGCTTCATCAGTAATATCTAACGGCAATGGTGCGGCTTTTCCGCCCAATGAAGTAACCGCCGCAACTACCTGTTCTACTGTTTCCTGACTTCGTGCGTTCACAAGAACAAACGCCCCAGCATTAGCAAGCGCCTCAACTATTTCCAGCCCTAGTCCCCGATTTCCTCCTGTCACGAGAGCGATTTTTCCATCTAATGAAAATGCAGTTTGTGTCACAGCTACTTCTGTTTGAGGTCGTTATCTTTGACAGCATCAAAATGTATAATTTGCTGGAGATAATGGGCATCTATTACTCTGTCAGAGTAATTTTGCAGAGTTAAAATTCTCTGCATCTCCCTTTAGGTTCGCCAGTTCACGCCACGTGACGCCAGTCGCTACAACGCGCTTAACCCGCAAGGGCGCTTACGCTCTTTTATGCCGGGAAACCCTTTCACCGCAGTAGCTCTGCAACGCGCTGTTTCAGCACCGAGCTGACTCACCGTGTCACCGTGTCAGCCTCAACCCGTCATTTTTTGGTTGACAGACCACTATGGTAGAAGGTGACTGTACCAATAGCAGTAGAATTAAATATACTAATTGTCGATTTATTTACAGTAGATTAATGTAATAATAGTAATTTAAATACAGATCCGAGACAAGCTATTTGTCAACAAACTATACATTTTGCTCAACGCTTCTGCTAATCGACGAAGGTTTAGCAGTGAGTGAAACTGAGCGAATACAAGTTAAACAAGTGGGATTGTAGAAAATATTATCGATAAAGATAGACTAGCTTATGGTAAGTGAACTGTTGCAGTCGGAAAATAATTTTAATTGTGATAATATCCGATACATTTGTCATCAAAATAAAATAAATCATCGCTATTTTCTCCTAGTAACTGGTTCAGCGATCGCACCCATTCTTTTTGTCAGTTGTAGTTAGGAGCGATCGCCCTGCATTCCAAACATAATACGGAGGGCTAATGAGCAAAGCAAAGCAATTAAAACTGGGTGCATTCATGCGCCCGGTAAGCATACATACAGGCGCTTGGCGTTATCCTGGGGCTTTGCCTGATGCCAATTTCAACTTCCCAGCGTTGAAACAATTCATCCAGAAACTAGAGCAGGGCAAGTTTGACGCATTCTTCATGGCCGATCACCTAGCGGTGCTGAATATGCCGCTTAACGCGCTGAAGCGCAGTCACACCGTCACCTCCTTTGAGCCTTTCACCCTGCTTTCTGCCCTTGCTAGTGTTACCGAACACATCGGACTGATAGCCACTGCTTCCACGACCTACGATCAGCCTTACCACATCGCTCGCCGCTTTGCGTCTGTTGACCATATCAGTGGCGGTCGTGCTGGTTGGAACATCGTCACTACATCAAATCCAGATGCAGCGCTCAACTTTGGCTTGGAAGAGGAAGTAGAGCATGACGAACGCTACGTGCGGGCTAGGGAATTCTATGATGTCGTTACGGGTCTTTGGGATTCCTTCGCTGACGATGCGTTTATCCGGGATGTCGAATCAGGGATTTATTTCGATCCCGCAAAAATTCACGTTCTGAATCATAAGGGAAAATATCTTTCGGTGCGCGGGCCATTGAACATCGCCAGACCTGTCCAAGGTTGGCCGGTAATCGTCCAGGCGGGTGCCTCCGAAGCAGGACGACAATTAGCAGCCGAAACCGCCGAGGTCGTATTTGCACCTGCTGGTAATCTAAAAGCAGGTAAAGCTTTATTTGCTGACATTAAGGGCAGGGCGCAGGCGATTGGACGTGACCCAGAAAGCATCAAAATTCTGCCAGGAGCTTTAGTGATTGTAGGCGAAACTGTGGAAGCGGCGATCGCCAAGCGTAAACATTTGGACAGCCTAGTACACTATGACAGTGGGATTGCTAGCTTGAATAGCGCCCTTGGCTACGATGTTTCGGGTTTCGATCCGGACGGCCCCTTACCAGAAATCCCACAGACTAATGCCAGTAAGAGCGCGCGAGAACGAGTGATAGCACTGGCGCAACACGAGAACCTGACCATTCGACATCTGGCTCAACGCATCGGCAGTTATGGCGGACTGGCTTTTGTCGGCACACCCCAAACTATTGCTGATGATATGGAGCAATGGCTGACCGAGAAAGGGTCTGACGGCTTCAACATCATGTTTCCTTTTCTGCCTGAAGGGCTAAACAATTTTGTAGACAAGGTTGTTCCTGAACTCCAGCGGCGTGGGATCTTTCGCAAAGAGTATGAGGGTAAGACGCTGCGGGAAAATCTGGGACTAGCCCGCCCTGCTAACCGCTTTTTTGAGACCACAACTGCCTCTGTAAGCTAGATGTGCCTATACCTAAAATATTCAGAGAGAAAAACAATGATTAAGAGTCCAGAGAAACTTGCAGATTCGGCAATCGAGTTTTCGGCTCCGGTCACAGCCAACTCGTCAGAACTCCAACAGCTTTTCGATTTTATTGCTCTGGGGGCTGCTGAACGCGATCACGATCGCATCCTGCCGTTTGATGTAGTTGAATTGATCCGGCGTTCGAGGTTGGGTGCATTACGAATCCCTGCTGCCGAAGGTGGTGCTGGTAGTTCAGCGCGGGAACTGTTCGAGGTTGTGATTCGGCTGGGGGATGCCGATCCAAATGTTGCTCACATTGTGCGGAATCATTTCTCGGTCACGGAGAGAATTTTGCGTTCTGAACGCACCCAAAGGAACCGTCGATGGCTTAAGGCTGTTGTCGATGGCGCGATTATTGGACTTGCTTCGACCGAATTAGAAGTTAAGCGATCTGGTGGCGGTCAAGTTGTGAATACAAAATTGACACCCGATGGTGACGGCTATCGTCTAAACGGGACGAAGTATTACAGCACTGGTAGCCTTTATGCAGACTTAATCTTCGTGCGTGTGTTAACACCCGATGGTGCTACAGCCTTCATACTCATTCCTACCAACCGGGAGGGGATTGAGCTTGTAGACGACTGGGACGGCTTCGGGCAACGATTGACAGGTACGGGAACGACTAAATTCACCAACGTCTATGTCGAGGCAGATGAAGTAATTCTTGATACAGATACAGATAAAGATAACCTACCCTATAACATTGTGCCGCAATTGTTCCTGACTGCGATTAACGCTGGTATTATTCGCAGCGTGCTAAGAGATGCAACAGCGCTTATTCGCAAACGCCCCAGAACCTTCTACCATGCTGTAGCCGAGCAAGCAGCAGATGACCCCCTCTTGCAGCAGACCATCGGTCAAATTTCCGCCAATACCTTTGCTGCCGAAGCGATCGTGCTAACCGCAGCCGATGCTCTCGATCGCCTCCCTGCTGCCAAAGCTCAAGGTGAGGAGGCGGAGACAACAGCAGCACTAGCAGCTTCTTTGAGTGCAGCCAAAGCGAAATTAATTGTCGATGACCTAGCACTACGTTCAGCTACCCTACTATTTGAAGTTGGTGGGGCTTCTACGACTAAAAAAAGCTCCAACTTGGATCGTCATTGGCGCAATGCTCGTACCTTGGCATCACACAACCCAAGTCACTTCAAAGCTCGTGCGATCGGGGATTACGAAATCAACGGCACACCATTGCCAATAAGAGGGTTCTTCTAAGTTCGTTGTATACAGGGCAAGGGGTGCAGAGGAGCAGGGGAGATGGAGAGATAGGATAGAAAATTCTTCCTTGTCCCCCTTGTTCCACCTACAGCAGTTGAGAAAGCTGCCTCATATCGTTAAAAACTATCTTGGCTCCAGCTTCAGCAAGAGCAGTGCGATCGCTATGTTTGGTATAGCCAAAAACGGTCATTCCTGCCGCGCATCCTGCTTGCACACCCGGTACAGAGTCTTCAATCACAACACAATGTTCTGGATTTGTGTTCATTTGCTCGGCTGCATAGAGATAGACATCAGGACAGGGTTTGGGGCGCGAAACATCATTAGCACTATATAACTTGCCATCAAATTGATGCAGAAGTCCCGTTAACTTCAATACCAGTTGAATATGGCGATGGCTGCTATTTGATGCCACACATTTTGGTAATGTAATTTGCTCCAAGATTTCAGTAATTCCTGAAACTGGCTGTAATTCTTGCTGCAATGCAGCAATTTCTCGTTCCCTGCAACGTTCGATAAAGTTTTTCGGCAATGGTTTGTTGTAGGATTGCTCGATCATCTCTAAACAGGTTTCAAGGGACTTGCCTGTAAATTGTTGAGTCATTTCTGCATAGGTGATAGGAAAACCAACTTCGGTGAGCATTTCCGCAAAAATGCGATTCACAATTCGTTCGCTATCAACCAAAACTCCATCACAATCAAAAATTACAAGATTGAACCGATTTTTGCCCATATCGTTGCCTTAAATATAGGATTCAGAAATAAGATCCCCGACTTCTCCAAGAAGTCGGGGATCTGAACATTATTAATGATTAAGAGCGATCGCATTTCATCACGTAAATCTTGTTAAGCAATTTTGGAAGGAATTTCATATTAGAAAATACATTGTTTTTTTCCTCTGCTTCCTCCTCACTAGAATATTTCAAAGCATGGATTCCTGCTGTACGTGCTGCTTCAATTCCAACATCGCTATCCTCAATGACAACACAATATTCGAGCGAGAATCCCATTTTATTTGCTGCATATAAAAATAAACCTGGATCGGGTTTCCACGAGCCAATATCATAAGAACTAAACAAGCGATCGCCAAAGTAATGCGACAGAGTGGTTACATTTAGAGCCTTGCGAATTTTTGCTATCGGCGCACTTGAGGCAACACAAAATGGATATTCCAGGGTTTTTAGCATCTCTGGAACGCCTGTGATTGGCTGCAAGTAAAATTCAAATAACTCATCTACTCTCTGACGATATGTTGCCTCAAAATCTATGGGCAGCTTTTCGCCAAACCTCATCTCTATGTCCGCGAAGATTAAAGCCAATTTTTTGCCACGATATCGACGAATTAAACTTTCAACTGAGTCGTTGATAAAAGGTAGCAGATCGATAAATGCTTGGTTACAAAGCCTCTCACTGTCAACTAACGTTCCATCCAAATCAAAAATGACACAAAGATGCTTCATTTATTGTCAATTTGCCATAGTTTAGGTTGACGATATCAGGCACCCAAATTAACTTTGGTAAGGGCGCGGCAATTGGCGTAATTTATGAGCAGCATCCAATTCACTATTGTTTTTTCTGCCATATCCCCAACCTAAAATGCGACGATATTCACCCATGATGCCACTTTCAATTAAATCATCCTCATTGACTGTAATATTGGTATGAGATTGGGGTGCAACATAGAGCGCATCCGCAGGGCAGTATGCTTCACACATGAAACAAGTTTGACAGTCTTCCTTACGGGCGATCGCAGGCGGTTGGTTGGGAACTGCATCAAAGACATTGGTAGGGCATACTTGGACGCAGACATTGCAATTAATGCACAGTTGATGGCTGACAAGTTCGATCATGATACTGAGGCTATAGTTTGAGTTGTTAATACTGGTTGTGTAGCAATCGTATCCGTAATCCAATCCCGTCTTACCCAAAGCTTGTCTAAGCCGCCTGTCGCTTGGTAATAAAGCTGATTGGGATCGGTTTCGGGATAGTCTACACGAATATGTTCGCTGCGGGATTCCGTGCGATGTAAAGCGCTAAAATATGCCCATCGTGCTACAGCCACCAGAGCAGCCGCTCGACGAGAAAATTCTACATCGCGCACTGTATCTTGTTTTGGGTTCCCTTGTACTTGCTGCCATAGTGTTTCTAATTTGACGAGGGAATCCAGAAGTCTGTGTTCACAGCGCAAGTAATTCTTCTCTAAGGGGAACATCTCGGCTTGGACACCGCGCACAATAGCATCGCTATCAAATGTTTCGGAATTAGGGAACTGCGATGGGCTACGCCCCGCCATAGGCGATCGCAATCCGGCTTGACCTGCTGGACGCACAACCCGTTCATGGGCATGAGCGCCCAGACTCTTGGCAAACTTAGCCGCTCCTTCTCCTGCCCATTGTCCTGTGGAGATTGCCCAGGCGGCATTGGGGCCACCACCCCCAGAAGCTAAACCGGCTAAAAATTCCCGCGATGCTGCATCACCGGCGGCGTAGAGTCCAGGAACCTTTGTACCGCAACTATCATTCACAATCCGAATTCCACCTGTACCACGGACTGTACCTTCTAAAACCAGTGTTACAGGTACTCGTTCTGTATAAGGGTCAATGCCAGCTTTTTTATAGGGTAGAAAGGCGATGAAATGAGACTTTTCAATCACTGCCTTAACTTCCGGTGTGGCTCGATCCAAACGAGCATAAACGGGGCCTTTCAGGAGGGCATTGGGGAGGAACGCAGGATCGCGACGACCATTGAGATACCCGCCAAGATCCTTACCTGCTTCATCAGTGTAACTAGCCCAGCCAAAGGGAACACCCCTTGTGACTGTGGCATTAAAAGCGGTCGAGATAGCATAGTGATTAGATGCTTCCATACTGGAGAGTTCGCCGCCTGCTTCTACTGCCATCAACAGTCCATCACCTGTATTGGTATTGCAACCTAATGCTTTACTCAAGAATGCACAACCGCCATTAGCTAGGACTACTGCACTAGCACGAACGGTATAGGTACGATGCTTTTGCCGCTGCACGCCTCTGGCTCCTGCCACTGAGCCGTCATCAGCTAATAACAACTCTAGAGCCGGACTTTGGTCGAGAATTTGCACACCAATACGCAAGAGGTTTTTGCGAAGTACCCGCATATATTCCGGGCCATAATAACTCTGACGTACAGATTCCCCATTTTCTTTGGGGAAACGATAGCCCCAATCTTCTACTAGAGGCAAACTCAGCCAAGTTTTTTCAATTACTCGCTCGATCCAACGTAAGTTAGCGAGATTGTTTCCTAAGCGATAACGCTCCGATAAAACTTTATCCCAATTCTCTGGAGAAGGTGCCATGATGCCATTTCCACTGGCAGCAGCAGCACCGCTTGTACCCAGAAAACCTTTATCAGCAATGATGACTTTAACACCTTGGACTGCGGCTGCCCATGCTGCCCATGCGGCGGCAGGGCCACCACCAATTACCAGCACGTCAGCAGTTAATTGTAGTTCAGTGTCACTATAGGCTGTAAGCAATTCCTTTTCCTCCTACTTGGCAGTCAAAGTTTATACTTTGCTACTTTGAACGGCTTCTTGGGGCAAAAAGCCACCTGCTTGCATTTTCCATAACCTGTAGTAAGCGCCGCCCTTTGCCAATAGTTTTGCATGAGTATCATCTTCGACAATGCGACCTTGGTCAAATACCAAAATGCGGTCTAGATGAGCAATAGTGGATAAGCGATGAGCTACTACAATCACCGTTTTGCCATGCATGATTAAATCGAGGGTATCTTGGATCGCTTTTTCGGTGATCGAATCGAGGCTAGAGGTAGCTTCGTCTAGGATCAGGATTGGTGCGTCTTTGAGGATTACCCGCGCGATCGCAATGCGTTGTCGCTGTCCTCCAGAGAGTTTAACCCCACGTTCACCCACTAAAGAATGATAACCCTCCTTCATCTGCGCAATAAAATC
>NZ_JAYKTT020000033.1:0-35089 GCF_038404745.2 Chlorogloeopsis sp. ULAP02 | reverse complement strand
TGGCTGGGATGAAACTTGTTCCTCGGCAAATCCCACCACCACCCAATTAGCATCAACGAAACCTTGTTGCGATAGTCGTCCTGCCCGATGCAGTGGGTAGGCTCTCCTGTTGAAAACGAGATAGGTTCATCAACCTCCACATCCAGATGGAGTCCAGTAGTTGGTTCAACAATGAGAAAGTCAGCCGTGTAGTGCAAATCATGCCCCGGCGGCAACATTTTCTGTTGGGGGAAAACTGCATCACCAAAATAATGCTTCAAGACATTCTCAAATAGCTTCTCACTAGCTCCCACAGCCACATCACCCATACCCGAAGGTACAATCACGGGGGCGAATTTCTTATCCCGTACCAATTGAGGAACAAACACCTGGGGAAAGGATGGAACTGGTTTAGATAATTTAGACATAGTTAGTCAAAAGTGTGACATCCTCCCGACGCTAGCTCTGCGATTATGGCGCGGGACACAAGCGCGATTGAAGTTAAATAATAGCCTCTAATACCGTTTCACGTTAATTACGATACAGATGAATTTTGCCCAGACGCGATATATCGCGTCTCTACACAGATTGTATTTGTATCAAAGTTTTTGTGAAATAGTATAACTTCACAAATTACTTAAACATTAAATAGTTTATATCCAGTCTTACAGTCATATTGAAGTTGTGAAAACCAACTAATATTGGATATTTTTTAGAACTAAAATTAGATGCCAAATCTTGAGTAGATAGGGGAAAATGCGCTCTTATACACGTTAAATCGAGCTATGTACAGCTTCCAGATACTCGAAGGGCTGATTCAAGAGGAATACCCTCTCATCGGCTGCGAATCTCCCCTCCAAGAAAGACTGCGCCTACTAGTGCATATCACCCAGTTCTGCCAGAACACCAACCGCAAGTGCTATCTGTGGAACTTGGGGGAAGAAGCTATCAAAGAACTGACAATCAAAGACTCAAAACTAGCAATCAGAGATTTTGCTGAATACACGCCCAAGCCAAGATACAATAAAGAAGATTATTTTCACGTACTCAGCTTTTGGAAAGAATACCAGGAAAGCGGCGTTCTAATTATCGAGAATATATACCCTTGGATTAAGGAAAATAGCTCAAAAGAAACTGATTTTTTCTTAGTATCCGAGTGGATTAAATCTTCACTAATTAATATCAAACTTTACAATCAAAATACTGGTAAAATTGCCCTAATTCTAGGAGCAACTGCTGATATTAGTAGCGATATTGCCGCCGAGATTCTTATCTGGAAACAAGATTTACCTGACGTTAGCGAAATCATCAATTCACTTACTCAAGCAGGCGTATTACCCCCAGAATACACAAAAATAGATGTCCTCACAGTAGCAAATGCCGGGATGGGGTTGTACATATCAGATATACTCAATCTACTCAAGGAAGTTAGAAAAACCACCGACTTCATTAACTCAGAAGAAGTAGCGATCGCTCTCCTCAAACAAAAAATCCAACTCCTCAACCGCCTCTACGATATTGAGTTCCTACCCCCACCCAAAGTCCAACTGGGTGGGTTAGAACTCATGCAAGAATCATTCAAAAAGTTTAAGCGCCTCCTGACCCCTCGCGCCAAACAATACAACTTGCGCGTACCAAAAGGTATTATGCTAGTGGGACCACCGGGGACGGGAAAATCCCACTCCGCGAAAGCCTGCTCGCAAAATATGGGTATTCCCCTCATCATGGTTGATTGGGGTAATTTCCGCAGTTTTGACAATCAAGCCGAAATTAAACTCGAACGCCTGCTAAAAGTAGCAGATAAATTGTCACAAATAATACTGTATTTTGACGACTTTGATAAGGGTTTTGCCGGGGATGATGACCTAGCTAAACGCCTTGCAGGTAAGCTTTTAACCTGGATGCAGGAAAGAACAAGCGACGTGCTAGTGATTGCCTCTGTCAATCGCATGGAATGGTTGCCACCGGAACTTACCCGCGCCGGACGCTTCGACTACCTGTTCAAGGTAGACCTGCCTAACAATGGGGAAAGATATACTATCTTCAAGCTGCACGCTGCCCGATTTGACGAGCGCTTCCGCAATGGCGGCGATCCCTGGAGCGAAGAAGAGTGGCGCAGAATCCTCAAAGCTACCAATAGATGTGTGGGTGCTGAAATTCAGACAATTGTAGAACGCGCCGCCAGCACTATATTCTGCTCAACAGTAAAAGAAGATATCTACTCAGAAGAAAAACTTCCCCCACTCAAACTAACCATTGAAGCATTACTCGAAGAACGCCGTCAAATTAACCCTCTCGCCCTGAGGGAAGCTGACACAGTTGAGTCGATGCGTAACAAAGCTGACCAACAAGCTTTACCTAGCTCACCTCTCGATTCGTCGCGCTTTGCCGTTGGTAACATCGATATTTTTGGTTAGCGATCGCATACATCAAGTTCTTTTTCTAGCCACTTTACCACTTTATTTATCTAAGAAGGATTATGGAAGTCACAAGACAAACAACTCAAACCAGTACTCAAACAAAAGGCGCACAAACTTCAGAGAAAAGCTTGTTCCTCAAAATTCTTAATATTGCCGGGCCAATTGCCGGTTTTACTGCTGCCCTCTCACCCTTACCATACTACTTTTGGACTCGCCAACCCCAGTATCTATCGATTGGTGCAACCTTTACCAGCAACAATCAAACAGTTCAACTCGAACTAGCAGACGATAGAAAAGAATATAACCACGGACTCAAATTTCGTAACTCGATTCCCAATAATCACGGAATGTTATTTGTACTCGACAAACCTGAAAAAGTAAAACTTTGGATGAAGGATACTTACATCCCACTAGACATGATATTTCTCAAAGATGGAAAAATTAAAAATATCGTCAGAAATACACCTCCTTGCAAAACTGAAGAATGTCCTAAATACAGTTCAATTCACCCTGTAAATCAAGTAATTGAATTACCTGCTGGTAGTGCAGATTCTTTAGGACTAAAAATTGGTAAATATATCGAAATAAATTTCAACAAGTAATCTATCTGTTTCTCCTAAAAAAGAATAAAAATAAAACATTCAATCCCTCAAAATATTTATTTGAGGGATTTTTACTTTGCTTAAAGATAGTTTTGAAATAAATTTTTAGCTTTGTCAATCTAACTAGCATTTAAATTTGCTTTAACACTTTGTAGGCAAAAATAGCATCAAAACTTAAACAATTAATCTGATGTATCAAAATTATTGTCCCTCATAGAATAAACACATAAGCAACAAAGCTTTCCAGATTTTAATCAAACCCTAGAAGTGAACTGGAAAGAAAATCTCTGCGACGGCTTCTCTCAAGATAAAAGCAATTCTAATCCCATAATTTCACCCATATGAGAACATACTACGAATCCGAATTTGAAAACGATCGCGTTAAAAGCTACGAGGAAGAATACGGATATCCCACTCAGATCCACCGCAAAAAGCGCAATTGGAAAGAAAACGTCAGCATCGCCGGACTGATGGCAGTTGGTACTGGCTTGATGATTGCAGATATCTCCATCCACCACATGGTAATGGCATCGCTCGCGTTTGCAACTGGTATTGTAGCTTTACTGCCCAAGGAAGCGAACAGCCTACTTTCCAACTTCGAGCGTATGCAGCGCAAGTATGGTATTAATATCTATACTGTCCTGTTCTGCTTGGTAGGTGCAGTATTTATGTTGGATATCGCCGCTGCACCCGCAAACGCTCAGTTCATGCAAAACGCAGAAGACTTTTTCACAGAGTATTTTACAGGTGTTAACGAAGACATTATTAGATACGTATTTGCAGTACTGCGCGGTTTGTTCCTAATTTACCTTGGTATTGGTCTCATTCGGGTCGTTCAAGCTGCTAGAAACGACGAAGATTGGCAAACAATCGCCCGCACACCAATTATCGTTGCCCTCACAGTTGTAGTTGGAGACTTGCTCGCAGGACTGGTAACAGGCTGAGGAGCCACTCGTCAAAAAAGCCACTACACGAGTGGCACTTTTTTGAAGTGTGCCACTCATTTTAAATTCAAAAACTGACTTTTGCCCTTCGTAATCATGACAAGAGTTCGGGAATTTCGTACTGTCAACCGTGTATTGGGAAACCAACCACGCCTCGGGCCATTCCCTGCCGACCAAGTTGTTCCTTGGAGTGCGATCGCCCTCATCTCCTACATGGTAGTCAAAGGCTTTATGCAACAGTCTTGGCTTGCAACAGGAATAGTAACCGCTTGGGGATGGGCAACCTGGTGGACAGTATCTTCCAATAAAGCTTTTTTCGGTAAGTTTATCGGTACACCCCGCATCGTTCGGGGATACAAACCCTTCGTATCGCTAGTTAATCCCCCCCAAGCAGAACCAAGAAAAAAACGCAAATAATCTTTCTCTCTTAAGAAATATTAACGCTTAGATAACTATGATTTCGAGTAAAGAAAAGCCAACTAAAAATAAAGAAAAAATTGGCAGAAAATCCCTCAATACCGAACAACTGGGAGTAGTCAAAAACCTCACTCCGTTTGAAGACATCACTCACTTGGCCGGAATTGCAAGCATCTCACTTGCTGGTCGTAAAGATATCGGTGCGTTAATTCTTAAAAAGAAAGAAGATATTCAAGTTCGCTTCTGTTTCGACATTCAGGGAATTCACCCATCCCTACCCGAAGAACAAATTGTACCTATATTCGAGAACATCGAAGGAGGACTCAAAGAATTACCGGAACGCGAAACCCTGACCATTCACATGGGTTCGTTCACTGATGATACAGCAAGACAGCAAGAACTAAGGAAAATTGAGTCATCATGCAACCTCGAACAGCTAACCCTTCTAATTAGGTCAGAACGCCTGCGTGCAAGAGAACTCACGCAAGCAGGGGTACGCAAGAACAAATTTCTCCGCTTCTGGTGTACTTACACAGTACTTGCAACCGAGGATACTAAAAGTAACGACCCTATCGAAAAAGCTATTAAGCAACTGCAAACCTACTGGCAACAATTTACTGGAGAGATTCATTCAGTTAGACACCAACGTATCGAAACTATCCTCCGCGATAGCTTCACATCCGGGTTCCAAATGTGGGAGCAAATTATCGCTAACACAATGGGTCTATCAACAAAAGTACTTACAGCAGGTGACATTTGGGAAGTTATTTGGAAACAGTTTAACCACTCAGAACCAATCTCCATCCCCAACCCTATTATCCTCAATGACGAGGGACTTAGAGAAGAACAAACCAGCGACTTCCACATCAGACACCTCGTACTGGAAAAGGAACAGTCTGTTCCTTTTGTTGATCGCGCTTGGGTAAAACTCCAAGACAAGTACATCGGCGTACTTCAGTTCAGCGAAAAACCGCAAGGCTGGATAGCTGAATACGACCAACTACGATATCTCTGGGAAGTCCTCTCTCGCGAAAAAATCTCCGACACCGAAATTATTTGCCAACTTAGCAAAGCCAACCAATCGCTTGCCAAAACAGCGGTTCAAAGAATAACTAAACAGTCAATTACATCATCCGCTATGTCTGCGGACAAAGGCAGCATCGATGTCAAAGCCAACATGAACATCGAAGAAGCTGTCAAAGCCCAAGAAACCATGCTCAGAGGGTCTATCCCCATCCACACCGCCCTTGTATTTTGTATCCATAGGAATACACGTCAACAACTAGACGAAGCTTGCAAATATCTTTCCAGTTGCTTCAAAAGACCTGCGGTAGTAGAACGAGAACTCGAATATGCATGGAAAACTTGGTTTCAAACTACTCCCATTATTTGGGAAAATCTACTTACCAAACCCATTAACCGCAGACTCCCCTACTTCTCATCTGAAGTACCCGGACTCATGCCCGTGGTACGTACAGCCACGGGTGATAAATCCGGATTTGAGCTAATCGCCTCAGAAGGAGGAACACCAGTCCACCTCGACTTGTACAACCAGCATAAAAACTTAGCTGTCTTCGGTACCACTAGGGCTGGTAAATCGGTACTAGTTGCCGGATTGCTTACACCAGCCCTTGCTCAGGGTATTCCCGTTATTGCCCTTGACTATCCCAAACCCGACGGTAGTTCGACATTTACAGATTACACGCAATTTTTTGGAGAAGAGGGTGCGTATTTTGACATTAGTAAAGAGGCAAACAACCTATTCGAGATTCCCGATTTAAGGGGGTATGAACCTGAAGTAATTAAAGAGCGAATGACCGATTTCAAGGAATTCTTGAAATCAACTTTAATAACAATGGTGCTGGGGACAAATCCCCTAGGGGTTAGTCCCATCATGATATCAAATATTGAAAGTGTAATTACCCTTAGTCTTGAGACTTTCTTCAATGACGACGATATCAAATTGCGGTACAAACTTGCACTTGAATCAGGAGTAGGCACGCAAGAATGGAATGATATCCCAACACTCCAAGACTTTTATAATTTTTGTTCTCCCGGTTATATCAAACTCGATTCAATTACTAATAATTCAACCGAAATATTAGGTGCACTCGACCAAGTTAGACTGCGATTAAAGTTCTGGCTAAATAACCGAGTTGGGCAATCAATCGCCCGTCCATCTAGCTTCAGAACTGATGCAAAGTTACTTGTATTTGCTTTACGTTCGTTATCATCAGAAGCTGATGCAGCAGTACTGGCACTATCAGCATATGCAGCTGCATTGAGAAGGGCATTATCAAGTCCAAAAAGTATCTTCTTCCTGGACGAAGCGCCGATTTTGTTCTCCTTTGAGTCAATTGCCGAGCTAATTGGTCGCCTGTGCGCTAATGGTGCAAAAGCTGGTATTAGAGTAATTTTATCGGCACAAGAACCTGAAAGTATCTACCAAAGTAAGTCTGCTCCCAAGATTTTTGCTAACCTCACAACTCGTCTTATTGGTCGGATTCAAACATCAGCAGTAGAGCCATTTATAGTAAGATTCAAATACCCAAGTGAAATCATCTCTCGCAACAGCACGGAAACATTTTTTCCCAAACAAGAAAGTATTTACTCGCAGTGGTTGCTCGACGACAACGGTAAACTTACCTTCTGTCGGTATTACCCTGCTTATTGCTTGCTTGCAGCAGTAGCGAATAACCCTAGCGAGCAAGAATTACGTACCTTATATCTCAATAAATATAAAGATAATCCCATGTTGGGAATGGTGAAATTCTCCGAAGCATACGTGCAGATGATTCGTAAAGAAGAACCAACAGCAGAAACTAGAGAACTATTAAATTCAAATAATAAAAAACCAGTACTAAAAGTACAAACTCCAGAAGAAAAAACATTAGACGAAAACTCTAAACAAGTGGCTTAAATTAACTGCCACATCCATAACTAGTAAGTAGATTATGAAACAAAAATTAAAGCTCAAATCCAAGCAAGGATTAATTATTGGGTCGATAATTGGGATAATTACCCTGATTGGATCTGCACCTAGTTACGCATTCTCAATCGAAGATTTCTTTAATGAAATTTTGGGCGAACTCAATAGCTATTTTGAAGAAACTAAAAACGAAATCACCGCCGCAATAAATGAAAGTTGGGGTGGACTCAAAAATGAGGCTAAAACTGCTACTACTAACTCGACTGGCAGTATGGGTATGCCCGATCCAGTAAACTCAGCCAACAAGCTCAAAGAGCAACTCAAACAAAAGGGTTTCTGGAACGAAAGCAATACCGTTGAGGGTGCAGTATCGGCAGCAAACGAACTAGAGCGCGAAACCACCCGCGCCACAGTTGAAAGTGTCCTGGGAGAGCAAGGGCAGGAACGTACCAAAAAGGAAATTGAAGCAACCCAACAAACTGTAGCCGAGGCAAAAGAACTCGCGGAATCTGCACAAACAATGGATGCTTCACAAAACATCCTCAAGGTAATTGCAGCCCAAAACTCACAAATTGTTTCAATGTTGGGACAATCCCGTACTGACGGACTGCAAGCACGACACGATGCCCAGCAAACTAACCTGATGCTCAGTCAAATCGCTGAACAAAATGCTGCTGCAAGACAAAGAGAAAATGTAAATCTTGACGCCCTGTCCAGTCAATTAATGGAAATATCTGGTTACAGCAATCTTAGATCAACAGCGGTGGAATAACCTACAAATCATCTCTTAGTTTTTCTAAGAGATGGTTCAGATAAATGTTAAGAATACGATGAATCTAATTTTCTTCGGTTTTTTTTATTACAGTCCAGACGACTTTTTTGGACAAGACCTTTTAAAAACAGCCGCCAATGTTAGTGAAACGATTTCAGAAAGCTTTAATGAACTTTGGCAAGAAACTCTTGATGGCAATTTATATATCTCGATGTGTAATGTAGCTACTTTTTTCGCTCTTGCTACACTTATCTTTTTCATGGTAGAACTTGCCAAAAATTGGATTAATCAAGAAGACATGAAAGCCCTATCAAGTTGGATATGGCCCATCCTTGTGATCGGATTACTAGCTAGTAATGGTGCATTACTCAAAAGCGGAACACTTGCAATCCGAGGTTATATCAATATTATCAACAACGATGTACTTAAATTCACAGCAGCTGGCTCAAATCTAGAGGTAGCTTATAACCGAGCTGTTGGAAATATTTTATTAAAAGACCAAGTAGGAAAAGCAATGGAACGCTGCCGTTCTTTGCCAGGTACAACTGAAGACAAAATACAATGCTTTGACCAAGCAGAAAAAGAACTTAGAAAAACCGCACCCAATCTTTTTAAAGGAGATGCGCCTGGTTCCGGAAGCTGGGAATTCGGACCTCTAGCAGCTTTAGATGCAGCTAAAGATGCACTGTCAAGTCTAAATCCTGCTGAGATAGGGTCAAAATTAGCTTCAAGCATTACTGGCTACATTGGTGACCAAATCGTCTCTTTCGTCAGCGTTCTTTTACTCGGATTAAATGTAGCCTATCAGTGGGGAATCGAATTCACAATGCTGCTAACCGCTCTCCTTGCTCCACTAGCAGTAGGTGGTTCGCTACTCCCCTACGGTACTAAACCAATTTTCGCCTGGTTAACTGGCTATTTCTCAGTGGGAATGGCAAAACTCTGCTTTAACATCATGATCGGGCTGTGCGGACAATTAATCGCTACATCTGAATCCAGTCAGCCAATGATTTTTCTCCTATTTGTAGGTGTGTTTTCTCCCATACTTGCATCTGCATTAGCTGCTGGTGGCGGACTCGCAGTTTGGACAGGATTAGGCAAAGCAGCTGAATTTACAGTCGGAGTTGCCACACAAGTTGCTAGTGCTGCCGCAACGAGTGGTTCCTCAATTGCAATTAATGTATCTAAATCTATCGCCTCAAAAGGTAAATGATTAATCAATTATGGTTAAATCAAAAACAAAATCGCAACCGCTTCGCCTCCTCAGTTACGGTCAATCGACTTCAACACCAGTTGCGATCGCAACTGGTGTAGGTGCAGGAGCAGGCATACTTTCTCTTCTACTACAATTTATAGTTTTTGGAATAAGTTCTGGTACAAACCGTTATGTCAAAGGCATGACAGTTGTTCAACTCCAAGATGGTTCTATCTCCCCTGGAAGATTTGTCGGCCCCTACGAACGTGATGACGAAACTATTAAAAGATTTATCTCAGATAGCATGATTAAAATGTTCGGTTGGAACGGAATTATCGAAGCAACCGAAAATGGTGAAAACATCACCAAACAGGATAAAGGAATAGATATCCAGACAAAAAGAAATAACAGAAAAAAAATTCCAACTAGAGCCTGGGAAGCAGCATTTGCACTATCTGAAAATCAAGATTTTCGGGCAAATTTTATTAAAAAATTAGCAGAAATTGTTCCAAGTGGTGTATTTAACGGTGAAGTTCAAGTCTCACTCGTAACTCGCCATATCTCCGAACCCAGAAAAATTAAAGATGGAAGATGGGAAGTTGATTATATCGGTACGCTGGTAAGCTTTAATCGAAGCGAAAACCAAGGTAAAGGAATCACCTTCAACAAAACAATTACTGTCGAGGCTATTGATACTCCCAAGTTGCCAGCCAAACCAACCGAATTTGATAAAAAAATTCATTTAGCTAGACGCTCAGGTCTGGAGATTACCCAAATCGTTGATTATAACCTCGGTAAAAAAGAAAAGTAATTAGTAATTACTCAATAAAAATATGTTGCAGTTACAAGACGACACTCCAAATCATCATAAATTTTCTTCTGTAGATAGTCTTCTACCAATTGATGAAGATAAAAAACCTGTAGAAGATGGAATAGCAAGTACGGAAGATGAGGTAATTGACGAAGAGGAAATTGAAGCAGAAGACCCTGCATTAGTACAAACCAAACACGATTTTGTCACATCTCCCTGGTCAAGATTGGGTATCATCGGAGGTGCGTTTGGAGTAGGTTTTATACTCATGTTTGTCGTTCTCAACGGGATGATAAACGGCGGTGGCAATAATGCTCAAAAACCAGAAGTAATCCCTACTTCCACTCCCACAGTTACCTCATCTGAAAAAGAAGAAGGGGATATTTACGCCAAACTCGCTCTCGCCAAACAGCAAGAAGAACTCGACGCGTTAAATGGTAAAAAAGGCGAGAAGGAAGACGAAGTGGAAGATATTGAGGAGGATAAATCTAAAGAAAAAGCGCGCCCTACTCGACAACAAAAGGTAGTTACAGGGCAAACTACCCCTACTTCCAGAAGGCACGTATATGGGAAACAAGACCCTGAACCAGTTGGGATAAGACGCACAAAAGTCGCTTCCCAACCAATACCATCTCTGCGTCCTAGCGCCCCTTTGCCAAAAAATCCTTCTCCTAAGAGTTCCAGCCTTGCTCCCAATCTACTGGCAAAAGTTACCAAACAAACAGCTAATGACAACCAAACCATTGCCAAAGACCCCCTCGCCGAGCTCGAACGCCTGCGTAGTCTAGGTTCGGTTGGTCGGGTTGAGTATACGTTAGCCAGCACTACTGTAAGCGAATCCACAAACACAACAGTAGAAGAAGTGAGTGCAACTGAAGAAACAGTAAGTCCAGCACAACAAAATACCAATCGCTCTCGTCGTCGCCGTAGCCGCCGCAGCGAGAATACCGAAACAGTTACCAATACCTCTAATCAAGTTGAAGAACTTCGCCCGCGTTGGCAACCTGTAAATACAAACGACAGTACTCCAGAATATACAAATACTAGTGACGGACAGAACAATCAAGCCGTGCCAGTTATTTATAGCTTCTTGCAAGAAGTACAAACTAGCTTGGAAGAAAATACCTTAAAATCCAGTCTTGCTAGTAATCAACAGAACAATCAGCTTAAACAAGTTGCATCTGGTTACCTGCCAGAAGAAGCCCAAATTCTAGAGGAAAAACAACCAAAGTATCTAGTTGTTGGTTCGTTTGCAAGCGCAACCCTAATCACCCCGCTCGTTATGCCCGAAACCAACAATAACAGTCGTTTGCAGGAGCAGACAAATACGCTCAGATTTGTCGCCCAATTGGACGAACCTCTTTATAACAATACTGGTGAGATTGCCATTGGGGCAGGAACGCTCTTAAGTATCACCATGATTTCGGTTGATAGCACATCAGGCGTGCGTGCCGAAGTCACAGCCATCCTTAAGGATGGAACCGAGTATCCAGTATCACCCGGAACGATATCAGTTTTGGGAGAGGCAGGTTCACCCCTAATCGCCAGACCTCACGACGACAAGGGATCTGAAATTGCCAAATATGACGCCACCTTGGGGACAATAGCTGGTCTTGCCAAGGTAGGGGAAATTATCAACCAGCCGGATGAAGAAGTCACAGAAGATTTGCCTTTAGGTGGGACAAGAACCCGCAGCCGCAATAACAACAGCAACCTTGCAGCTGCCTTCCTTGAAGGTGCCTTTAGCAAACTTAGCGAAACAGTTAGCAAGCGGACAGAGCGTGCCACTGATGAAATCAACCGCCGTCCTAACGTCTGGTATGTACCTAAAAATACCAGAGTTACTATTAAAGTCGATAGGTCAATCAAACTGTGAAACTCAGATATATAGACAGCTTTAGTTTAATTACCCCCTGCGCGATCGCCTCTGTACTTACACTAAATCAAGTTGTACTGGCCAATACTATCCGTCAAGTTGCAGCGTCCCAGGTGTCAGGGGAAAATGCCAAATTGCAGACAGTTAAAGTCTGGCCCGGGCATGGGGTATCGATTTCATTTTACCGCACCGGAGAAACTATCAAGAAAATCTGGTTGGATGACCCCTCAAAGTTTGTTTTTGATGTAGATGGATGCTTGGAAGGGTTAGGCAGATGTTCTGGGAAGAGTACAGGGGCTGGATTTATACACATCCGCCGGATCGAGAAAGTCAAAATACCTGGTTTGCCACCAGCTTCCTACGGCGCACACATGACGGTAATCACCGAAGCTGGAGGAACGCGCAAATCTTATCATTTTCGGATAGTATCAGGCACTGGCGCACCACAGTACAGCCAAATTGAAATTATTGGCGATACAACACCAAACAAACCTGAACAGGTAGAACCAAAAGTTAGTTATCTCGCCCTATCTGACAGCAGGTATATCGCCAAAGGAATGCAAGTTGCACTTTATAAGCAGTGGATTACTGTGGATAGCAAACTTTGGAAGCGGCTGAATCAACTTGTTGAGTTACGTTCCCAAGGAGAGGAACTAGTCATCGCCGCCAGCAATGCCGGAGTATCAATGCAGTTGGTTGAAAAACTCATGTCGCTAGGAGGAAAACGCTTCATAGAAATGCCTCCTCTCAACGTTGATACAAATAATACCCAACTTGGACAACCTACATCGCCGAATCTAGTTGTTGAAAGCAAGAGATAACTATGGAAACCAGAGATTTCGCAACAGACAACCAAATAATTAAAGTAATATATATTACAAACGAAGAAATAAACCAACAGAAAAAAACCATCCAAGTAAATGATGAAATAGCCGCAATTGTCCCGGTACAAACAAAAGTAGCCAGCCAACCGAAAAACTTACCCAGCAAGGGATACCAATGGCGGGAACAAAAAATGAATACATGGCGGTATCTCATGGCTGCCGGGATGATAGCAGGACTCGTCCTGCACGGGTTAATCCGGTTTGGAGGTAATTACAATATCGGTAGCCTTCTATTTGGAGAGAAAGCTTTAGCCCAGACAGTTGCATCGAAGTATTCAAATTTGAATCATTCGGTTAATCTTACCAAACAAGCCAAAACCGCCAATAAACAACCTATCGCAGTTAAATACGTCAACGGTGCACCTACTCCTGATTGGAGTAATATCACGTTCAAAAATATGAAGTTTGGGGAAGGGGGTAGTGTTGAATTCCCCAATATCAACAATCCTGGGATGAAGGAAAGCCGCACCTGGAGTGCCGGACAAAGCCTTTCCGAAGTCATGGAATTAGGCGATTTTGAGGCAACTGAGTTCAATATTGAAGATTTCACGCTTGAAGACATCGCCAACATCACAGGTATTAAACTCAAAGACCTCAAACTATCTGACTTTGAGACACTAAAGTGGCAAACACTCGAAGACCTTGCTTTATCTATTCCTAATTTAGAAGATTTGGAAGTGGGAGCAATCCCACCAATTCAAGAACTAGTAACCAAAGTTACAGGCAACGCCGCAGATTACCAAACTGTTGGTGAGGTGTTAGACAACTATCCCGAACTGGGAGAAGCCGAACTCGGTAAGTATGTCAAACTCGATAAGTATAAGCTAACCAGCATCCCTGGCATTGAGGATGCACAGCTAAAAGACTTCACGAACTGGCAAAACACAACAATTGATCAGGTTCCAGGATTAGTTGATGTTCCGTTTGACCAGTTCCCCAATGTACCAATTCCCGATGTTAGCTTTATCGGCAAGGTAGACTTACCCCTCGGTTCGCTTGAAAGCGGACGCTGGAAATCAATAAGCGGTAGCTATCAAGCTGGGTTCAACGTTTCGTGCGAGAAAAGGTGTGGTCATATCGAAGTTTCGGGGAGTGATATAGTCGTTGGTGCACAGTGGATGTCTGGTAAAGACCAAAAGGTAAAAGGCGGGTTCGGCATTTTGGGGAACCTTAACGGCGGAAAAGAACCTACAGGAAGACATCCCTTCGGCAAATCATTCAAACAAGTCATTTGGGACATTAACGAGGCGGACGGCAGTATTAGCACCGCAATGTTCTTCCGTATCTGCAAGCGTGGATGGATTGATTTAGGCTGCTCGCCTTACTTCATTGGCCCCGTTCCCTTCTTCACCTATCGGGAAATAGATCCAATTATCCTTGGTACTCCCCTCAGCGTGCCCAAAAAAGTAACCCCCTAAGTTTCCTCAATCTCCTCAACACACCAATACGAAATACGAGGAAATATGCAATGAAAAAATCGCATATTTCTTCGATTTCCTTATGCAAAATTAACGCATATTAATTATGAATTACTTATTGGCAACAGCCAAAACTAAAACTGTTAGGGAAGTAAAGGCTGATAAAAAAAGCAGCAATCAAGACTTTAGTAAATATACAGATAAGCTAATCTCACCCCAAGGCTTGGTACTTGCAGGGGGAATTGGCTTATTGTTGCTTTTACAGCTTTTTAGTAATGGCAAAAAAGGCAAGCTTGCTACTAGCTATTGGGGTGGAGCAAAGGAAACCGCCCAAGCTAAGAAAAAAGCTCTCAAACAAATCACTTCTCCTAAATACGACAGTGCCAGCTTGTATATTGGAGTACATAGATATAAAGGTCAAAAACCACCAAAGGGGAGTGGGGGAGTCCCTGTTTATGTACCCGATGTCCAACGCGGGACTGCCGTAATTGGTGCACCTGGTAGCGGTAAATCTTTCTCAGCTATTAACCCGATGATTTACTCAGCAATTGACCAAGGTTTTGGTATTATTATATACGATTTTAAATACCCCAGTCAAGCCAAAATCGCCAGTTACGCTAAATCAAAGGGGTATGACGTACATATCTTCGCACCGGGATTTCCTGAATCGGAGGTATGTAACCCAATCGATTTTTTACGCGACAGTAGTGATGCTGAGACTGCACGGCAGTTAGCTACAGTTATCAACAAAAACTTCCGCCTGTTAGGAAATGCCTCTGAAGATGCATTCTTTGGCCCCGCCGGCGACCAGTTGACGCAGGCTATTTTAATGCTAACCAAAGAGTTTGGTGAGTACGCAGACATTATGACCGCAGCGGCTATCCTGTCGAGCGAAAAGATGGTCGAACGCCTAATGGCTGCTAGCCTTAACCCGTGGATACGGATAGCTTTTGGTCAATTATTTAGCTCGGCTGGCTCGGAAAAGACCATCGCCGGTATCGCAGGTACCGCTAGTTTAATGTTTACCCGCTTCATGGCGAAAAACACTCTCGGTTGCTTTATTGGTAAGACTACCTTGCCACTGGAGGTAGGCAAGAAGCAGATGATTATATTTGGGTTGGACAGGGAACGTAGAGATGCAGTGGGTCCTTTGATGACCTCTATTATGCATATGACCGTCGCCCGCAGTATCGCCAAAAAGCGGAAAGAAACTGGGCCGCTTGTGGTTTCTGTCGATGAACTGCCGTCAATTTTCTTACCAGACTTATTTAAGTGGCTCAACGAATCACGTTCTGAAGGATTCTGCGGTATCCTCGGTTGGCAAAACATGGGACAGTTAGAAAAAATCTATGGTAAGGAAATCGCCAAAGCTATCCTCGGTGCGTGCGGTACAAAGTTTGTGTTCAACCCAGGTGAAGAAGAATCCGCAAGGATTTTTAGTGCTTACCTTGGTGAAGAAGAAATTAAATATAAGCAGAAATCCCGGTCAATGGTCGGGGGGAAAACTAGTATTTCAATCTCCGACCAAGAGAAAACTCGGAAATTATTTGAGCCTGCTCAGTTTCTCAAGTTACCACCCGGTAAATGCGTATTTATTAACCCTGCTTATGATAATAGAAAAGAGGGTTCTGTACCCATATTAAAAAATATTAAAGTACCAAAATATATCATTGGACTGGAGGAAGAAAACAGCAAAAATTGGGACAAACTTATCAATAAGCTTGCTCGTAAAAGTACTCAAAAACGACCAACTCAAGAAGATTTAGATATTAGGATAAAAGAGGTAGATAAGCGTTTCCCGATTCCCCAAGCACCCGTACAAGCAGGAAATGCACCATTGCCTGTGGATAGCTATAAGGAATTTTTCTCATGATAAATACAAAACTTATCAGTATTTCTCGATAGATTACCAAAACCACCATGTTCGACACCCAGCAACAAAAAATAACAGATAACTATCTTCAAATAACCAGTACCACCAGCCAAGCAGCTTTAGATTTAGCCAAAATCCTGATTGAGACTTATAAAAAGATTAGGGAAATACTTAAAGAAAGAGAAGAAGCAGATAAAATCGCAATCACAATTGGTAAGGATACTTACAATCTGATCCCCGATGAATCTACCCCTGGAGCTTACAAATGGCAAAAAATAGACTTATGCGACCCTCAAAATCATCAAGTTATTACCCAAGGAGAAGGCGCACAAATAACAGATTTTCAAGCCCAAACTATTGCCATTCATCTAGTACAAGATGTACCAGATTTAGATGATAATCAACCTGGAGATTACGAAGCAGCTATTAAAATAACTGCCTATACCTCTTCAGGTAATAAAATTATCATTTATGAACAAGATGATGAAGGTAAATGTAGGACTAACTTAATTACAAAAAACCTTTCTCAAGATGAAATTATTGATGTAGCTTACGAACCAATAGTAAAGTTACTACCTGCTTCATCTGATATTGTCAAGAATTACCAAGATACTAAAGAATTTATAGAAGGTCAGGAAAGCGATTTACAATCTGAAACTAATATAGATAACCAACCTTCAAATCTCGAAAATTCTGAGTCCACTGTATCAACTATACCCCCAGAAACAGTAGAAAATCAGCCAGGTAAAGTAGAAGAAAACCTCAAAGAATTTGTCAGCAGTAATCTTCAGGAAAAAGTAGAAAATAAAGAAAACTATACTTCAGAAGAAATACCAGTTACCAGTAATAAAAAGCTCGTTGAGGAAGAAGAGAAAAGCGCGATCGCAAAGCGCGCAACCCCCAAAAAGGAAAGTTTGGAGGAAGAGGAACAATATGCTGCCGAGTATACTTACCAACAGGTAGCAAAAACGCCAAGGGTAGAACCACAAGCGCAGCAGTGGGCACGCCAGGTAGAAGTACCTGTATACGAGATAAAAAACAAACAAGCCCAAAAAGAACGCTACAACGGCGAAAACAAAGATATCGCCAAAGCTGCAACCGAGATGCTAAAAAAATACGGCACCATTGAGCAGGATGGTTCCCGCATTTATAGAAGTGATGCCTTTGTAATTCGGCAAGAGGGAGACACTATTAACATTCACCGCCGCAGTGACGAACTTCACTCTTGGAAAAATTCACTCTTTGAGTTCAAACCCGGTAAGGGAAACAAAGAACCCAAATTTACCAAACACAATCAAGAAATGTTAGGCGTGGAACGCCAAGAATTCCTGATGGTAGGCGAACACCTGCAAGATAAGGGAACGCTACCCGATCTCAGTACTTCAGACATCCGAGATGTAGCTAACACCCTCGGCAGTCTCGCTCCCGTTGGCACTATCAAAACCCTAGAAGTGTTCAAACAAAACGAGATGTTGGACACTCTCAACAATACACTTTTGGCAGTGGGGAAAGATGAACTTACTGTAGGGGAATTTACCATTAAGCGTACCCGCGAGCCCCAAGGCAAGAAAGCCAGCTTGCAATTATTTAAAAAAACTGAGGAAAGGGGTACTCAGGAATTAGTCAAGTTCGAGTTAACCAAAACAGAGGAGGGGATAAAAAAAGAAGTCGCCAAGATGAATATCAGCGATTATGACATCAACCAGGTAAAGTTTATTGCCCAAAATGCCAGCAAGCTCAATCTTGAACAGATATTCGAGGGCGGACAAACAGCACAAGTCCAAGAACCCCAACAAATCCAAAGTGCAGGTGATATCCCTGTTAAAGCACATCCTTACATTGCTCAAGAGTGGGCAGAGATGACAAGAAAAGGAGGTCCAGCCTGGGGAGAGGCGGTCAACCAGGGTAATGAGGAAATCCTGCAAAAGCTTAAAGACAACGATGGTAAGTTGCCGCTTGCAGACCAGCGGGAAATGTACCTCAAAATCATGACCCACAAAACAAACGAGGCACAAAGGCTTGGGGAAAGCATCATCGAGTTCACCCCCCTCAAATACATCATGCAGGACTTGCAACAATGGCGGGCTGAAGAAATCAAACAGCACTTTACCCCCACCCAGGTTGTTAGCTTCCCTCAAAAGCAAACAGTCGCCGCTGCTACACCTCAAGGGAAATCCAAAGAAATAGAAATGTGACGTTTCACCGCAGAAATCCCTTGGGAATCATAGGGCGTGAAAACCCACTAGTGATGGGTTGAAATTCAACAAAACTTCATCCTAGTTAAAAGCAAAAAAATATAAATCACTACATGCGAGCTGACGCAGTTAGATCAAAAACAACTAGTTAGCCGTATGAGTTTAACTTCAGAATTAAATAATAAAGAGTCACCCATCAGAAAGTGGTTTGATAAAAGGTTTAATACAGCAGTAGCAAGGATCATCACAAGCCACAATCAATTATTATTTCAACAGCAAATTATTCAACCAGCAGAGGGGACAGACTTCCCACTTACGGGAAATGCTGTAAGCAAAGCACTCAGCAAATACTTAGGACTAATTTACAACCAGAAAGACTGGTACAAGGGGTGCATACCACTTACAGGCGCACAACTGCTAAAAATAGAACACGCATTTGACTACTGTATTGCAGAGTCCAACTCCCTCGAAGAAGAAGCACTCAAGTGTATGATACTGAGTACATTAGAAAATTATGTTCGGACTAGAGAAATCCACGAAATACTCCAACCATTTCTCCAAGGAGAAAACCGTCTAAACCCAGAAGCTAAATATTTCAGCAGGTGGTTACCTACCATCCAAGATACAGCACAAATTATCGGCATATTACCCCATGCTTGGGAAACAGTTAAAAATCAAATAACTCCAGGTAAAATCATCTGCAATGGTTCATTTTCACTAAGCGAATTGATCGGAGGTGCAGACTATCAAATCTTAGTAGGAAATACCCTGGTTGATATTAGGACAACCGCAAAACGTCGTCCATGCACACTGGAAAACTTTTACCAACAAATTAGCTACTGTCTGCTTGATAGCGATGATATCTACAAAATTAACCAGCTTGTATGGTTCTACAGCCGCCAGCAGTCTGCATTTTGCTATCCAACTAGCAAGCTGTTTCGAGATATTAAAGCCACAAGAGAAGAGTTCAAGAAGATGATACTTGCCAATTATGGATATAACAGAAAGCTAGATTGTATCAAGCAAAAACTTTCTCTTCATCCCAATTTTCAACTGTATCTAGAACTCTAAAATTCTATGAAACCTGTATGCAAATACAGGTAATTTTTCTTTACTACCACGGCCAATACTCGCTTTTTTAATAGTGAGTAATTGGGTTAAAATGATGAAAGCAGGTTTTGATGCGGTGTTGGGAAAAAGAGATTATCTTAAGTTAAATAATAAGAAAGTCGGAATATGGGAACTAACTGAGTACCAGCCCACTGGATGGCTGTGTTCGCTAACAATAAAACCTGAAGTAATCCCCAAAAATAGTCCAATCATCCACGACTGTGGTGCATTTGGGTACCGGGAACAAGACTATCCCACCATCGACGGACAGTATGTTAACGCACATTATGCAGCCAACCGATATCGAGAGCGCAGCCGCCCTGGCGATATTGTAACTTGCCCCGATAATCTACTGCTTAGAAATATTGACTGGCGGCGGTAATATAATCTCCAACAGGCACAGACTTTTATCAAGATAGCGGAGGAAAAACTGCCCGGTAGAACACCCCTCGCCGTCATTCATGGACTCTCTCTCCAAGAGAAAATAGAGTATGGTGTTAAACTATACCAATTTGGTTATAAGCACTTCGGAATAGGAGGACTAGCACAGCAAGCGAAAGAGTATTCAACAAACCTGTACATTATAAAAACAATCGTTCAGAAGATACGTTCTCAAGGTAAAAGCATCCACTTCCACATTTTCGGACTCTGCTCGCCGCAATACGCCAAAACCTTTTTTGAGATGGGTATTAGCTTTGATGGCTCAACACACGCTAGAGAAACCTTTAGCAGCAACACAGTTCTATTCAACAATGGGGAAAGCCTGACTAGATGTCCAATGCATCAAGCAACCAGGTGCAACTGTCGGACTTGTGCGATCGCACGAAGTCATCGCATAAACCCTCAGCAGATAAACAACCGCCCAGCAAGCATTATGCGGTTGGCACACAACCTTAACTCGCTACTGGCAACTTATCACTATCTCAGTAAACCAAAAACTCTTTACCTTGTCGCCGGATGCGGGAAACAAACCAATCAAAAAGCAGCGGCGAAGGAAGTTTATTGCTCCCAGCACTTCCAGGCTTGTCGCAAGTATGCCCAAAGCCAAGGGGGATGGAAAATCCTTTCTCCCTTATATAAAGTTCTGGAACCAGAAGAAATAATCTCGCCCTACGATTTATCCCCCCGTTCCCTATCCCCAAACGAACACCAGCAGTGGGCGCAGGAAGTAGCCCGCAGAATCATGCAGAAAACCAACCCAGATACAGAAATTATCTTCCTTACTGTTAAGCTGTATCAAAAGCAAGTAATTCCTATATTAAAGGCGCACAAATACGTTATTAGGACACCAATGGAAGGTTTGGGTATTGGACAGCAAATTAGGTGGTTAACAGACAAATTATCTGCATCCAAACAACTCGAACTCAAGATATAAAATGATAGTTAACTGGCTATTCTATCAATCAATAATCAGCTAATTCATCATGTTTTTATAAAAACAAATATATTAATAATTATTAGTAAATATGCATAGTCGAACTATTGACATAGGAGAAAAATTTGGTTACTGGCAAGTACTTAAAAACCAAGGGACAGAAATACTATGTCAGTGTACAGCTTGCGGTACGGAAAGAGGAGTATTCAAGTACAATCTTCTTAATGGTAAAACAAAAAGCTGCGGCTGCATTAAGAAAGGAAATCTTATAGAAGTAGGAATAACCTTCGGCGAACTAACAGTAATTGACAACACAGAAATACAACAACCAGGTAGATTTGTCAAAGTTTTAGTACGCTGTAGCTGTGGAACAGAGAAATATGTCTACAAACACAGTCTAATTGCTGGTAATACTAATAGCTGCGGATGTAGAAGAAAAAAAGCAATCAAAATCACATCAGAAAATTCAAGAGAATACCACTCATGGAATTATATAAAACAGGTTTGTTATAACAAAAATCACCCCTTTTATAAAAAACATGGTGGTTGTGGAATAGAGGTACATCCAGCTTGGAAAGATGATTTTAACCAGTTCTTACTAGATATGGGAACTGCTCCCAAAAATACAATCATCGCCCGTATAGATGCCACCGGAAATTATGCACCTGGGAATTGTTTTTGGAGCAACCGTAAAAAATGTTGGCAAGAACTTGAACGAGCAGAAATAAACGAGTTTATTAAAAGCTATCATACTAGCATCGGTCAGGGTAAAAAAGCAAAGATATCTGAATCAACGATTCAGCTAATACTACAAGAACACATGAACGGAGAAGCTAATATAAATAGTATTGCTCGCAAATTTCAAATCTCTCCAAATGATGTAATAAATATCATCTTCGGGTTTAGTATGTAGCAAATATCACTTTTAGTTACATACAATAAGATAAAGTTAAAAGCACACTGAGGAGAGATGTCAGCAAAAGACCTATTTCATGCTGCTGTCAAACAAGCACTACTGAAGGAAGAGTCAGGGTTCTCTAGTTGAGTGCCAACCCCATGTCTGAAGATAAGGGGCTTGGTGGTTAACTCCACCTGACCAGACTATCCGTTTAGGGCAAGTGTTAAAGTTCCTACTCAGGGATGCTCGCTAGTCCCGTGATCCTAGAACTGAACGATTAAACAGGCTTACGGAGAATAAACCAGTGTCGTTTGGATAGTTACCGACCCTAAACAATGTCGAAGCACACATTACCATGCACGAGTTGCAGCAATGCAAAACTACGTTTTCGTTATTGACACTAACAAACAACCCCTAAACCCGGTTACACCAAGACGTGCAAGGGAGTTACTGACTAAGGGTAAAGCTGCTGTGTTTAGACGATACCCATTTTGTATTATCCTAAAACACGCGGTTAAAAACCCAAGTCCACAACCACTAACTATCAAGTTAGATCCGGGAAGTAAAACTACAGGCATCGCGCTTTTAGACAACGAGTCAGTTATTTGGTGTGCCGAATTAGAGCACCGAGGTTATCAAATTGAAGAGTCGCTCTCGTCCAGAAACGCATTACGGCGAGGACGACGCAACCGCAAAACTCGTTACCGCAAACCGCAAAAGCATGAATGGTTTAGAAAACGTAACAAAAAACCCGTTCCTAAACATCGTCGAGATGGATGGTTAGCCCCATCATTAATGCATCGTGTGTTGACCATCCAAACTTGGGTTAAGCGTCTTTGTCGCTATGCTCCCGTCACCAACATCGTGATGGAGTTAGTGAAGTTCGACACCCAGAAGATGCAGAATCCAGAGATTGATGGTGTTGAGTATCAGCGAGGAGAGTTAGCGGGTTACGAAGTAAGGCAATACCTTCTAGAGAAATGGCAACGCAAATGTGCTTACTGCGATAAACAAGATATCCCATTGCAAATCGAGCACATTCACCCACGCGCCAAAGGTGGTAGCGACCGGGTATCCAACCTCACCCTCAGTTGTGAAAGGTGCAACTTGAAAAAGGGAACTAAGTCAGTTGACGAGTTTCTCAAAAAGGATTGCACTCGGTTGGAGAAAATTAAGCGCCTCTCGTTGGCACCGTTAAAGGATACGGCTGCTGTTAACTCTACTCGATGGATGTTGTACCGCACTCTAAAACAGATGCTGCCTACAACAACGGGTACGGGTGGGCAAACAAAATACAACCGGACTCGGCTTGGCTTTGATAAATCTCATTGGATTGATGCCGCGTGCGTTGGTGATGTTGACAATATTAAGTTGCTGACCAATCAACCGTTAAGGATTAAAGCAACTGGTTGGGGTACTCGTCAAATGTGCGGTACTGATCGCTACGGCTTTCCTGCTAGACACCGTGAACGTAAACAGGTTCATTTTGGCTTTAGAACTGGCGATATTGTTAAGGCACATGTCAAGTCAGGAAAAAGAATGGGTACACACGTTGGTCGTGTTTTGTGCCGTGCTAGGGGTAGTTTTGATATTGCCACCAAGTCAGGAAGGGTGACAGACATCAGTCACAAATATTGCACACACATTCACAAAAAGGACGGCTACAATTATGCGTTTTGAGATATCACCAACTCTTAATGAATTCCCCTTCAGGCTTTACCCCCATGTCTAAAGCCCTTGTCGTTACCCACATCTTCTAGAAACCTTACGCTTATTAGGGTTTGTAGGTCTCTGGTTGATTGTCATCTATCAATATTTATTGAGAATAGTCACGCAATAATCAGGGTTTTGAAATCCAATTTTATAGCGACCGCCAGTTTGAGAAAAATGTGGATAATCACAAGGTCTAAAGCCAGGGGCACCCGCCCTTTGAATTTTGGTGGATAATTACAGCCGATCCGCTCATAATAAAAATTGAAGGTGTGAAGTTCGAGATTGATTTAGCAGCAGAAAAGATATTAGGAGCTGAGAAAGCAGGGCGAAAAATCGCAGTTGAAGTAAAAAGTTTTCTAAATAGTTCGGCAATCACTGACTTTCACGTAGCTTTGGGACAGTTTCTCAATTATCGGCTTGCCCTACAAATGAAAGAACCAGACCGGACGCTTTATCTGGCAGTCCCTTTTGATACTTTTAAAACGTTCTTCCAAGAACTGTTTGTTCAAGAAGCGGTCAAGTTTTATCAACTAAAGCTCGTGGTCTACGACCCAATTAAAGAGGAGGTTATCGAATGGAGAGAATAGAATACTACCGCCAATGCATCCGTAAGTTACTAACTGAACAGGCATCTGCGGAAAATAGTAACCCAGATGTTGAGTGTCAGCTGGTTTTTGATACAGAACATGACCATTATCAATTGCTGGATGTTGGTTGGGAAGGACTCAAGCGAGTATATAACTGTTTTATCCATTTGGATATTAAAGATGGCAAGATTTGGATTCAGCGCAATACGACTGAGCTAGATATTGCTCAAGCATTAGTAGAGATGGGGGTATCAGGGGTATCAAAGGAAGATATTGTCTTGGGACTACATCCGCCCTACAAGCGTCCGTATACAGGGTATGGTGTGGCATAGGGCAGAATATCGCTATTTATAAGTAACAATAATTGCTAGAAAAAAACTGTATAAAACTTAAAGTTCAAAATCAGAATCCTTGGATGGAAATGCCTGATATTGCTGTTGACGCGCAGCACCTATTCGGGCTGACGTATTATATTCATTAGCCTTAGTCCCAAGTTTTAGCTCTTGAGCTAAAGTTAAACCATCTCCATCTACATCACTTTCTAGTATTTGCGACACTACACTCGCTGGAGCAACCTGTGTCAATCGAGTCAAAGCGCTTGCTACAAATTCGTTCGACGCATCACAACGGTTTAAGAACTTAATAAAGTTAATGGTATCTTGCTCTGTCATCTTGGCAGGGTTATTAATATCCCCTTCAGCAAAAAAATCGTCGTATACAGTAATCTCGTTATCATTAAATTTCTCTTCCTTTGCCCGCTCAATTAGCAGTTCAACTTGAGATTTCTGTTCAGCAGAATTCATAATTTAATATCTATATACATAATCTAAATTAACCTATTTATTCCAATGGTCAAGTTGATTTTGTCTTTAATCAAAATTCACTCATTCATATTAAAATTTTATAAAGCCAAAACCTATTGGTATTTTAAATACAAGGTATTAAAATCAAAATATTCTGATTATTTATATCATAAATTTATTTATATTGAGTATCTAATAAACAGTGCTCCTAGCCCTATAAGATTATTTTTTTGAAAATCAACTTTAGTCATATAATTAGTGATGTTGTCTACTGCGGCGTAGGCAGTTCCATTAAAATCGTCTGAGTATATCCAGGCGATTAAAATAATACAGTCAAATCTGCATAAAACCACTACAACCACTGACGCTTACTTGTTAAAAACAACAAGTAGGTAGTTTTTATGAGCAACCGACCAGAGTGGTTACAACCAAGTCGTAGTATCTACTCCAAGCAGTATGGAATAATTCAAGTTAGTGCAATTATCGGCGATAACCTTTATTTCCGAAAAGGCATAATTAGCCAAACTATCTTCAATTGGGAGGAAGAAATAAAGAAAGGAAATCTTTCCCAAATTCAGCATACACCAACCTCAAAAAGTCTAATATATCAAGAAATAGCTACTGAAATAGAAGGTAGAAATAAACTTTCCTACTGTGATGTAATACCTGAACAAGCAGCTAACCTGGAACAAATTCCAGATAGCATGCATTCAGCAGTAAATAATGTGCTTAAGCAATTAGGAATAAATCAATTATACTCTCACCAAATTGAAGCGTGGGAAGCGTACAATCAAGGAAATCATATTATTCTTGAAACACCAACTTCTAGTGGCAAGAGCATATCCTTCCTACTTCCAGTCATTCACGAATGTTTCAAAGGGAACTCCTGTATCATTTTCTTCAACCTCAAAGCCCTAGCATTTGACCAAGAAGAAAAAATCAGGGAATTTGTAAACCTTTTACCAGAGTCAATTCGCCCTGCTATTCTCAATATTAATGGCGATACTCCATCCCAAGAACGCAAAAAACTTTATACACACAAACCCTCTATTATTTGTGTTACCCCCGATGTATGGCATCATGAGCTTAATAACTACCAATTTGATAACTACAATTTCGTTGAAACCTTACGCAAAGTTTCCATTATAGTAATTGACGAGCTTCACTTCTATAGTGGAATTTTTGGGGCTAATTTTGCCTTACTTAATCGTCGCACTCAACTAATAATAGAACAAGCAGGAGGCAATTTATCACAACTAAAATACATTTATGCCTCAGCTACTATAAACAATAGTCAACAGATCGCCCAAAAGATTTCCAGTCGGAGGGAAAATTTTACGGTTATTAGTCAAAGTGGAGCAAGAAAAGCTCAAACCACTTTTATCAGTCTCAAGCCCCAAAATAGTGTTCTGTACACAACCGCCCAAATAGCAGCTTTACTTGTTAGTAAAGATGTGGTTGGGATATGCTTTTGCGATAGTCGCGAAACGGTCAAAAGCCTAACCCAAACAATCCGCAAAATATTAGTTGAAAATGGACTACCTCACCTCAAAAATACTATCTCTGCATTCTATGCCAATTTGAAAAACAATCAAAGGAGAAAAATCATTGCAGATATAAAATCTGGAGATGTTAAATTTATAGTCTCAACGTCTGCACTTGAGGCGGGTCTTGACCTGGGATGCATTGATGCCGTACTCGTTTGTAAGTATCCTGGTAGTATCCTCTCCTTCCGCCAAAGGGCTGGCCGTGCTGGTAGGAAGGAAGAAGGCTTGATAGTATTTATCCCTTCCAGGCAATCAATCCTAGACTCATACTATTCAAACCACCCCGAACGGTTATTGACCGATCCACCGGAGGTAATCAACTTCAATCCCAATTTTGAAAACCTACTACAAGCACATATCTTAGCCTGCTGCAAAGAATCACGCCCGACAATCAACCAAATTGCCAAGCATTTCGGACAAGGGGGAGTTGCGATCGCAAACCAACTACTTGAAGACAAAAAGCTCGTGTACAGCTTTAATAACAAGCTGGCGTGCGCTCGCCATTTGGGTTATATACACGGTGATATCAAAATTAGGGGAAGCAGAAGCAACAACATCGACTACATCAACACCTCGACTGGCGAAGAATTTGAACAAAGTGCTGTAAATTCTGCGCTGAGGGAGGTATACCCTGATGCTATTTACATAGCACAAGATTTTGATGGCAACCCCGTTTGGTATCGGTCATTAGAACTCAAAATCAAGGAGGGACAAGCCTTTCTCAAACCAACATCTCAAACAAACCTATTTACACGCCCTCAAGGAGCAATTAGATTTGAAGAAGTCAAAACTACAGGCGAAGAAAAGTTAATTCAATTACCAAGGGGAGTGATAAAACTTACTCCTAAAATATGTAACATCTCGGAGTCAATATTCGGATACAAGTTATACAACCGGGAGTCGAGATGGACTTGTCCGAATCGAGATTGTAGAAATCACAATCAATCCCTAGCAAGCAAATTAGAAAACTGTTCCATATGCAACAGTCAACTAACAGAAAGAGACATCATACAGCTAGTAGAAGAATTACCGTACAAGGAAGCTTTAACTACTAGCTATTCTACAAGTTGTCTGGAAGTTGAAATAGACCTACAAGCAACAAATTTATTCAAGTCAAAGGTAGAGCAAATTAGGTCAATAATCAAGAACCAGAAATACATTTCCAGGGAGGAAAGAGAGTTATTTGAATACAAGGAAACCGATATTTGCATCCACAGTTTAGCGCATCAGCTGATGCTAGCCCTTCCGCTAGTCGAACATGGAGCCAGTAGTAAGGATGTCGATTTCATTCTACATGAGGAACCAAGCCAACCTAATTTAGTCGGCTACTTCTTCGACACGGTTGAAGGGGGAACTGGAATGTGCGATACGCTATTTCAATACCTAGAAAAAGCTATATCCAAGGCACGATTTTTAGTAGAAAATTGCCCATGTAAGCACGGATGTTCAAACTGTACTGTTATCTATAGGTGTCCTGATGATAACACGGCAATTTCCAAACAAGTTGGATTATCTATACTCCAAGATTTAATCCAGCAACAGGTACAAACTTTCTAATAAACATAGTTCTACTCTCTATATGTAATAGAGAGTAGAATTTTTCATGAAACAGTTATATAAAATGGTTCTTCAGTACCTGTTGTCGATTGCCAGATTATTTGGGTTCTTTTTAGGAGGCATAAAATAAAATTTGTAATTCAGTACACCTGCCACTTTTTCCAAATATCCCGATACTCTCCATACAAATATGACAAGTTGTATAGCTGTTCATCGTTCATGTTAGATGGGTCGGTATTCAGAAGTTCGTTAACATACCAGTCTGCAACACTAGCGTAATACTTCACAGACTGCTTCACTTGGCATATTCTCTGGTCTTTAAATACCAATCCAGCAATGAGAAATGATGGCTGAATTACTACCCCTCTCAATATCTGTGCAGTTGCTGTCACAATTGAAACTGGAATGGAAATGAAAATGCCGATCAGTGGAAGTCTTGATAGAAATTTGAGAAGAGTGTTGTGTAAGCAGATGCCCGAATTTACAAAAAGAAGGGCAGAATCTGAAACTTCAATAGGAAGCCAAAAGCGTGATAGAGGTAATGCGATCGCTAAACAAGCTAGAACATGAATTGACGCAACAGAAATCCAAGCGAATGATGAGATATAAGCAAGAACTTCACTAGAAGAAGCTAAGGATTCTGACAAAAATGATCCCAAAATGCCCCATCCCATTAGCCCACTTACTAGAGATGTCAGAGCCAATGCAGTTATGTTGTCTTCTAAATCTCTATCCAGTGCCTCTCTGAGTGAAAATCCCTCACTCAAAACAACAAACTCTTCTGTCACTTTGAAGCGAGTTCCAGCAACTTCCTCCATTGTCTTGCGTAGCAATTCCTGCATTGCTTTCGCATTTCTCCGAATGATATCTACAGGATCTTCTGCGGGTTGGGAGTGGTAATCGTCTGAAAATCGTTCTGAACTATGTATTTCACCTCTTAAATAGGATTCAACCATAGCGATAGCGTGATCAATCAACCTAAAATTCCGCTCAAACCGTTTAACGGTTTCTTGTGAGGGGTTTGTATGTGCGATCGTATCAGGATGCCAACGTTTAAAGGCTTTTCGTCGGATGGCAGGCAAATCGCTTTCAGTAATGCTCTCAAGATTTGGGAGTTCTAATAAAAGCAGTGCTTCTTGCAGAGTAAGTGTCTCTTGCTCCATACACATCATTCATACTTAGTATTGGCTCTTTCAACTCAACTCGATTCCAGTAAACACTTAGGCAATGTGCAACTATATTTTGGGCACCTACAAGTAATAAAATGCCTAGCCGTATCAATAATATTTTTGACACAACCGAGGTATTTAGGCGCTTTCGCTCTCAAGGCGAAAGCGACGGCTGGGCATTTTATTTTCTGGAAATCCCTTGAGCTATTGATTCCCCGCTGTTTGAGCCACCCAGAATTTAAACTGCTGAGTAATCGATCACAGAAAATTAAGGTTTCTAGACCTTCAGTTGCACATTGCCTAATAGTTTCATTTGAGTGTCGCCTTAGTCAGTTTGTACGCTCCGAAAGCTCCAACTCCTGTTAGCCCGCAAAAAATAACAGTTGCACAAACAGGATTTGCAAGCACTACGGCCCAAGCCGCTGGATGAAAAACAACATTAGAGAACACAGCAAACGGTCCAGTTGCTCCCGCAGCCCAAGAAGCTGTAGCCGCAGATGCGGCAGCAACATTATTAATTGCAGCACCCGCTATAGCACCACCAACTGCACCGCCAATTGTTGCTCCAGACTGTACGATTACTTTCCCAGCTTCGTCCTTTGCTGACATAATCTTTCTATTTGACTAAAATGATTTAAAAAAGGTGGGGTATTGTCTTATAAAGACTACTAGATGCCACTTTAGACTTAACCTACCTGGTCAGAGCCAAAGGGATCTAGAATTGCAGCAATGGTTCTGCCGACAGCATGACCTATTTGCCTTCCTAGATGTTCAGAGGGATGTTCATCAAATTCTTCGTCCAGTTCGCGCTGGTATACGCTTCGTACTGTTTGTGTGACTAGCGCCCCTAAGAACTTTTCTAATTCTTCACCCATTTCCTGTTACCTCCTGAACTGAAAATTGGCTATACCTACATTTGCATAATAGACACTCTAGAATTTCCGGTGGAGGGAAGGCGAGAGATATATGATAGACTAGGTAAAAAAACCTCCCTCGATAGAGGGAAGAACCTTTGATATCACTAGTCTAAATAGATACTTTTACGTATCTCATACTGGATTTAATATGTATGTAGCTCAAGAACTACTAAAATATGGATAATCCAAAAATTATTGAGATTTACGAGAAACTTCCTAAATTACGGCGAGAAGTTTTGGAGCTAATTTTATTAGGATATTCAAAAACTAAAATTGCTATAGATATTCTTGAGGGAGACGAAGCTAGAGTAAAGTTTCACCGAAAAGAGATTTATGAGGATTTTGACCTATTCCTTAAACACATTGAGCCTGAATCTAAACTTTCCCACCTTATAATCTTGTTTTATAGTGAGACACCTAATCTGATGGCTCGACTTAGAGTTGAGTTAGGCAGCCCTATCTCTTCACGAAATCAACTAATCAGACAGTTTGGTGAATTTCTTGACGAGTTATCCAAAGAAAGTAAGGAATATAAGTTTGAACTACATAAGGTACATAAACAAGAAATTCCAGTACTGCAAGCTTTAGGACGGAGATACTTTAACACTCAAGATCATCTTCCTACCAAACTTTTAGAATCTTGGTATGAAAAAGACCCAAATTATTTTAGAAAAATAATTAACAAAAATGGGAAACTTGTGGGGTTTTTTATTATTCTATTTATTAAACCAAAATACTTTACCGATTTTGCTCTAGGCAAACTGATTGAAAGAGAAATAGATAGCTCTAAAGTTTTTGCACCAGAAGAATTTCGGGAATCTCAAGAATACCCTCTTTATATTAGTGTAGTTGCGGGAGAGAGTGGACATTTTGTAATAAATACCTGTATCCTTCTATTTCTTGCAAAGTATCTAGATAAGATCCGTGAACTGCGAACAGTCAATGAGTTATATGCAACCGCAGCAACAGAGGATAGACGAGATATTATGCGAGATCATCTAGGATTTTCTGTCCACATACCTGCTAGCCAAAGAAGGGACGGCGAAGACTTTTTTGTAGCAAATCTTACATCTATCAAAACTTCCCTGTTCGATTATCTTGTACAAGAATTTCCTAAATTCAAACGCTACGCTTCCAATATAGATCTCAGCAATGAAGATAACTGGAAGCCTGTTTATTATCAAAGAAAGGCTTTGAAGGAGGTTAAGAGGTGCGTTAACTCTGAATAAGAGATGTCGCTCAATCATTTAAGAAGCATTTTTCTGTAAATTGAAAAATTATCAGGGAATTGCCACCCGCTACGCCAAAACTGCTCTCTCTTTGACTATTCTAAATTTTAAGCCTCTGTTTTTGATAATTTCTTTGTAAAATGGACAATTCACAAACACTACAAACTTAACTTAGTTCAGAATTTTTTTGAAATGTATATTGAACCTCTCTCATATAGGACACTTGATGAAGCAATTAATCTAGTTAATAAAGTTTTTTTAAACCAGAATCTGTTTGAAAAAGCTAGTTGGGCATTTCGGTTAAGCCTTAAAAAAAGTGTGATTGCAAAGATAGTTCTTTGGGTTGTGGGAGTTACCGAAGTACGTTATTGGGTTGCCATCGATGGGGATTCCAGCAAAGTAATAGGAACCACAGGGTTATATAGCTATAAAAAAGATAGAAATGAGGCATACTGGCTCGGTTGGACGTGTGTATCCTCTATGGATCGGGGTAAAGGCATTGGAAGTAAATTAGTTGATTTTTCCATTGAAAAGGCACAATTAGAAGGTAAAAAATTTTTACGACTATATACATCAACTGATCCTACCCGAGCAACTGCACGGATTCTCTACCAGAAACGTGGATTTCGGCTTATTGGTGAACAGAAGAGATGGAGGAGTCAATTTAAAAAGTTATATCTTGAACTTGAGTTATCAGCAGCCTTATGAGGTTAAGTTTTCCTTAGCTATATTTATTGTTCTATTAGGGATTTGAGTAGCAACAGCATAGGAAAAGCGGTTAAGTATTGTAACTAAGATTTAATCTTTGTAATTGGAATTTTTGGGTAGAAAGTGTTTAGGAAACACCTGTGAAAAATGCTGATTTTTGGAGCGGCAATTTAAAAACTAACATGTGATAC
The DNA here is from genome assembly GCF_038404745.2 of Chlorogloeopsis sp. ULAP02. Taxonomy (NCBI): domain Bacteria; kingdom Bacillati; phylum Cyanobacteriota; class Cyanophyceae; order Nostocales; family Chlorogloeopsidaceae; genus Chlorogloeopsis; species Chlorogloeopsis sp. ULAP02. Next base: position 2,970 of record NZ_JAYKTT020000033.1, on the reverse strand, counting down.
TGCATTAGTAAAACTACGACATAAACTAACGCTAGCTAAAGCAAAGTCTCTTTGTTAGTGTTATGTACGTAGAGTTAGTTCCTGACTGCGAAAAAGCACCCCAAAATTTCCAAATTATTCATGCACCGACATATTTACTAACAGATACAAACTATCAGTTGGGCGATTTCATTCCTGCATCAGATATTCACCTAATAATTAATCAATCAGTAAAATTGGGATATCAAGTTAAAATTTGCCCTCTAATTAAATATCCCCTACCAGCAATTAGTGATGAACTTGCGGATTTAATGACATATTATCCATCTGATTTAAAAATGCGACTTAACGGCATGGTTTTTGAGCAACGGGCATATGTAATGGCAAAAAGCCATGACGAAGTATGCCTAAACAGAGAATCAAAAGCCATTCTCCAAGAAGCAGAGTACTGGCTAATTAATTATGCCCGTGAAGTTATCGCCAAAAAAGAATATTGCATATTGAATATACTTGCTCATATTGACAAAGCAGACTTTAGACAAAAGGCGATAGATACTCTAATGTGCTGGCAACCCGATTGGAAAAAGGCTATCTACCAATTTGCAGGAAAGAGATTTGAAGCAGGCAATAACGAATTTAAAATAATCAGTTATTACTACAATCAAGAAAAAAAGGGGAGAGAAGGAGTAATGGTGCTGTGCACGGTAACAAAAACCATGAATAACTTCCCCGAATTTCCCATATTCCCACTCGATTCTAACTGCACCCTTGGGATTTATCAAGTTGAGAATGCCCTCAACCAACGATTAGCTTAAACTATAGGATTTCGTAGTTCGTAATCACTACTTTCTAATTAAAAATTACGAATTATGTTAACTACTCCTAAAAACTCATGCACACAACTACCGACAGTAAAGAAGTGAAAATCACGTGAAACGATGCACCCCCAGGCGCGTAAAATCATCTCGTCTCTGGAACAATTACCATCAAATTGGCGAATTGTACCTACCTTCGGCAAACGCCCTCTGGGAGGAAAACAATGGCAGCATAAAACTTATTCTCCCAAACAGCTACAAACCGAACTCATTCGTACTAAATGCAAGATTTGGTCAGGGAAAAGGTATACACGTGTCACCGGGGTTGCTATTGTCTGTGGCGATAACCAACCACAAGGACATATCATCGCCATCGACTGCGACGGGCTACACGCCTGGGGTCAAATACTCATCCTTACAGAAAAGCTAGAAGAGGAGGAAATAAAAGAGATTGCACCCCAAAAATTATGCGATCGCGCACTTGCATACTTACCACCAACAGTCGCCTTTACCTCTGGAGGCAAGTACAAATGCCAGTTTCTATACCTAATACCCCAACATAAGTCAATTACTTCTAGCAAAATATCAAATCTGGAGTTTAGGGGTAAAAATCACGTCTCAGTCCTTCCTCCTTCCTATCACCCAGAAGGGAGGTATTACCAGTGGGTTCCCGGTTGCAGTCCCCAAGAAAAACAAGTTGCGATCGCACCCCAATGGGTAATAACCCAAATGTCAAAGCAGAAGGAAAAGGCAACTTGCCTACCACAAGAAAAATATAACCGCAGATATGGGGTAAACAGATACCAATTATACCCAGATATCGAAACTAACATTCAGGCTGCACTCACATTTGTGGAAGTCATTCACCCCCGGTTCGCAGATGACTACATCACTTGGATACAGGTAGGAATGGCGCTTAAATCAGTCAGTCCCACTCTACTAGAAGCATGGGACACCTGGAGTCAACTATCACCCAAATATAAACCAGGAGAATGTGCTTACAAATGGCAGTCGTTTAGGCGAACCGGGATTACCATCCGTACCCTCTCAAAATTTGCCAATCTTTCATGAACAATCAAGACCAAAACCAGGAAAGTATAACTAACCCCAAAGTTAGTTACGGTAGTGATTTAAATTCTAGTAACAATAATAACGCAGAAGATGATGAAATTGATGAGCAAGTTGATGATAACAGCACTCTAAATTCCAAAACATATTTAATAACCATACTCATTCATCTAGATGAGCAACAAGCCATCCTATCAATTGGTATCAGAAACGCACCACCCATCATTGAAACTATCAACTATCAGGAAATAACTTCACAACCAATTCTCAGAGACTACATTCACCAGTTAGAAGAAGCACTACCCAAAATCATTGAAGCTGCTGAAAAAACAAAAGTCACTACCAAAAGTTCTAACCAAAAGAAACAAATACAAAAGCGAGAGTTACCAGCCAATTCTCAAGAAGTCGAATCTAACAAAAAACAACTTTCACTGTTCTAATCATCATGAATTATATCGCTATCATCGAAGGTCAACAAGTCCCTATCCCAGAAGAAACAGCAAGCAACGATGAGAAAATCAGACTTGCTATCAGCACATATTTCCCAGAATATGCTAATGCCGAAATCACTCGGACAACTACAGGAGATACAACCGAAATCAGGCTAGTTAAACGCGCTGGAACTAAGGGTAATTGTATCACCGAACTCAAATTAGCACCAGAACAAATTAACCCAGCGTTTGAATTAGCTTGGAAGTTAAAACTTTTAGAAATTAAAAATCAACTACCTCTAGAACTTTTGATTAGTATCCAAGCAGAAATAATCCACACAATCAAAGTAGGAGAAAGCTGGGAGATATATACAGAAAAAGTTTTTAAGTCTCTTAAATAACAACATAAGTTTCTATCACCTGAAGCTGTAGAAAAAGCATTTACAGCTAAAACCGTTAGTTCTGGATGGTTATCTCCCAATACTTTATGGTGGGGTAAAACACCATTTGATTAGATATTGTGTATAATTTAAGTAAAGTTTATCATTTATCGGGAAGCGATTCAATCTGGCAGTAAAAACATCTAGCTTCATTACAGAAATACCATTAATAACAACTTCTAAGGACATGGCTATACTTGCTGCCAGGTTGGAAGCGGGGAGACAACTTTATAATGC
>NZ_JAYKTT020000032.1:0-1845 GCF_038404745.2 Chlorogloeopsis sp. ULAP02 | reverse complement strand
CCATCTAGACCTCCGCAAGGGTACTCCTGCCACAACAGAGTTTGGCGGTGAGGGGAATTGCGGGACAGTTGAAGGTGTACTCTACCCTTCGGGAACGCCAAGGGCGAATGAGAACCCCTTCGGGGAACGATGCCCCTTCAACTGTCAGGATTACTTTGGTTCTCAACGTAAGATTTAAGTTGTTCAAGGGTGACTCCTCCACAAGATGCAACAAAATACGCGCCTGTCCAAAAGGCAGGTTTGCTGTAAAACCTATTGACTTGTTCATAGAACTCTTTGCGAATTAAACGACTAGAAACGGTTTTTAGGTTGTTGACTAGTTTACTGATTTCAACATCTGGTGGGTAACTGATAACCAGATGCACATGGTCTGGCTCTCCGTTAAATTCTGTAACTTTACTCTTCCACTTTTGACAAGTGGTTTCAAATATTTCTTGTAATCGCTTCAACATTACTTGATCTATAACTTTTCTACGGTATTTAGTCACAAGCACTAAATGAATATTAAGGCTATAAACTGACCTGTATCCTATATTGTAAGTCATGGCGCTAAATGTTATCATGACTATATGCTACTCACTTACCAGTACAAACTCAACCCCACGCCACAACAGGTTGTCACGATGGAAACCTGGGCTGAGTTGCTGCGCCGTCACTACAACTATGCGCTAGGGCAAAGATTGGATTGGTTAAACCGCACAAGGTCGCAGATTGACCGTTGCAGTTTGGTTAGTGAGCCGATTGGCAAAATTCTAGAGAAAGTTGATTACTACACACAAGCAAGCGACCTCAAACGAACTAAAGAATTATTTCCTGAATACAAAACCATTTACGCCGACTGCCAGCAACAAAACCTAATGAGGTTAGATAAAGCGTGGAAGCGTTGGTTAATACCAGATAAGAACGGTAAGCGAGGTGGAAGACCACGTTTTAAAAAGCGCGGTGATATCTGTTCTTTCACATTCGCGCGTGTCAACTCTTCCAAAGCAGGCGCACATCTGGTAGGTAACACTCTCAAACTGTCCAAGATTGGCGAGATAGAAGTTATTCTGCACCGACCAATTCCAAATGGGTTTGAGATTAAACAGGCAACTATTTTAAGAAAAGCAGATGGTTGGTATGTCAGTTTTTCTCTAGAAGATAAAACCGTCCCTGCTACATTACCTATTGATGAAATCAAAACTGCTACTGGCATAGACGTTGGACTAGAAAAGTTTTTAACCACTGCTGATGGGCAAAGTATTGCAGTGCCACAGTATTACCGCAAAGCGCAAGCAACTTTAGCCCGTCAACAACGTAAGCTTGCACGCAAAATCAAGGGGTCTAAGAACTACCACTCGTCAGCTAACAAGGTTGCAAGACTTCATTTGCACGTTGCAAGGCAAAGAAAAGAGTTTCATTATCAAGTTGCTCATTGGTTGGTTAATTCTTATGACTTAATTGTTTTTGAAAACCTCAACATTAAGGGACTAGCTAGAACACGACTGGCTAAGTCGATACTAGATGTCGCTTGGGGCGGATTCCTCCAAATCGTGCAAGCAGTAGCGGTAAGACGCGGCAAGCATTGCCTTGGCATTGACCCCAAAGGAACAAGTATCAATTGTTCTGGTTGTGGTGCAAGAGTTGAAAAAACTTTGGCGGTTCGTGTTCATCGTTGTGGGTGTGGACTGGTTATTGACCGTGACTGGAACAGCGCTCTTAATCTTTTAAACATGGATCGGTTGGACTACCGATTCCTGGCTGCGGAGGCTTAGAGGTTACTCAGCCTGTGAGGCAGCAAGTCTCATTTGTGAATCTGAGATGCTCCCGCTATACTGCTTGCAGTTAGCGGTGAGAGTTGTCACT
>NZ_JAYKTT020000031.1:0-1941 GCF_038404745.2 Chlorogloeopsis sp. ULAP02 | reverse complement strand
ATGAACTACCCGCCTTTACTTCGTTGAAGGGCGGGTTTCTACATCCTGCCCAGTAAAAGTAGATTTTGAACGCTTCTTCGCCCCCAGTTCCTTCATGCTTCCAGCTTTTTTACTGGTACGTGAAGTAGAGCTAGGCGACTCTGCGTTTACGAGGCTCGTTCCAAGCCCCGGTAGAATTCCTTTTGCCCAGTAGAGCATAACTTCGGCAGCCGCAATATCACGGTCTTGTTGATATCCGCAATGCTGGCAATCATGCACTCTAATATCAAGCGTTTTCTTGTGCTGATGACCGCATCTAGGGCAGGTTTGACTAGGTTTTACTTGACGGGTTGGAACTTCAATAAACACACCACCAATTTGCTCAACTTTATATTTGATGGTGCTACGTAGCATTCCAAAACCCACATCAAGAATTAACTTATTCAAACCAGCTTTTTGCTTTTTACGCTTACCTTTTTTAGCCTTACTGGTCATGTTTTTGACTTCTAGCTTTTCAGTTGCAATGAAGCTATTACCGCCAACTATGTCTATTGCAACTTGATGTACCCAGTTTTGGCGTTGGTTAGCAACTTTTCTAAGCAATTTACTAACCTTTGCTTGAGCTTTCTTCCATCTTCTAGAAGCTTTATTTTTTTTCTTTCTATTTGGTGCTTGCTTACGTCTTTTTTGTTTTGAAAGTGATTTTACTTTCTGTTCAGCATTTTTCAAAAACTTTGGTGCTTCAATCTGTTGATGATTCTCGCCGTCAGTAATTGATAATGCTGAATTACAACCCAAGTCAATACCAATAGCACCAGTTGGCAAAACTTCTGGTTTGAGTATTTGGTCTAAAACATCTACAGTGATTGATGCATACCATTTACCATTGCGATGAACAATGGTGCAAGTAGTAGGTGTTCCCCAATACTTAGCGAACCCACGCATCTGAATACGTCCAATTTTAGACAAGTTTAGATAACCATTTTCGCCGTTAGAATCTACTGAATATCCAGATTTAGCCGGATATGTCCAGCCAGAATAATGGCGAATAGATTTGAATCTTGGACGCTTGCCAAGTCCTTTAAACCAACGCTCAAAAGCATAATCAACACGTTTTAAAGTAGCCTGTAGAGCTTGAGAATTGATTTCCTTATACTCTGTCCAAACTTCTTTGAATGCTGGCAAACAGTTCTGTTGCTCGAAATAGCTAACAGAATGATTGAATTTTTGATATTGAGTGAATCTGTTGTTTACAGCAGCGTTGTACAAGTCCTTATGCATTTTTCGGTGATACCGTAGGGACAACTCTATTTGCTTGGTTGGGTATATCCGAAAAGTCATTCGCCTTGTCGTCACTGATTTATTTGCCTCTTTTTTAGATTTGTTCTATGATATTACAATTGACGTATAGGCTTGTCAAGTGGCTGCAAGAAAAGGTTCTCATTCTGTTTTTTCTGTTCACCTACACTTTGTATTTGTAACTAAGTACAGACGTAAAACAATAACCGCACCAATGCTGGAACGGTTACAGGAAATTTTTGCTAATGTCTGTATAAAAACTAAATGTAGACTGATTGAATTTTCAGGTGAATCCGACCATGTGCATCTACTTATAGATTTTCATCCAGATAACAATTTATCAGTACTTACAGGCAGTCTAAAATCAGCAACTAGCAGAATAATTCAAAAAGAATTTTCAGAACATTTATCTACTTTTTATCGAAAGCCTTTATTTTGGTCTAGTTCATATTATGTTGCTTCTACTGGGGGTGCGCCAATTGAAAGAATCAAGCAATACATACAATCTCAAGAAGCTCCAAACGATTAATTTGGCTACTCCTCATGCATACCATTTCCTTATCAACCTTGCGGTTGATATTGCTCAGGTATGCAATCGTCGTAGCCCGCTATTCATTCCCACCCTACTAAGAGTTGAGGGTGGGGACTTTCGCGTATTGTTAA
>NZ_JAYKTT020000030.1:0-190337 GCF_038404745.2 Chlorogloeopsis sp. ULAP02 | reverse complement strand
AAAAAGTATGGCGGTACGGTGATCGCTCAAGATGAGGCTAGTTGTGAGTGTTTCAGTATGCCCAAATCTGCGATTGACACAGGGAAAGTCGATTTTGTTTTTCCCCTAGATGCGATCGCTTCAACCTTGATAAACCTAGTGATGACAGAAAAAATCGATCAATTCATCGGAGCTTTCGCTCCGATGAATTGCTAAGAAATTGACTCTGGCTAAAATTAGTTTGACGAGATAGGAAAGAGACTCGCAAGCCAATAAACTGAATTCCAAGTTCATTTGATTGAGCTCGAAGCTTCCTAGACTCAGCCTTAACTTCACAAGCTTGGTTTCTCAGCATCCTAGATTTCGCCCTCATGTCAGTAGCTTGCTCTCTCAGCATCGCCATCATACTTTTGAGTATCTTAAACTCAGCAAGCAACCGATTGTCTAGAGCGTTTTTCAAAAGAGTAATAGAATTCGGTGTGTCTATGTGTCCCAACTCTGAAGTTTCGACCGTCAAATTATAGATGGCACTGAGAAGTTCAGCTACAGACTCACGGACAGTTTTTTTACTTACTAAAATTTTTTTAGCTAATTCTTTAGCCTCATCAAGTGTTAACCAGTCTGATGTAAGTGCGGCACATAACTCCTTATTTACATAACTCAACTCTTGCTCTATATCCTGTAGTTCTAACTGCTTGTATTGCAATTGTTGCTTGAGAGTTTCTACTTACTCGCACAAAATTTCTACTGTATCCTCAATTTCTCGTCTTGCACTAGAGTCAACAGTACTGATTAATAAAACGTCACTGTTGATATCAAAGTTTAAAGTGTCCATCTACTATTAGCAACTTTCCTAACTTGTTTGATTAGCAACCAACTATTAAAAGCAATTTATACTTTTTGCGCTTGCTCAACAAGCTTTAGTCTAGTGTTTTGCCAGTTTTTTTGTCTGTCCGCTACCGTATAAAGTTAGTAAGATTTTGTATGCCTAGATGTTAACTAATTACTAATACTTAGTTTTAATTTTCCTGTAGCGGGCGGATGATTGCTGGGGAAGTAGGTTGCTGGGGCTGAAAGATTGCAGCTAATGCTTGCTCTAAAGTTTCTGCCATCACAATTCGGTTTTCGTAAGCAACAATCACTCTCACAAAAGTCGGTAGGCTATTTTGTTCTGCTTCTAGATATAAGGGTTCGACGTACAAAAGCGATTGTTCAATTGGTATCACTAAAAGATTTCCTTGAATTGCTCGCGAGCCTTCCCGATTCCACAGAGAAATCTGTTGAGAAATCACCGGATCTTGGTTGATTAAAGCTTCGATTTGTTGAGTTCCATAGACTAACTGCTGTTTCGGGAATTCGTATAGTAACAACCTGCCATAATTTACCCCATCGGAACGTGCCGCGAGCCAAGCAATCAAATTTGCACGTTGTACAGGCTTAAACGGCATCAGAAGAATAAACTCTTCTGTTTGTGCTTGTGGCAGCTTCATGATCAAGTAGTAGGGTTCTATTGAACGCTGTTCGCTGCCATAAATTTCTGTAGGTATCTCCCACAAGTCTTCTCGATTGTAAAATACCTGTGGATCTCTCATGTGATATACCAGCAGTCGTTCTGATTGAATACTAAAGAAATCCAATGGATAGCGGATGTGGCTGCGTAGGGGAAGTGGCATTGCCGAGAGTGGTTTTAGCATTTTCGGAAAAACTTTCCCCAGAGTTGCAATAATAGGATCGCTTGGATCGGCAACATAAAAATCGACTGTACCATTGTAGGCATCGACAACAACTTTGACAGAGTTGCGGATGTAATTAAATCGATGCTTTCCTGGATCAGAATAAGGATAGCGATCGCTGGTGGTGTAGGCGTCAATTATCCAGTAAAGATAAGTTGGTTCGCCTTCTGTAGTTTCACCTCCTCCGTCAGCAGCAACTAAGTATGCATCGCCATCGAAACGTAAAAAAGGAGCGATCGCCTGAATTCTTTGGCGGATATTGCGACGAAATAACAATTTGGTTTGGGGAGTAAAACTACGCGTCAGCAGCATTTGCCAATCTTTGAGATACTGAGCAAACAACAAACGCCGCCATGTAGCACTTATCGGAATTCCTCCCTGTCCATCATAGACGTTATAGATATTCTCATTACCACTGGGATAATCTAACTCTTGCGTTCTTGTCCCAGTCATGACATAAGTATCGCTAATTTCCCCATAATAAATTCGCGGTTGAGCAATGGGAATGCTGGCACGAATTTCCTTGCTTGTAATCTGCAACGAACCCTGCTTGTCTGTACCATCTACCCCAATATCTTTAACGTAATAGTAAGGTAATCCACCAGGGGCAACTAAATTGACAGGGCTAAGTGTAAACCCGTAGCCATGCGTATAAACTAAATGTTGGTTAATCCATGTCTGCGCTTGTTCGGGAACGTCGCCGTAGTCTAACTCTCTTGCCGCAATTATAGTTTGTTGATATTCTGTTGCTTGAGTTGTCAAGTCCCGCAAAAGTGTGTAGCGGTCAATATCAGCACCAGGAAACTTGTAGTAAGGACGAATTTGCTGGAGTTGGCGGTTAGTTTCCAAAAGCGGACGGGTATCCCACAAGCGAATATTGCGAATTGTCTGGTTATTTTCTTTTAAATCAGCTGCTGTTAATTCACCTCGCGGATCGAAGGTTTCCGCATCAATGGCGTTTAAATTAAATGCCTGACGGGTAAGAGCAATGGTGCGGGAAATATACGGTCTTTCTCTTGTTAATTCATTAGGTTGGACAATCAGACGTTGTACTATTGTAGGCAAAATTTCGCCAGAAACTCCTGCCAATAATAGATAAAACACCAGCATATAAACCAATTGGCGTGGAAAGGGAATCGGTTTTAATCTGGTTTGTCTGGAACCGGACAAAACAAATAATCGCCATAGCAGATAAATAGCGATCGCCACTGCCAAAAAGCTCAAAGCAGTATAAATTGGCAACTGTGCGTGAACCTCTGTGTAGCTAGCACCGTAATTAACGCCATCGGTAGAATACAAAAGTTGATAGCGCTGTAGCCAATAATGCAGAGCTAGTGCTAGCATCAGCAAGCTTGTTAAACCGTTTAAGTGGAGTCGTTGCTGTAAAGTAAATCCTGGAAACCATCCCTCACTTAAACTATTGGCGGAACGTAAATAAATTAATCCTACGGAAACAACAGCGTATAAAAATATTCCTAATAACCAAAAATTTAATAGTTCCCAAATCGGCAGAGAAAATATATAAAAGCTAATATCCCGATGGAAAAGCGGATCTTTGGCTTGAAAACTAGTGCTACGGAAATATTGTAGAATTACCATCCATCGTCCTGACAGCAAAAAACCCAAAAGCAAGCTAATGAGTAAAGTGATCGCCCCTAATAGAAACTGATGATAAATTAAAATTGCGATTGTCAAAACTACTAATAAACCCAACTGCACCAAGTGAATAGGTATTGCCTGTAATTGCAACAGTTGAGAAAATAGCTGGAACTGGGGTGGCAACTGCCAAGAGGTGGTAGGAAGTTTGATATTTGGATACCAAAAATTTAAGGCTTGTTGAGCGTAGTAAATTAGAATTAATGCTGCTAAAGCACTCAATCCAATTACTACTGGCATCAGAAAGCGCAATTTCAAGGGAGAATTTGAAATATTGCTTTTGATGTCTACCCTATACCCTGTACCCTTTAACTTATAATCGTCGGGATGTTTCAGCCAATGGGCGATCGCTAAATTGCCTAGTAAAAAACTAACTGAAAAGAAAAAAGTGATCGTCCATGTCCCCAACTGCGTCACCAAACGCAGTAAAAATTCTTGCAAATATCCAACTTCATCAAACCAAAAAATTTCTGCTGTCAGACGTGAGGCTAATTCAAAAATTAACCACAAACCTAACAGCAGCAAAACTAATCGAGAAATCTGTTTCATATACAAGGAAGTGGGAACTAGGGATTAGGGACTAGGGGATTGATAATTTTAAATGTATAGCCTCTAGCCTCTAGCCCCTACTCAACTAAACTGCTCACCTGCATCTAGGTTAAATAACATTTGCAGAGCTTGCATACAGCGACGTCTTGCCTCTACATCTTGTTGCGCTCGCAATTGCACCATCGGGTCATGTAAAATTTTGTTAACTATTCCTCTTGTTAAAGCTTCGATCACTTCTTGATGTTTGTCACCAAATTCAGAACCTAATCTTGATAAAGCTTTCTCTAATTCTTGTTCTCGAATGGTTTCAATTTTGTTTCGCAGACAACTGATAGTCGAGACAGTTTCTAGCGATCGCCACCAGACATCAAAAGCTTCTACTTCCTGTTCTAAAATTCCCTCGGCTTCTTGTGCCATCTTGCGGCGGCTTTCGTGATTTTGCGCCACTACTGCCTTCAAATCATCGACATTGAACGCTTGCACGTTTGCCAATTCGTTGACATCAGTATGGACATTGCGAGGTACAGAAATATCAATTAACATCAAACCGCGATTAGGTTCTAAAACCAGTTCTAACTTAGCGCGATCAAGAATTGGATCAGTCGCAGCTGTGCTAGTAAATATTAAATCGCATTCGGAAATAACTGTTAGCATTTCCGAGAGCAGACAAATTTGGATATTGTGTTCAGGGAACTGTTGAGCTAACTCCTGTGCTCGTCCCACAGAGCGATTTAAAATACAAATTTTGGCAGCACCTTTAGAAATAAGGTGTTGTACCAACAACCGCGACATCTTACCAGCACCTAGAATTGCCACTCGGCAAGCCGCCAAGTTTTCTACCTTCATATGTGCCAATTCTACAGCCGCAGAACTGATGGAGACTGCACCAGTACCAATACTAGTCTCGGTACGTACTCGCTTACCAGCTGTTATCGCTTGTTTGAATAATCGATTCAAAATTGTTTTTATACCGTTATATTGTTGTCCCAGTTTGTGAGTATTTTTTACCTGGGCAAGAATTTGACCTTCTCCTAGTACCAAGCTATCTAAACCAGCAGCGACTCGCATTAAATGCATGACTGCGTCTTGGTGTAACAACACAAACAAGTGTTGACGTAAAAGCTGCGTAGGAATTTTACTGTGTTCTGATAAAAACTGGCTTACCTCTCGGACACCTTGTTCAGATTCCTCAGTCACAATGTAAATTTCTAAACGGTTACAAGTACTGAGGATGGCAACTTCTTTAAGATGAGGATAACTAAGCAGGTGTGCGATCGCGCTTTCGGTCTGTGGTTCTGGAATGCTCAGTTTTTCCCGGACTTCTACTGGGGCTGTTCTATGGCTTAACCCCACCACTGCTATATTCATCTGCTAAATCTTAGTTACGAATCGGTGATTGGTAATTGGGAATTTAAGGAATAGGGAATAAATGGCTGCTAGTAGTTAATAGATAGTCGATAGTGGGTAATGGATAGTGGTTAACAAGTAACTACTGTACGGGAGGCAGCGCGCCCTTGCGGGTTAAGCGCGTTGTAGCGACTGCCGTGCGGGTTTTGTTGATTATCTTTTGGTTTAAACCGATAATTTATCTTCTAAACCCACCCCTACCAACTACCAACTACTAACTACCAACTACTAACTACTATCTACTAACCATTATCCATCCCCATTCTTCATTAATTAATGCAGTTGCAGTGATTTTGGTTCGTCGAGCATATGGATTGTATCGACAAATCGAGCAGTCTTGGACTGGTTAGAAATTACCAGACTTTGAGTTCGTGCTCCTCCGTGGAAGAAGCGCACACCTTGGATGAGGTTACCAGTGGTGATACCGCAAGCAGCAAACAAAACAGTTTCACCAGATGCTAGTTCATGAGCATCGTAGACTTTATCAGGATCGTTAATACCCATTGACTTTAGCCGATCAAGGTTGGCTTCTTTGCTTTCGCCAATCAAACCTGTCTTCACGATCGCCGGATCGTAAATCAGCTGTCCTTGGAAGTGTCCGCCCAAAGCACGCATTGCCGCAGCAGAAATTACACCTTCTGGAGCAGCACCAATTCCCATTAAGGCATGAATATTGGTACCAGCAAAACCACAGGATAGAGCGGCACCGACATCACCATCCGAAATGAGTTGAACTCTAGCTCCTGCTTCCCGGATTTCTTTAATCAAATCGTTGTGGCGCTCACGCTTCATTACCACTACAACAAGTTCTTCGATAGAGCGATCTAAACACTCGGCGAGAATCTTGAGGTTTTCTGTTGCAGATTTGTTGATGTCCACTTTCCCCTTAGCAGCAGGAGGGGCTGCTAACTTCTTCATGTAGAAGTCGGGAGCGGCAAACAAACCACCTTTTTCGGAAATTGCCAAAACAGCCATTGAGCCTGGTTGACCATATGCCACTAGGTTAGTACCTTCACAGGGGTCAACAGCGATGTCAATTTCAATTAGTTCATCTGGGTTGCAAAAGTTTTTAGCATCTGGACGGCTACAAATACCGACTTCTTCCCCGATATAAAGCATAGGGGCATCATCGCGTTCACCTTCCCCAATCACAATGCGACCGCGCATATAGATTTTATTCATCCGCTCCCGCATAGCTTCTACAGCTACTTGATCAGCAGTATTTTTTTCGCCCTTGCCCATCCAACGAGCAGAAGCGATCGCGGCTTGCTCAACTACCTCAATAATCTCTAACCCAAGAGTATTTTCCACAGAGTCTGCCCTCTCGATAGCTTGATTTTGCGACTTTGTCATCTGGCCGATTCAGTTTTACAGTCTACCAAAGGGCGGATACCAGTGGGAATGTGGAAAATAGTCTTCACTATCGGCTTTATTTACTAAGGGATATCAAAAGTGTTACCTGTACAGATAAATATCCTTTATGTTGAAGCGGATAAATTTATTAGAATCCATACAGACGTTTATAGAACGTCACACTTTTAGCTTGCGATTTTTCGATTATGCTGGACTTTCTCAATCCTCTTCTCAATCGTCATCCAGAACGCGTCAAAGCCAATGTTGAGATTTACACTTGGCAACCCTGCCCTTACTGCATCCGTGCCAAGATGCTGTTGTGGTGGAAGGGTGTCAAGTTCACCGAATATAAGATTGATGGCAATGAAGCAGCGAGAGCAAAAATGGCAGAACGTGCCAACGGACGCCGCACTGTACCGCAAATTTTCATTAACAATCAACACATTGGTGGCTGTGATGACATCTATGAGTTAGATACAAAAGGTCAACTTGACAATCTTTTAGCCCAGCCAGCACTTTAAATTGTCTGGAGATTTACCAACAACAAAGGGAATTAAAAAGTAGATGGACAGTTCTAACAACATTGACACAACAGTAATTGAGTCTGAAATGCTGTCAAAACTTGATTCTGAACAACTACTGATAGTTGCCAAATGGTTAAGGCAAGAAGGCTTTGCGAAGTTCGAGGAATGCTACTCCTATAAGTTCATAGATGCGCTCAACTATGTAGCGGCAAGATTGGAAACTTTCGCCGAAGAGAAACAAGCTTAATAATTCACCCGATGTGTACAGAATAAATTCATTAGCCCGTGCAAACGGGCTTTGTTTATGCAGTCCCAGATTTCTAGTCTCAGGGTATTATTGACCTCAAAATATGTCACTCAAATACACAGAATATCTCATCCATTGCCAGTGGATGCACCATGCCCTAACTTTAGCAGAACAAGCTGGTAATGCAGGTGAAGTTCCTGTCGGTGCTGTAATTGTTAATTCTTTGGGGGAGGCGATCGCAGAAGGCGAAAATAGAAAAGAACGCGACCAAGATCCAACAGCTCATGCGGAGATAATTGCCCTTAGAGCAGCTGCTAGTAAGTTAAAAACTTGGCGTCTAAATCAATGTACTCTCTACGTTACTCTCGAACCTTGTCCGATGTGTGCAGGTGCGATTATCCAAGCCCGGATTGGACTTTTGGTTTATGGATTAGATGACCCCAAAACAGGCGCAATTCGTACTGTTGCCAATATCCCCGACAGTGCAGTTTCTAATCACCGTTTGCGTGTCATTGGAGGCGTTCAAGAATCTGCTTGTCGTCAGCAACTGCAAAGCTGGTTTGCTAATTTGCGACATCACACAGACTAACGGACAGAGGTAAAACTGTCCAGTTGGTGCGACACAAGTCTGGGAAGAGAATCTACGGTGTATTTAGTCCATACTTTGATCACATTGTAAAAGTTTACCCAACAGTCAGTAGCCACCGTCATGATGGAACTTCACTCATCCGACTATACCTATCAGAACAAATTAGCCAGCACCCAAGTAAATGCGAAGGTGGCTTCTACTACCTCATGGGTTTCTCCTTGGTTAACTCCTTTAGCTTATTTTTTAGGGTATAATTTATTACCTTCATTTTTTGGACAAATTCAGATTACCGGAAAAGAAAATATTCCTATCACTGGGTCTGTAATCTTTGCTCCTACTCATCGTTCTCGTTGGGATGCAATACTTGTACCCTACGTAGCAGGACGTTGGATTACAGGACGAGACTTGCGTTATATGGTGACTGTTACTGAGTGCCAAGGTTTACAAGGTTGGTTTGTTCGCCGGATGGGAGGATTTCCTGTAGATATTAAACACCCGTCAGTTACCACTTTACGTCATGGTGTGCAAATACTTCAGCAAAAAGAACCTCTAGTGATTTTCCCAGAAGGTGGCATTTTTCGAGATGGAAAAGTACACCCTTTGAAGCCTGGAATTGCTCGTCTGGCTTTGACTGCCGAATCTGGCTACCCAGATCTAGGAGTGAAAATAGTCCCTATCGGTATCAACTACAGCGATCCTTATCCGCGTTGGGGTACTAATGTCAGCATTCACATCGGTTCACCTATTCAGGTAGCAGATTACATAAGTGGTAATAGCAAACAAGATGCCAAACGCCTGACTACTGATTTAGAAAAGGCACTTAAACTCTTAAGCCATGATGAATCAGCGATCGCTACTCATACATTTGCTGAAATGCCTAATTCTTGATTTGTTAGTGGTTAGTGGTTAGTAGGGAAGGCAGCGCGTTGTAGCACCTGGCGTCGGGGTTCCCCCGGTTGTAGCGACTGCCGTGCGGGTTTTGTTAATTAACTTTGGGTTAAAGCCGACAATTTATCTTTTAAACCCGCCCGTACAGTAGGTAGGAGTTAATTTTTACTTGCTAACCCCTATCCCCTAAATTCCCAAAGCTAATTCCCAGTTATTCAGTTTGCCTACATCTTGCGATACGTGGTCAACTATCCACAACTGCCAACGTCCATTAGCACTTAAAGATAGTAACTGCTGGAGGATTGGGTGCGACTGAAGTGTGTAAGTAGCCTGTAATTCCTTACGGCGGCCTAAGGTACGATTTTGCAATAGTACAAGACGATTGTTAGGAGCAATCAAATAAATCTCCAGATCGCCTAAAAAATCGTGAGTAATATTGACGCTTACCTGAATATCTTTAACCAAACTGGAGTCGGAAATAGCGATCGCGCTTTTAATTCCTTGTGGCTCGTTATCTGGAATTAAAACCTGGTTATGATTTTGTCCTCCGATTTGCCAGGTAGCACTCATTATTACTGTTCGTAGCTGTTGCGCTGCTTGTACTGCCCGCAAAGCATTCACTTTCCCATAACCAAACCATTGCGAATGGCCGTTCTCATCGTAACTGCCATAACGCAAGCCTAATTGAGCATCGGCATCCAGGTCAACAATTTTATCAGCGGTTTCTTCGAGAATGCGTTTCACTTGTTTAGCACTCAAGTCAGGATTCACGGATAAAATCAGTGCTGCTACACCTGCCACTACCGGGGTAGCACTGGAAGTTCCGCCAAAGTTCTCGGTAAAGTTGCTCGGATCGTAACCAGCAGCCCCTACCTGATCGGTAGTGAACATACCTCGTCCAGAAATTGCTGTGGCGATCGCAGGCTGGGTATAGATATAACCTGTTTCTTGAAACCACATCCCTGGTGAAGCATTGTTACTAGGCGCACAAACTGAAATATTACTTCCCCAATTACTGTAAGCAGCTTTTTTATTCAAACTAGTGGAAGCAGCCACCGTAATTACATCTGGATGTACAGTAAATCCACTTAACCACTTAGTATTACCTTTAATAATATTTTTTTCCCATCCCTGTTCGTATACGCTGCCATTAATTGGACGATTGGCATTACCCGCAGCAAATAAAATTACACAGCCCCTACCATTACGTCCTTTTGTGGCAGCACGAGTAATAGCAGTACGTTGGCGCAAAGACAATGGGAAGTAAATTGCTGATGCTCCCCAACTGCAAGAAATTATACTAGCCCCTTTTTCAGTTGCCCAATCGAAAATAGCTTCGATAGATTCATCATCTAAAAAGCCAGTGGTACGAATGGGCATCAAAGCACAACCAGGAGCAACTCCAACAATTCCTGTACCATTTTCTTCTGCCAATGCTATTCCCGCACAAGCTGTACCGTGGCTAGTTTCCTGCTCATCAGGTAAGGGCAAGAAGTCATTTTCTTTAAAATCTCTGGGAGCAACAATCTTCCCACTACCTTGAAAATCTGAGTGGTTTAAATCAAAAGAATCGTCTACCACTGCCACTACCACCGAACGAACACCGCGAGTGATATCCCAAGCGTTTTCTACAGAAATATGAGAACCATTAGCCAATTGATTACCGCCTTTATGGTTAAGATACCATTGCTGCGGATAGAGAGGATCTCGCGGTTGGTAATGATGTTGTTGATGAACAATGATATTCGGTTCAGCAACTAAAATCTCTGGCAATGAAATCAAATGATTGGTAATTTTGATTGGATTTTCTGTAGCTTGTTCACTAACTAAAAAAACAAAAGTATTGGCAACAGTAGGGACAGATTTAACTTGGACTAAGCCAAATTTTGTGGTAATGGCATTAATAGTGGCAGCGTCTACCCAGGAAGCAAATTGAATTGTAATTTGGTCAGTTAAATAAACTTTCGCTAGAGGATTATCTTTGATTTGGTAAACATGACTGGCAAATGCCACATTGTGGGAAGCGCGCGCTCCAGCCATTGCTCTATCTAGTTGTGTGGGTGCAACGACGAATAATGCTAGTTCTGCCTTGGGAATACTGCGACACCAACTACCCCAATTTGCTTGAGATAATTGTTTGGGTGAAATGTTATCAACAGGACGAATGGTAAAGCGATCGCTCACCTTTTCTAATATCAATTCTTCGCCACCGCGTTGTAAAATCAACCCCAGACTAGCTGTGGATACTCCAACAGAAGAAACATCAGAGGAATTTAGGCGATCGTTCATGGCTACTCATTTAAAATACGGTTAAAGAGGCAATGGGAACATGATTTGATTCATTTGCAGTCTAGATCGGAGAAACTTCAAGAGATGACTTTTTTTGGTCAAAGCCCAAAACAGAGTTAAGATACCCGAAGTTCCTAATAATTTTTTGTTTAGTTGTTGCATAAATTTATCCCATGAAGTCGGCAGTAACTGTCCCCATAATTCGCTTCAGTTTTTTATCAGTCATAGCAGCCCTTAGCCTGCTACTACCTGTTCATGCTCAACAACCAACGCTAACAAATACTCCCAATCAACCACAACCTATTGATCCCAATAACCCTAATAATCTCCGTCCAGCAGTACAAAATAACAGTATTTTGAGCCTTGATGGAGGTAAGCGTTTGATGTCAGAGGCAAGCCAAGCTGTTAATTCCCAAAACTATGATGCTGCTGCGAAGAAACTTCAAGAAGCACGATTAGTTTTTAATCAGCTATCAAATTTCTATCAAGATCTCAACTCTAGTTTTTCTGGTATTGATAACAGAGTTGCCGACGCCCAGCGTAAAAAGGCACTAGAAACAGCTCAAATGCGAGACGAAGCTACCTATCAATTAGCCCTTGTACACAGAGCACAAAATAAACCAGAATTAGCAGTGCCGTTACTAATTCAAATTGTTAAAAGTCAAAATCCAACCCGCGATTTAGGTAAGAAAGCTTACCAGCAATTATTAGAACTGGGGTTTGTTGATGCTCCTTTCCCTAGAGGAGCAAACAGCTCCTCTTCCTCATCTCAGAAATAATTACAATAACTATACCTGGCATCAGTTTCTTTTATAGACCGCCGCCAGTAGGTAGGCGGGCTTTTGGATATCTAATGGTAGGATGGGTTTGTAAATGTCAAAGCTAACGCACTTTCAAAAATAATAGCTAGAAAGCGCGATTCTGCCTAAACTTGCTAAATCTCATGTTGGCAAGTAATAGAGTAAATAATTGCTAATAATAGAAGAGAAGTTTTATAGGAATTGCGATGATTAGTCCGCAGCAGATTGAGACAATGATCAAGGCGGAACTGCCAGACGCCCAGATTCAGGTGCAAGACTTGACTGGTGGTGGCGATCACTATCAAGTCACAGTAGTTTCATCGCAGTTTGCAGGTAAAGGATTAGTGCAGCAACACCAGTTGGTTTATGGTGCGCTACAACAAGCGATGTCTACTGAAGCAATCCATGCCTTGGCACTAAAAACCTATACTCCTGAAGCTTGGCAAAGCAGTCAATAGTCAAAAATTTTTCGACTAGGTACTATGGATGAATGACTAACGACCTATAAGTAACAGAAAATCCCAAAAGACTATGACACCAGAACTCAAAGAGCGAATTGACAACTTAGTAAAAGAAAACAAGATTTTAGTTTTCATGAAGGGAACTAAGTTGATGCCTATGTGCGGCTTCTCCAACAATGTTGTTCAAATTTTAAACACATTAGGAGTTCCCTTTGAAACCGTTAATATTCTAGATGACTACGAAATTCGTCAGGGAATTAAAGAATACTCTAACTGGCCGACAATTCCTCAAGTTTATATCAACGGTCAATTCATTGGTGGTTCAGATATCATGATTGAACTTTACCAAAAAGGCGAATTGCAGCAAATGGTAGAAGTGGCTTTAGCTTCATAAATCGTAAAGAAATATCAAATTTATTGGGTGGGTGATGCGATCGCGTTACGCACCTTTTTCATAGATACCTAAATTACAAACTCGGAGGGTGTATGAGAAAGAACCCTTTTTCATAACTTGGTGTAAATTTTATTCATGGCGACTACCTTTTGCCCTCTGCCATCTGCCCTCTGCCTTTTTTACTACCCTACAAAAAATCCCCTCAGGCGTAAGCCTTGAACGCCAACAGGGGATTGATTCCAAAAAATCTCCAAATCTCACACCATTACTGTGGTTGACTCAGACAATAATCATGCTATAATAGCCTGCGTCAATCAGTAGTAACTATAGATGACTAAATATAAAAAGTCACTTATAGTAATCTGGTTCAGGTTCAGGTTGCGTCATTGTAAAATTTGACACATCATATAAATAGCGGGTAGCTTCCTCCTCTAGACGATGGATCAAATAAGGTTCAATGGCATTACTGTGTCGCAGCGCGGCTAGATAACCATCCAAATACATCCGCATATCATCAGTGCGATAACCGCGATTCCACAACTCGACGAAGGCGTCGGTTAATCTTTGGTAATAGCGGATGGTTTGTGTGTCTTGGAGCATATTCTGCTATAAAAATCTCTTTGGAATGAGAATTGTAAATTATTCACGCTTAAAAGTGAAGTATCACTTTCAGTTTGATATAAATTTCAAACCTCTATCATCTGCTATGGGAGATACACCTTATAAGTTGTGGTCTAAATCAATCCTAAGCTAGAAAACAAGAAAGTTGATGGATTAGTAAGCGATCGTTATATTAAAAATCTACAAGCAGCACCTCAAAATTTATCGATTTGCTTAAGGATTAGTTTTAGCAGCTTCTGTTTCCGACAAGAATGTAGGTGAGACTAATTCTTGCTTATAGAAAACTGATACACTAGCTTTTCTTTGGTAAATAGTTTGTAAACAACATACTTAACTAAAAAACTTTTAACAATAATAACAAAAATTTAATAAAATGACTAACTTGGCTTGGGGCAAGGCTTTTGAGTGAATATTTAGTCAGATGTAGTATGAGTAAATTAAAAGTCAATAGCTGTTGAAGTAACAAGGGTTACAAAACCTAAGATAGAGGCTTTGTTACTTTGAAAGTCATGCACGCTAAGGGGTCTTGCCACCGTGGGTTCGGTTTGTATTGAAATCGTTGAGGGAAATCCCCATCTGAGGTCGTTGCTTGGCTGGCACTTGCAACAACTGGACTATCGGGTGCATCAAGCTGCAAGTATTTATCAGGCAAGGGAAGTTTTTTTAAGCCATCAACCAACACTAGTCATCTTAGATGCTGACTTGCCTGATGGGGATGGCATTGAGTTTTGCCGTTGGTTACATCGTCAGCAACAGCCATTAATCTTAATGCTATCTGCCCGAAGTACTGAAGCTGATATTGTTGCTGGCTTGAAGGCGGGGGCAGATGACTATCTCTGTAAACCTTTTGGGATGCAGGAGTTTCTAGCACGAGTAGAGGCACTCATTCGTCGCAAGCGCACACCTGCGGCTCCAGCTTATTTAGATTATGGGACGTTGCAAATTGATTTAGTGCAGCGTCGCGTCCGTTTTCAAGGGGAGTTTATTGATTTAACCCCCCAAGAATTCAGTTTGCTGTATGTTCTAGCACAAGCTGGAGGAGTGCCTTTGAGTAGATCGGAATTGCTACGCCGTGCTTGGCCTGATGCTATCGACAATCCTCGCACTATAGATACTCACGTTTTATCGTTGCGGAAGAAAGTTGAACTAGATCCGCGACAACCCAGTTTAATTCAAACTATTCGTAACGTGGGATATCGTTTCAACATGGAAATTTTAAATAATAACACTAATATGGTACACTCACAAACAAAATTAACAGCAGAGAGATTCAGTAATCATCATTCAACAGTTAGTACTCAAAGATAAGGGTTAGTAGTTAGTAGGTAGTAGTGAGTGGGGGCGGGTTTTACTGATTATCTTTCGCTTAAAACCGAGGATTTATCTTTTAAACCCGCACGGCAGTCGCTACAACGCGGGGAACCCGCAAGGGCGCGCTGCCTCCCATACAGTAGTTAGTAGGTAGTAGTTGATTGCCAGTTTTCCACTAACCACTATCCACTATCTGCCATCTATCCCCATTCTTCATTAGCTTCTGCTTCTGCTTGTATTAAACTTTCTCGTAATTTATTCCAATCCACACTCGAAGCGCTCTGATTTGATAACAAACGTCCTTGCACTAGGTGTAACAACCGTGTACAAAACATCTGAGCTATATCTAGTTGATGATTTACCATCAAAATAGTAGTTTTATGACTACTTTGAGCCAGTTGAGTGAGAATGTGCATTAAATGGGAAGTTGTACCTGCATCTAAGGCAGAAGTTGGCTCATCTAATAATAAAATTTGCGGTTGAATAGTTAAAGCACGAGCGATCGCTACTAGCTGGCGTTGCCCGGCACTCAGTTGCACTTCTGTTCTTCCTAGCCAATCATCGGGGATGTGTAGCTGTTCTGTCCAGTTGCTCACTCTTTGTTGGATTATCTGTTTGGGTAAGCCGCGCAAAACCAGGGGATAAGCCAAAGCTTCTTTGACTGTCATTCCTAATAGCTTTGACTCTTGGGGTACTAATGTAACTTGAGAGCGCAGTTGCAAAACAGGAATTTGATGGTACTCCTGATTGTCTACATATATTTTGCCACTGGTTGGTTCACTCAGACGGTTAAGCAGACGTAATAAGTGAGTTTTTCCAGCCCCTGAAGGCCCAACAATAGCAATGCGATCGCCCTCAAACACCTCAAAAGAAATATCTTGTAATATTGGGTAACCTTGTTGGTTACTCGGCAAACTCGCAGATAGATTAACTGTTTCTAGCCGTAGTTTGGCTTTAGGAAAAATCTCCAAGTTCAACCTTTACTTAAATAATTACTAACCCAGTCTTTATAAAATTTAGCAACGGATGGGTAATTTTTAGAATTGCCCGTTAAATCTATTACAACATCCGTTGCTTCATCTATTGCTAGACTTGAGCTTTAATGAATTTGCGTTAAGGCAGTGGAAATTGTCCAACCATCTACCAGCAACAGCAAGAGCGTAAATATTAATAAAATTAAATACATCCACGGTTGGGCTAAAGGGTAGACATCAGTTGTATCAATGCCTGTTTTTTCTTGCACCAGCTTTACCAAGCGAGAAAAACCTGCCACGCGCATCGGCAGTAAATAAGCTTTCCCATCTTGAGCAAGGAAATAGTAAACTAGTCCCCCTTGCCCGGTAGTGCGGGGTTTTAACTGTTTTACCTCTGCCCAAGTTAACAACCAACCTTTACGAAAAAAACGTGGTACCCAGTTAGGATACGCTACTTGAATTCCTTGATCATCTACAATCACACGTTCTGTTAATGCCGCATACAAGGCAACTAAGCCAATACTGATTCCTAACCACAATAGTATTGGTGGTACAGGTGCATTTGTTACCTGAGCTAAAAAAGGTAAAGGTACTGTTAGTGCTACATATAAACTTAAAAGTGTTATCCGAATTAAAGCAGATAGGCGAAAAATTGCAGGTGAGGAATTAACTAAGTTAGCTGTCACGGCTCCATCACAATTCTTAACTTTAACTATATATTAGCTAGGATTAAGCAAAGAGCGCTTCATCACCGGGGACTTCCGGCAAGGATAGTTAAAAATTTAGGCGATTACACTTTGTAAACCTTGTCATTTCATAACCAAAAATCTAAGGTTGTAAATGCGATCGCTCCTTGCATTTTTTGTTTAACATTTGACCTGGTAAATCCAACGCAATCAACAAAGCTTGATTTAATAAAATTATTGCTTCATCACTAAGTATTCCACGTATATGCAAAAAGCGAGATTTGGATAATACTCGTACCTGATCTGCTATAGCGATAGAGTCGTTGGTTAATCCACCGTCTGGGGCTTGAATTAACACCTGAGTGGGATAAACTCGCTTACTAGTTTGATAAGTAGTACTGATGTAAATAAAAGCATCAATTTAAGCATAACTTAAAATGCTCGGTAGTGTGAGCATTTACTAGGCAGGACAAAAGCAATAGAAAAGTATTTCAAAAATTAGACGATCGCACTTTGTGTTTACGGAGTAGTATATTTTCCACTCTATATAGCTGTTTAATAAACAACAGAGGAAACCAGGATATGACTGTAAATAATAGAGTAATTAATATGTGATCGCTCTTTTTCTCATTTACCAATAACTAATTGCTTTTGACTATTAAGGCAAATACTTTTGTACCACAATCCAACCAGTGAGCGAAACCCAAGCAAAGGCAAAGAATAGGGCAATATTAGCACCGATATGAATGCGCCTTGCCCAAGGTTTTCTGACACGAATTTGCATCGCACTGCTAGCAGACAGCAAAACTAACACCACACTGATCAATCCAGCCCAAAGGTGTGGCGAGTGTCCCAAGGAGCCAAAGTGACCATAAGTACCGATAATACCAATAAGTAGCAGAAGCAGCACTAAACTAACCATGCAAATGCCGATGATGTAGTGGAGGGAGCGCAGCCAGTGAGGTTCAGCTTGTTGTAAATTTCTAGCACGAAACATCCATATACCCATTATCGCTAGTAGCACATAGGCTAGTAGCGATAAACCCATCGACCACGCTGCTATTCTCCACAACCACAAAAATGAGGGTAGATTCAAGATAACTAACCTAAATATACGCTTATATCTTAGGCTTAAGTTTATTTCTGTGTAGAGAAATAATACCTCTGGCTGTGTGGGGATTTTTCAGTATCGTAACTAAACTCAAATTTGTACTAAACTTTGTACTAAATAAAAAAGGGTTGCTATCTGATGCAACCCTAAAATTCAGCAATTTTTTTTCTAATCAATGGATGCAAAACCAACAGTTGTTAAGGGTTTTGTTGTATCTCCAGTTTTTGTCTTAATTGAGTGTACAATCGATTTTTTATTGATAGGGTCTTCTAGTTTTTCAGAGTCTGTTTCTAATTCGTAACTGCTAATTTCATTAACAGCAAGGCGATCGCACGGAATTTTATCCGACAAAATTGCACTTGCCATCATGCCTGTATGAATCTCAAGTTGAGCTTCGCCTGGTGCTTCAAACACTAGTCTTTGTCCGGGAAAGACAACCCTTTCAAAGTACCAGTTAGGGATATTTGAGATGCGAGCCACCTGGATTTTACTCGTGGCATTAACGTAGCAGCAGAGAATCTTTCTCGATTGCTCCGGTGGTAAGGGATCTAATATTTGAGCCATAACTGCTGAGGAGCTTTACGCCACAATTTTATCTTACATAAGCCAAGCTAGCACCGGCTGATCCCCACCTGCTGTAACCCCGACTACCAACTGAAATTTTCTAGATTATTTCTATCTTTAGATAGGGTCAAGTTATGAAATTTTTGTAAAAATTTATGCCTTTTCTGCAATTATACATTAGAGAGAAAAAAGTTTGTTCAGACTTGCAGATCAGCGCCAATACTAACAATTGCTTGCAAGTAAGTAGAAGTCAGAGAACATTGCCATCCTAATAGCTGTTGTCCGATTTTGGGGATCTATTTTTTGTTCTTCCATCTCATGGCCTAATTGATAATGACGATCCCTTTAGGAATAAGGTCAATGTTATGGTAAAAGTATAAGCCTACTAAGTTTCATAAAATCTGATTAATGCTATGCATTTACAGTGCAGAGCAAATTTAGCCATTTTTACTGTCATCTACAGCATAAAGTAGTTAGTTCCATAATCGTTTTGAATGTCAAGTACGATTGTGATAGAGCACAACATCAAAACTAAATTTTTAAACCAGATTTCCCCTAAGTAACGGCAAGATGGAAGCTAAAGCATCCTTAATGGAAAATCGAATTCTCTATGTTCGCCTTCCGTGTAACCCTATCTTTCCTATTGGGGTTGTCTATCTTAGCGATCACGTTCACAAACTTTTTCCTCATATTGAACAGCGTATATTTGATTTAGGAACAGTCCCACCCTTGGACTATGCTCAAGCTCTGGATCGCTGTATTGATGAATTTAAGCCGACACTACTAGTGTTTTCTTGGCGGGATATCCAAATCTATGCTCCAGTCGGGGGGCGTGGTGGAAATCCATTGCAGTATACCTTTGAATTTTTCTACTCCCGCAATCCATTTCTTAAGCTAAGGGGCGCTATTGGCTTGCTGCGAATTGCGTCCGTATACTACGGTGAATTGTGGCGGAATCTGGGTTTATTGAAGCGCGGTATCAAACGTGCTAAACGCTATCACTCTGCTGCTCGGATTATTGTTGGTGGTGGTGCTGTTAGCGTTTTTTACGAACAGTTGAGTAAAAGCTTACCTAAAGGCACAATTGTTTCTGTTGGTGAAGGAGAAACCCTGCTGACAAAACTACTTAGTGGGCAAGAATTTCGAGATGAAAGGTGTTATGTCGTTGGAGAAGATAAACCACGTGATCGCCTCATTCACGAACAACCTGCACCATTAGAAAAAACTGCCTGTAACTACGACTATATCGAAACTATCTGGCCGGAGTTCAAGTATTACCTCCAAGATGGAGACTTTTATATTGGCGTACAAACCAAACGTGGTTGTCCCCATAATTGCTGCTATTGCGTTTACACTGTAGTAGAAGGTAAACAGGTGCGTATTAACCCAGCCGATGAAGTCGTTGCGGAAATGCGACAACTATATGATCGCGGTGTTCGCAATTTCTGGTTTACCGATGCCCAATTTATTCCAGCTCGGAGATTTATCGATGATGCCGTTGAACTCTTACAAAAAATCGTCGATTCTGGAATGAAAGATATTCACTGGGCAGCATACATTCGGGCAGATAACCTCACGCCCCAATTGTGTGAGTTGATGGTGAAAACCGGCATGAACTATTTTGAAATCGGTATTACCAGCGGTTCGCAAGAACTAGTGAGGAAAATGCGGATGGGATACAATCTCCGCACTGTCTTGCAAAACTGTCGGGATTTAAAAGCAGCTGGTTTTAATGACTTAGTTTCTGTCAACTACTCCTTTAACGTCATTGACGAGCGCCCAGAAACTATTCGCCAAACAATTGCCTACCACCGTGAACTCGAACGTATTTTTGGTGCCGATAAAGTTGAACCTGCCATCTTCTTTATCGGGCTGCAACCCCACACCCATTTAGAAGAATACGCACTCAAAGAAGGTATTCTCAAACCAGGGTACGATCCAATGAATATTACACCCTGGACTGTCCAAAAAATGCTGTGGAACCCAGAACCTCTTGGTTCCTTCTTTGGAGAGGTATGCTTGCAAGCTTGGCAACAAAATCCTAATGACTTCGGACGTGAAGTCATGAACATCCTAGAAGAAAGGCTGGGTAGTGCCGATTTAGAAGCAGCGCTATCGGCACCGATTGAGGTTCAACACAAGCAGTTAGCAACTATTTCTTAATGGATGCACACAAAGCGATCGCGTCATTGGGATGATTTATGCCATGAATTAACCGCGCGATCGCCCATCCTTTGCTATGTGAATTATGACTACAAACTTTAGCACTCACTTCTCACTGATTAGCTGAAGGCGTATTGATTAAATAGCGTAATTAATCACTCAAACAGTAAACTAAAGAGTCATAAGCAAAAATTTAAAATTCTTTCTTCTCTTTGCGTACTTTGCATCCTTTGTGGTTCGTTTAACCAAACCCATGTTACAAGGCTCTCTACTCCAACAGCTGGAACTTGCCCATCGCAATACCAAAAGACCAATTCGATTCGGTGTATACTACAAAAATACTCTGGTCGCTCTGTGTCATGCTCTAGAAGACCAAATATTGCAAGATGTCACATCTCCCTTAATGATAACTGCCTTTCAACAAGGGAAATGGTATCTCCAAGAAGCAGAAAGATATGCAGATATTGCTAAAAAATCCCGCCAAATAGCTATCATGGCATCACCTGATAGTGTTTGGGCAGAGCACTCTACCAGCCAGCTACCCAATGTCAACTTAATTGCACTAGATCCTGCCGATCCAGTTGCACAGGAATGGCACTTAATTATTCTGTCACCTCAATACACAGCTATGGTAATTTGTCAAGAATTATCAGAAGCTGATTATGGGGCTTCTGGAATACCTGCATCGGATTTAGAACGGAAATTTTATGGCTTGTGGACATTTGAGCCAGAGCTAGTTCAAGAGACAGCCCAATTGGCGATCGCTCACATCCGGCGCTACAATCCCCAACTGGCAGCACAACTTACCACTACTCAAAAAGCTATCCAGCCAAATCTTGCTACACCAGAATTCTTAGGTACAGTAGTTTCTCGTGTAGTAGATTACCTCCAATCTGGGCAGTTGAATATATCTGTCCCCACAACAGCACGTCATCAAGCCTTGGATCGTAACTTAATTTCCAACGAAATCCAAGCATTTTTAAGGATGGCACAAATAATTGATGCCGCTGATATTGCAAATCCAATGGCAGCAGCAGAAGTTGTGGTACTCTCAGAAACGATAGGGCAGCTTTTAGATCTTCCTGCATGGCGAATTAAAAGATTGCGCCTTGCCAGCTTGTTACACCGTATAGATCCATTACAAAGGGCAGAAATTATACTAACTCCCACAACATCTACTCACTACCGTGAAGATGCACCCAGTTGTCCTTTGACTTGCCCTTTAATATCAGGAGCGCAAGTACTGCGAACAATGCCAAGATTGCGGGCGGTAGCGCAAATTATCACTCACCAAAACGAATGGTGGGATGGTACTGGCGAACCAGCAGGATTAGCTGGAGATGAAATTCCTCTCGAATCAAGAATTTTATCATTAGCTGCTGATTTTCAGTGGCGAGTCAATCAGAAAAAAAATTCTCAATTAAGCCAACAAGAAATATTTTCTCAAGCTTTAGAAGAATGCATAAAACAGCAATCGCATCGCTTTGATCCTAAGCTTGTAGATACCCTGACGTTGTTAGTGATGGGTTTTCAGCAGGGGCTGGAATTGCCTCAAATCACCCCTAAAGTTAGCACTGGGATGTGGTTGCTCGATCATAGATTAGATACTGAAAGCAAGACTAATTTAGATATGAATCAAAACTTGCGTATAAGATAATTATTCTTGTATTTATCTTATTTGCGTTCTTTGTGCTTACTCTAAGGGAAGCTGTTCTATGGACATCTACATGGTTAAATAAATTTTTAACGAACCCAAGTTATACAAAGAATGTAAAGAGGATTTTTATCAGTTTTTATGAATATAGAAGCTATTAAATCAGGAAATCTCAAACACTTACCAGGTACAGATTTAGAAGACGAGGATTTATCAAATCTTGATTTAAACCGCATCAATCTTGCAGGTGCTACTCTTGTTGGTACCAACTTTGCTGGTTCCAAACTTGAAGGAGGGCATTTAGAAGGCGCAAATTTGATGGGGGCAAATCTTCAAGCCACCGACTTACGGGCTAATTTGATGGGAGCAAACCTAATGCAAGCAGATTTAACAGGTGCTGACTTGCGAGGTAGTAACTTGCGCGGCGCTAACTTCATGGGAGCAATCTTGAGTCAAGTATCACTGACTGGTGCTTTCTTGAGTGGTGCGAATTTGATGAATGTCAATTTGCAAGGTGTTGACTTTCGAGGTGCTGATTTACGTGGTGCAAACTTGGCTGGAGCAAATCTCAAAGGCGCAGACTTGAGTCGCGCAGATTTACAAGGTGCTTTGTTGAGCGAAGCTAATTTAGAAGAAGTTGATCTGCGGGGAGCTAATTTGGCAGGGGCGAATTTGACGGGTGCTAATTTACTCTGTGCAGAGTTAGAAGGTGCGAATTTAAATGGAGTAAATTTAGAAAAAGCGTGCTTAATTGGCACACTAGCAGAGAAATAAAGTATTAGGGTTTAGGAAGTAATTAGGAGTAAGTTTATCAGGACTCACTCCCTTGTATATAGTTCTTTTTAATTCTGAATCGTCTGATTACTTTTAATAATTCTTCTGCTGCCACTTCTTTTGGGGTTTTCAATAAAAGCTAGAGAATCTTAAAGCGATCGCTCGCCTTTCCCCCGCATCCACAATACCAAAACTCCCAAAAATACCAACCCCATCACCCCAGCTAAAGGATTATTATTCATACCCGTTACCCAATCGGGAACTCGCCCAGAATATTTCACTAACTGCCCGACGTTGATAATATACCAGCCCCAAATTAACCCTGCATGTATACCAATTGGTAAGCCCAATCTTCCCCGACGACGGCGCTTTGCCCATACCAGTACTAACCCCAAAAGTAATAACCCAAGAAATTGAGGTGATGTGGGAATTACTTCTGAGAGGGGTTTAATAAAGTGAGCGACAGCGAAAATCGTCGCAGTTGCCCACAGTACCACCGAGGAACTATAATCACGTTGCAGTTCATCATACATCCAGCCTCGGAAAAATAACTCTTCGGCAAAAGCTGTACCCAAAGCAGTAACTATCCCTTCTAAAACAAATCTCAATAGAAAAGAACTACTTTGTTGCCACACTAACCAACCCAGCAATCCTTCTAAAACAAATAAAATCAAAATGCTAATTAATCCAATTGCTAATCCTCTGAGCAGTTCTACTCCATTCTTGCGTGTTACCTCTAACCCATAGTGCTGGAATATCTGTGGTTGTTGATGGACATATTTACCCCAAAAGGGAAGCAAAATCAAAAATTCAATGGCTAATGGCACCATTGTGAAGATAGTAACTAAATTAGGATCTTTTGCCAGTAAATATATAGGCGCTGCTATGGGCAACCACAACAGCACCAATGTCAAAATAAAGATACCCAGTCGGATGGGGAAAGAATATTGGGCTACAGAGGCAAGGTTTGTTTTCATGCAATAATCAACTACTCGCTAATCGTAGTCATACCATTAGCAAATAGCAATTTACTAACTAGCAAGCAATATTTATTCTTCTGGTTCGATAGTGCTAGTCAAACCATGATTTTTCAAGGTTTCACAATAAAATTCCGCGTGTTCTTGAGCGCAGGTAATGACTAAAGCGATGCCATTAGTATGAGCTTCCATCATAATACTGACAGCCTGAGGTTGAGTAAGGCTTGGCACTGTAGTCAATAAAACCTGCACCACATACTCCATAGAGTTGTAGTCATCGTTATGGAGCAAAACGCGATACTGAGGCGCTAATTTACGGGATGTTGAACGCTTCTCTAGGGTTTCTAGTGACACGGCTCTTTGCTCTCTTGTGTTATTTACTACAACAAAAGTTTTTGTTCAGAGGTTATTTGTATAGTTGCTTAACTTATTGTATAGCACCAAGATTGAATATTGGAGTAGGACAATGACTACAATTGCTAGTTGAATCGCTCCAACTATATGATCGCTTGGCTATGGTGTACTTATATTTTCGTTTTGCTACCTTTGAGCGTCAGTCAATCTATTGTCACTACAAGTTGATTATATTTAGCTTTTAAAATAAAAAAGTAGCAACTAACAGTGTTTACCACTAAAGACAGCCCTACGATTGATTATGGAGATTGTCTCAGACTTTCAACCAGGACAAATAGTTTATCTAGAGCATGGCGATCGCAGGCTCTATGCAGAAGTAATTCAAGTTGTGCTTTCTCGTCAATCGTGCTGGGTACGTCCTTTGCTACTAGTAGTTTACTCTTGGGAACCCCCCTTAACAACCGATCTGCGAGCAGCATCAGATCTACTTTGGCCTTTAAGTTTGTTTCAGCCAGCCTTAGATACAGAAATAATTTCTATATTGAGTGAAGTTTTAGCTAAAGAAGCCAAACCCGGAATAGACACAATTACTAAACAACAACTCAATCAATTTATTTATCAAGTTTGGCACGCATACAAAAAGGATAATGGCTCAACATAATACTTCATCTTTCATCCTTTGATCAGTTATTCCGCCGCTATCCTTGATGCACTAAATTGTTTTATACATCAGTGTTCTCAAAAAAATATCAGCAGTTGTATCTATAAGACGCTCATGCTGCCGTGTCATTTTTGTAGAAGCTATATTGCCTATTTTTCAATTAAATCCAGGTAATTGCTGTTGCAATTTACTTACAACCTTAGGAAAAACATCACCAGCAAACTACCGTCAAATACTAGGGATCAACTGAATTCTACCAGCATCCATTTCTGCCATCAATAATTCTAGAGCTTCATAATCAACATCAGAAATGTAACCCATTGCCGTTAGTTCTGAGTTAATTTCATTTTCTATTTCAGGAGTTAGTTTTTTGATAAAAAGGGCTTTTTCTACTAATTGACGAATAACGTACTTTGTTTTCATAAGTAATAAACCAATTAAATTGTATAGTTATTATCTCAGCTGTACCTCAGTATAAATTGTGATTACACACTTAGTTTTGGGTGATCTAAATCACAGTTAGTAGGTGATTTTAGTCATAAATGCTTAAGACTTTTACCAATACTAAAAACCAAAGTCAAGAGATTTAATCTCACTTTCCTGTCGTTATGCACAAGTTTGAGTAATAACTTATGTAGGAATCATAGGCATAGCAAACTATTATTGAGCCAAATTTTTAATAAAAAGTATATTTGACTACAGTTTTTTGAGTAATTGTGACAATCTTTAAACAGAGACCTCAAAGGAATAAAGATTCGACTAAGAGACTTAATACGAATGGTCGATGTGGGAATAAAGAGTTTATGTTCAAATACATCTATCTTCACAATCTAGAAATTTTCATAGGATGTCACGATGCAAGCAGTACTTAAAAATCCAAAAATAACAGTTATTCGTCCCCAAGGAAGTTTAAACGCTGCTAACGCTTTGGAATTTGAGCGAAATCTAACAGCAGCATTGACACAAAATGACAATAGTTTCTTGCTAGTTGATTTAGAACAAGTAGAGTCACTAGATAGTGCAGGCTTAATGGCATTAGTGTCGACACTCAAACTAGCTCAAAATTTAGGGCAACGCTTCAGTCTTTGCTCTGTTTCCCCATCCATTAAAATTATTTTTGAACTTACTCAGCTTGATAGAGTATTTGAAATATTGGAAAGTCAAGCGGCTTTATAAGCCGCTTACTTTGTGAGAGTAGCAAAAGATTGCTTAGAGGCTAAATGTTAAGTTTGTTCGCTTCAAAGACTTTAGCACAAAGCAATCAGCGCTCTCGCAAGCCATAATAAATGCTAAGGTTGGAGGTGAATAGCAGTAATTTAAAATCGCTAGAAGAATAGCACAGTGGCTGTTGCAGTAGAAAAATTAATTACATCAGACATACTCAAGCCAGCTCGTTACTTGGGTAACGAGCTTTTGGCAGTACACAAGCCGTGGCATACAGCAGTAATCCGCTGGGTGTTAACTTACCCAGAAGTATACGAAGTAGGTGCTTCTAACTTGGGGCATATCATTCTCTATAATATTTTGAATGCCCAACCGCGCCAGTTATGTGATCGCGCTTATCTACCAGGACAAGACCTAGCAGCAAAACTACGAGCAACTAAAACACCATTATTTGCCGTAGAATCAAAGCGATCGCTCATAGAATTTGATATTTTAGGCTTTAGCCTCAGCTATGAGCTTGGTGCCACCAACATCCTAGAAATGCTGGATTTAGCTGGTATTCCCCTGACGTGGCGAGAACGAATGGTGGGAAATTATCCTCTAATTTTTGCAGGAGGACAAACAGCGACATCCAATCCTGAACCCTACGCCGATTTCTTCGACTTTTTTGCCTTGGGTGATGGCGAAGAACTCTTAGCGGAAATTGGTTTAGTTTTAGAAGAAGGTAAACAAGCCGGATTAAGCCGTCAGGAGCTATTGTTGGACTTAGGCCAAGTACCAGGTGTATATGTCCCTCAGTTTTACGACATGGCGGCAGACGGTTCGGTACATCCCAACTGTCCAAATGTACCCAAACGTATTCTCCGCCGAGTTGCTACCCCAATGCCAGCCTACTCGATTGGGCTAGTTCCCCACGTTCAAACAGTACATGATCGCCTGACAATTGAAATTCGGCGTGGATGCACTCGTGGCTGCCGCTTCTGCCAACCAGGAATGTTAACACGCCCAGCGCGTGATGTAGAACCAGAACAAGTGGTGGCAGCAATTGAACAAGGAATGCGAGAAACCGGATACAATGAGTTTTCTTTGTTATCCCTGAGTTGTTCTGACTATTTATCCCTGCCGGCAGTTGGGGTAGAAATTAAAAATCGCCTAAAAAATGAAAACATTACTCTGTCTCTACCCAGTCAACGCGTAGACAGATTTGACGAGAATATCGCCAATATCCTTGGTGGTATCCGCCAAGGTGGTTTAACTTTCGCTCCTGAAGCTGGTACCCAGCGAATGCGAGACATAGTTAATAAAGGCTTGACAAACGAAGAATTACTGCGGGGTGTCAAAACAGCTTGGCAACAAGGTTGGGATAAAATAAAGTTATATTTCATGATCGGCTTACCTGGTGAAACAGATGCCGATGTACTGGGAATTGTAGAAACTGTGAGCTGGCTACAACGCGAGTGTCGCTCAAAAGGTAGGAAATCTCTATCATTTAACTTGACAATTTCCAACTTTACACCCAAACCCCATACACCCTTTCAATGGCACTCGGTTTCCACCGCCGAGTTTAAACGCAAGCAGCAATTACTACGGCAAGAATTTCGCCGCCTTAAGGGAGTGAAAGTAAATTTCACCGATGTTCGCATCTCGGCAATGGAAGATTTTATCGGTAGAGGCGATCGCACTCTTGCTCAAGTCTTACGTCGTGCCTGGGAGCTTGGAGCAGGCATGGATTCTTGGTTTGACAACATTGAAAAAGCATACAATGCTTGGGGAAATGCGATCGCTGAAGCAGGATTAACTTGGAAATACCGCCAAGTTGAAAACGGCGAGTGGAATTTGTTCCAGAAAGAGGATGGGGAGACACGGGGAGGTGGGGACACGGAGAGGTGGGGACACGGAGAGGTGGGGAATATTTTTAATAATTTCTCCGCGTCAGAGCATCTCATCATCTCCGCGTCTAATGAAACCCCATCACCCACTCAATACTCCCTCGACAAACCTCTTCCTTGGGATCATCTAGACACTGGTATCGATAAAAAATGGCTCAAAGAAGACTTAAAACGTGCTCTCGAAGCTGCTACTGTACCAGACTGCTCTTTTGATGGTTGTTCTCACTGTGGTGTTTGTAGTACTGACTTTGGTCACAATATTGTGATTCCACCACTTCCCATACCGGAATTTACTGGACATTTCGTACCGAATACTACAAAGGCTCAGAGACTACGAGTATGGTTTGGCAAACTGGGTGATATGGCCTTACTTAGCCACCTCGATTTAATGCGTCTATTTGACCGTGCGATTCGACGGGTTGGATTGCCTATTGCTTTTACTGGCGGATATCACCCCACACCCCGCATTTCTGTAGCTTGGGCTTTGCCGTTAGGAGCTACCAGTAGTGGCGAAATAGTTGATTTTGAGCTAACTCAATCTCTTGATGTTAATACTTTCCGACAAACATTAGCACAAGCACTACCCAATGATATTCCTATTTATGAGGTGGCACAGTTAGATTTAAAAGCTCCTGCTGCCACCCAAGTGTTAGACGCTGCCGAATATTTGCTCACTGTAGCTCCTCAAACACCAGCAACATCCTCACAATGGCAAGACTGGATTGATACAATTGAGCAGAAAAACGAGATTTGGTCAGAACAAACAACAAAGTCAGGCAAAACCCAACTTATAAATCTGCGCGATCGTCTATTTGAACTCGAATTGATGCAAACCACTTCCAATTCCTTAGAGTCAGTAGCAATATTGCGTTATCTGGGAAGTTGTCGTCATGACGGCATACTATTGCGTCCTGAACAAATTCTGTTTATGCTAGAGCAGGTAGCAGGTTTAGAATTCCAACTGCTACATATTCACCGCAATCGTCTTGTTTTGCGGAATTAATACCCTGGGGGTAATTTGCTACGTTAATTACCCTCTGGTTCTACATAATAGGAATTGATTTTTGACAAGGTTGCGTTAGAATGAGATGAAGAGAATTTTTCTGGCGCTGCATTGAGTTATCTGATTCACAACCCTGGTAATCAGGGTTTGAAAGCAAAGATTTAGAGAGTAAGATCTAGGATTTCATCCCAGACCAGCAAAGGCAAATTCAAGAACACTCTCTCTTGATAGCTAAACTACCTTGTGAATCAGTAACTAATAACAGGCTCCGTCGGCTTCTCTAAACTTTATGATTTTTAAAACAATGCTGAATGCCCAATTCCTAGAGGATGAAGGCGTTGTATCAGAAATTCACCACGGACGGGTGATTAAATTGCTTAAATAATATGCAGCCGTTGTGGAATAATCGGGCGTGTACACGCAATTACGGTCTTAATAGCTCTTTAAGTTTGGGCTTAGGTTCGCAATTTTTATTACCAGCAGCGCCTTTTTGGGCTTGCAGGGGTAACAGGAACAATCATCCCCCAAGTCTTTTTGTGCTGCCGATTTTTGAGGAAATTGAATGCCAAAACAAATTATTATCGCGGAGCAGCATCAAATAGCTGCAGTCTTTTCTGAAGATCAAATACAAGAACTTGTTGTTGCTACGGGACATCACCAAATTGGTGATATCTATTTAGGAGTAGTAGAAAATGTATTACCTGGTATAGACGCAGCTTTTGTAAATATTGGTGATCCAGAGCGTAACGGTTTTATTCATGTTACTGACTTAGGGCCTTTGCGACTAAGACGTACAGCAGCAGCAATTACAGAATTGCTAGCACCACAGCAAAAAGTCTTGGTGCAGGTAATGAAAGAGCCGACAGGTACAAAAGGGCCAAGGCTCACTGGTAATATTACTTTACCCGGACGTTACGTAGTATTGATGCCCTATGGACGGGGTGTAAATTTATCCCGTCGGATCAAAAATGAAAATGAACGCAATCGCCTGCGAGCATTGGCAATTTTGATCAAACCAGCCGGAATGGGTTTGTTGGTGCGCACCGAAGCTGAAGGTAAGCCAGAAGAAGCAATCATTGAAGATTTAGAATCCCTACAAAAACAATGGGAACTCATTCAGCAGGAAGCGCAATCAACTCGTGCGCCAGCACTGCTAAATCGAGATGATGATTTTATCCAGCGTGTACTGCGAGATATGTACGGCGCGGATGTGAACCGAATTGTTGTAGATTCCAGTACCGGCTTAAAGCGGGTAAAGTTGTATTTGCAAAACTGGAGTGGTGGACAGGTACCGCAAGGGTTGTTAATCGATCATCACCGCGATCGCACAGCAATTCTAGAATACTTCCGGATCAATGCTGCGATTAAAGAAGCGCTCAAGCCCAGAGTAGATTTACCCTCTGGTGGCTACATCATCATTCAGCCTACCGAAGCATTAACAGTCATAGATGTCAACTCTGGTTCGTTTACGCGATCAGCAACAGCGAGAGAAACAGTGTTGTGGACAAACTGCGAAGCAGCAACAGAAATTGCCCGCCAATTGCGTTTGCGAAATATTGCTGGCGTCATAGTTGTTGATTTCATTGATATGGAATCGCGGCGCGATCAACTGCACGTTCTCGAACATTTCAATAAAGCTTTGAAAGCAGACAAAGCTCGTCCTCAAATTGCCCAATTAACCGAATTAGGTTTGGTAGAGCTAACCCGTAAGCGTCAAGGCCAAAATATTTACGAATTGTTTAGCGAAACTTGTCCTACCTGTGGTGGCTTAGGGCATATTGTCCATCTGCCTGGAGAAACTGAAGGGCGATCGCTTGCACCAACTCCACCAGTAGAATTACCAGAACGCTTTCCACCCACACCTCTGCCCATCAAAGAACCACGTTTGCCATCTACCCGACAAATCGAACCACGGGAAACTTACGATGGATTTTCAACGGAGGGATACGAGCATGACAGCGACTTGACTGCGATTAATTTAGTTAATCATCCCAGCTATCAAGAGATTGGAGATGCTAAAAGACGTCGTCGTCGTCGCCTGGGATTGAACGGAGGTAACGGCAAAGACGAACCACGCATTCATGGCAACCAACTGGCTTTAGTGAACGAGTCAGACATGGATATTGATGCGGAAGGGGAAATTGTAGAAGTTTCAGACATATCTCCAGCCAATCTTAGTAAGTCAACTTGGGGTGAGAGAAGCGAGCGTGCAAAAGTTTCTAGAGTCGAACTAGTTAAGCCGGTAGTAGAACCACCAGAAATTGTGTCTGTAGAAATGACACCACCGGAACAGGATGTTTATGCTTTGATGGGAGTTTCTCCTTTGGTGAAGTTAAACCGGGAAGTGAAAAATCCCAAGTCCGTGATCATTAATGTCACATTACCTGGGCAAGCTGTTACTTCCACCGAACCAACTCCAGAGGTAACTACTACAACAGTAACCAAGACAGTAGATACCTCAGAAGAAGCAGAACCATTGCCTCAAACTGTAACAGAGGCATCAACGGTTGCTGTGATGGCAGATGAAACTGAAGCAAATAGCACAGATAATCGTCGTCGTCGTCGTCGTTCGCGTGCTGCCGAGGTAGACACGTCCACCTCAGAAACTTAAATTTATATGGCGTCAACAGAGCCATCTATTGCTTTTGGGGATTTACCAGAATCCTTCAAAGAAGCAATTTGGCTAGAATTTTCCAACTTTTCTGACATTGCTGGATTGATAGCAGGTGTGGATGAAGTTGGAAGAGGATGTTTGTTCGGCCCTGTAGTAGCAGCAGCTGTGATTTTGCCAAAGAGCGCTTTATCGGTACTGGTGGCAGCGGAAATAAAAGACAGTAAAAAGTTGTCTAGTTCTCGCAGGCACAAGCTAGCTCAACAAATCCGAGCTATGGCAATAGATTGGAGAATTGGCTTTGCCTCTGTGGCCGAAATTGACCGAATCAATATTTTACAGGCAACACTTTTAGCGATGAAACGAGCTGTTCTGAAGCTGAAAGTACAACCTGCACTTTGCTTAATAGATGGCAATCAATTGATTCAAGATTTAGCACTGCCGCAGCAAACAATAGTGAAAGGTGATGAGCGATCGCTGTGTATTGCTGCCGCGAGTATTTTGGCTAAAGTCTGGCGAGATGAACTAGTAATACGCTTTGCTTCTAAATATCCTATGTACGACTTAGAACGCAACAAGGGTTATGGAAGTAAAAAGCATCTACTAGCACTGCAAAAATATGGGCCTTCACCCCTACATCGCCAGTCCTTTCGCCCTTGCCAAATTAATATTGTTAATCCTGAGTCAAGCATTCCGAAATAATATTAAATTCATCCAAGTATGCTTTTATTAAGAATAATGAGGAGTTTTGTAAATAATTGCTAGGGAAAATAATCAGCAGATAATTTAAGCATTAATCATCAGATGCACGCAAACAAACACAGATTAGTTAACTAACTGTATTTGTCTGCGTATATCTATATTTTGTTGAAATACTGGGATGATTATTTACAATTACTTAGAGCTAATTACTCAGGATTTAAGATTGGTAATTCTGTGATTCCATCATTATTAACTAGTCTGTCTTCTTGAAGTTGTGAAATTACCCAACGACGATAATCTGCTAATAATTGATGTAACAATCGTTGCTTGATAGTTAACAGTACGCTCTTCAGTAAACCATTACCAGTCGCCTCTAAAATGGGTTTAGGGGTAAAGCAAAATGGTGGTGGTAATTCCACTTGTACTTCTAAATCGGCTCTGCCTCGTAAACGATAACCAGTACTGAATTGAGATAGTGCTAAATATCCTTTTAAATTCAGATCAAAGCGCTGGTTGATATACTCAACACCAAGGATTTCACAACCTAGCGATCGCAAATAAATTGTGTCATTTGATTCTATCCAAACTTTCATATCTACAGTGGGTTGAATACTCAGTGACATGAAAGAGAGAGGACGCATTTTCAAACGAAAAATTTCTTCTGCCAGCTGCTGGATGCGACTAGAATCAACCAACGCATAAACAAGGCGTTGAGGTTGACGCAAATAGTGCTGAATGGGAATAGGCTGTTGCGGGACAGTAATTTCTACCGATTGAGAGGCAGTAAACTGAATAGCCATGCGTTAATAAAAATAATTGTTTTATAATTCTATTATTTTTTAATTTATGGAATTTTGTCGCACAAAATTAAAATTGAATGAGCTAAATTTACTATTTACTTGCAAAACTATATTAATTTATAGTTATCCATTATTTGTAAATAACAGCTAGTATCATTCAAATAAATATAAATTACATGGTGTAGAGTATTGCGAGAATCTTATTAATGCAACCTTTGATTAAAACTAACAGCTAAACAATCAACTCCATGACTCTATTGATCGCACATTTAGGGCCTCCCGGCACTTACGCAGAGCAAGCAGCTCTTTTGTATGTCAATTGGTTACAAAAGATAAAGGGATTAGAAACTATCTTATGCCCTTATCCCAGCATCGCTCAAACACTGCGAGCAGTTGCTCAGGGAGCAGCTCAGTTAGCTGTTGTACCAGTGGAAAATTCCATTGAAGGTAGTGTAAGTATGACTATAGATACACTGTGGCAACTAGATACTTTACAAATTCAGTTAGCTTTAGTTATGCCAATAGTTCATACATTAATTTCCTACGCTCAAAGCTTAGAAAGCATTAAAACTGTTTATTCCCATCCGCAAGCTTTGGCACAATGTCAAGGATGGTTAGAAAGATTTCTCCCGTCTGTACAGCTAATTCCTACTAATTCCACGACAGAACCATTGCAAAAACTAGAGCAAGAAACAACAGCAGCGGTAATTTCATCTCAAAGAGCTGCACAACTCTATAATTTACCAATACTAGTTGATGGCACTAATGATTATCCTGAAAATTGTACTCGCTTTTGGGTAGTAAGTCAGGCTAATGTGTCAATCACCAATCAATCATCTGCCATAAGAAACAGTCACACTTCGCTCGCATTCAGTGTACCTGCGAATGTACCAGGAGCATTAGTCAAACCACTACAAATTTTTGCTCGGCTAGGTATTAATCTTAGTCGGATTGAATCTCGCCCGACAAAGCGATCGCTAGGAGAATATTTATTTTTTATTGATGTAGAAGCAGATGCTCGTGAAGCTCAAATGCAATCTGCACTACAACAACTAAATGCCTATACAGAAATATTAAAAATTTTTGGCAGCTACAATGTTTTACCAGTCAACACTCTTGATCAAGAAGTTAGTGGATAGTAGGGGCGAGTTTATTGAGATATTCTGTTATTTTAGAGAGATTATCGTTAAAACCCGCCCGTACAGAATTTAGTTGTTTACCCACTAACTACTAACTAATAACTACTAACTAATTTTATAACTTCTGATTAAAAGTGTCTTTCAGAACGGTACGAGCTGCTAAATGATTGCGCGTGGAAGTCAAAATTTCCGCTTCTCGTTCTAGACGAGCAACTGTGTCTTGCATTTCTAATAATGTCTGTTGCTCAGAAGCAACACCATATAGGTTGCTTGCTACCCAATAAGACAACTCTAAAGGCAGATCGGGTAAATCTTCTGGTAGTTCAATATTTTGTTCTGTCAGCTTGGCAGATAGACGTACAACATCTTGTAGTAGTTGTTCTACCTCAGCAGCTAGAGGACGTAAATCCTTAGCAGGTGGGTTATCTTCAATCCACTCAACCAAACCGACATAGTAAGGTTTTTCGCGAACGTATTCTAAAACACGAAACCTTTGCTGCCCCAGAGTCAACATTTTCATCCGGTCATCTGGTAACCGTTGATAATGAATGATTTCTGCACAGCAACCGACATTGGCAACTGTACCTTTAGCCGGATCGACCATTAAAACCCCAAATCTACGATCACTCTCCAAAATCGTATTCATCATGATCCGATATCGGAATTCAAAGATATGCAAGGGTAATGGTCTTGTAGGGAATAAAACTACTTCTGATAATGGGAACAGAGGTAGTTCACGAACGGCAATTTTAGAAGAAGACGTCATTTTTACCTTGGTATAAATTTAACCTTTGATAATATTTATAATTTTTTATTATTCTTTGTCTTTGCCGTGCTTTGTCTACATTCTAACATTTGTTTTTACAGCTAAATAAAAAGCCCTGAAAGATATCTCTTCCGGGGCAAGTAAATATTCACACTAAGCAGTGCTATTAGCTATGACCATTTAAAGCTTTACTTCAATATCTACACCAGAAGGTAAATCCAGTTTCATCAAAGCATCAATGGTTTTAGAAGAAGGCTGATAAATATCGATAATGCGGCGATGAGTACGGGTTTCAAAGTGTTCACGCGAATCTTTATCTACATGGGGCGATCGCAACACGCAGTAAATCCGGCGCTTTGTCGGTAAGGGAATTGGGCCGATCGCTGTAGCATTGGTACGGTTTGCTGTATCTACAATCTTCTCGCAAGATGTATCTAGCAAGCGGCGGTCAAAAGCCTGTAAGCGAATTCTAATTTTCTGCTGCTGTAAGGTTGCCATTTTTAATTTTCCTGGTTCTGATTAATGTTTACAAGGGGTTAGGGGTAAAAGACTTACAAACTAGTTATTAGTGAGTGATTCAATCAAATCTGCTTGTCAATCACCTGATTTCACACTCAGCATAGACGCACATAGTAGCGCGGCTTTCTTGAAGGTAGACAGACTTTGACAGAAAGCCGCGATGATAGTCGCTTAGGACTAAAAGGGTATTTAAAATGGGGATTTAGTGTTAGCAATACTTTCGAGCTAAAACTTTTATCCCT
Source organism: Chlorogloeopsis sp. ULAP02 (assembly GCF_038404745.2). Lineage (NCBI taxonomy): Bacteria > Bacillati > Cyanobacteriota > Cyanophyceae > Nostocales > Chlorogloeopsidaceae > Chlorogloeopsis > Chlorogloeopsis sp. ULAP02. The sequence continues at coordinate 154,783 of NZ_JAYKTT020000030.1, read as the reverse complement.
AATCCCTAGTGTTTAGTTCCTCTTAATAGAGGGAAGTTAAAAAAGCAGAGAGGTATTATACCATCTCTGCTCCTTCTTAATTAAGCTCAAGAGATGCTACTTTACAATCTTGGAAACAACGCCAGCACCAATGGTGCGACCACCTTCACGAATAGCAAAGCGCATTCCTTGCTCAATAGCGATCGGGTTGATCAGTTCTACAGTCACCTTGATGCGGTCTCCGGGCATTACCATTTCCGCTTCAGTACCATCATCAGAGGTGAAAGTCTTAATCGTGCCGGTCACATCTGTTGTCCGCACATAGAACTGAGGACGGTAACCAGCAAAGAACGGTGTTTTCCGACCACCTTCTTTTTCGGTTAAAACGTAAACTTCACCTTCAAATTGAGTGTGTGGAGTGATAGAACCAGGCTTGGCGAGTACCATACCTCGTTCGATGTCAGTCTTCTGGATACCGCGCAAAAGTATACCAGCGTTATCACCAGCCATACCTTCATCGAGACTCTTCTTGAACATCTCAATCCCAGTAACGGTAGTAGAACGAGTAGGCTTAATGCCTACCAATTCCACGTTATCGCCGATTTTAACTTTACCCCGCTCAATCCGTCCGGTTGCTACAGTACCGCGACCTGTGATGGAGAATACATCTTCTACAGCCATCAAGAAAGGCTTATCAACATCACGCTCTGGAGTAGGGATGTAAGAGTCTACAGAATCCATCAGCGCGTAGATCTTATCTACCCACTTATCTTCACCCCGTTGAGTTTTGGGATTACTGGTCATTTTTTCCAGCGCTTGCAAAGCAGAACCTGCTGTAATCGGAATATCATCACCAGGAAAATCATAGCTAGAAAGCAATTCCCGGACTTCCAATTCCACTAGTTCTAGCAATTCTTCGTCGTCCACCATGTCTTCTTTGTTCAAGAAGACTACTAGGCTAGGAACACCTACCTGCCGTGCCAACAGGATGTGTTCGCGGGTTTGGGGCATGGGGCCATCAGCCGCAGATACCACGAGGATAGCACCATCCATTTGGGCTGCGCCTGTGATCATGTTCTTCACATAGTCAGCGTGTCCAGGACAGTCTACGTGAGCATAGTGACGTTTTTCGGTTTCATACTCAACGTGAGCTGTGTTAATTGTAATACCCCGTGCCTTTTCTTCTGGAGCGGCATCGATTTCGTCGTACTTTCTAGCTTGAGCCTGACCCAAAGCCGCCAAGGTCATAGTGATAGCGGCTGTGAGTGTGGTTTTACCGTGGTCAACGTGGCCAATAGTACCGATATTAACGTGGGGTTTTTTCCTTTCAAACTTTGCGCGTGCCATGAATGATCGTTTCCTTTACTAGTTATGCGTTCCCTTTGCTTTTAGCTATGATTGCCTCAGCCACGTTGCGAGGCACTTCTTCATAGTGGCTAAACTCCATTGAGAAGATACCACGACCTTGGGTCTTCGACCGAATATCAGTAGCGTAGCCAAACATTTCTGCCAATGGGACTTTAGCAGTCACTTTGGCAATGCCCTGCTCGGAACCCATCCCCTCAATTTGCCCACGACGGGAATTGAGATCACCCATTACATCCCCAAGGAAGTTTTCGGGAACTTCAACCTCAACTTTCATCATAGGCTCTAACAGAACGGGACTTGCTTTCATTGCTGCTTCTTTAATTGCCATCGAGCCAGCAATCTTGAAAGCCATTTCCGAAGAGTCTACATCGTGGTAAGAGCCATCAACCAGCGTGGCTTTGATATCAATCAACGGATATCCAGCTAAAATACCGGATTCACAGGTTTCTTTCATTCCCTGCTCTACGGGCGGGATGTACTCTTTAGGTACCGCACCGCCAACAATTTTAGAGACGAATTCAAAGCCGCTTCCCGGTTCTCCTGGCTCCAAGTCAATCACAACATGACCGTATTGACCTTTACCACCACTTTGGCGAATAAATTTACCTTCTATTTTGTTAACGTTCTTGCGAACGGTTTCGCGATAAGCTACTTGCGGCGCACCAACGTTCGCTTCTACCTTAAATTCTCGTAACATCCGGTCTACAAGAATTTCTAGGTGTAGCTCTCCCATCCCTGCAATTACGGTTTGATTTGTCTCCGGATTGACGCTGACACGGAAAGTCGGGTCTTCTTCCGAGAGAGCTTGCAGAGCTTTGGACAGTTTGTCCATATCGTTCTTAGTTTTCGGTTCTACTGCCACCGAAATTACAGGCTCTGGAATGTACAGAGATTCCAGAATCACTGGTGAGTCTTCATTACAGAGGGTGTCACCTGTTAAAGTTTCCTTTAACCCCACAGCGGCTCCTAGATCACCCGCTCTGAGTTCATCGACATCAATTCTGTCATCTGCTCTCAAAACAACCAGACGAGAAATACGTTCTTTCTTGTTCTTAGTCGCATTAAGAACGTAGCTGCCTTTCTTGAGTATGCCAGAATATACGCGGATGAAGGTGAGACGACCGTAAGGGTCAGCCATAATCTTGAATGCCAGAGCTGACAATGGTTCTTCATCGCTGGCGTGACGCTCAACAGTATCGCCATTTGGTAGCGTACCTTGAATTGCGGGTACATCAATTGGCGCTGGCAGGTATGTTACGACTGCATCTAACAACTTCTGTACACCTTTATTTTTAAAGGCGGAGCCACAAAGCAATGGCACAATCGTACCTGCAATCGTACCTTTACGGAGAGCAGTCTGGATTTCGTTCTCAGTAAGTTCTTCACCCTCGAAGTACTTGGTCATCAAGTCATCATCGGTTTCAGCTACCGCTTCAATTAGCTTGGTACGGTACTCCTGGGCTAGATCCTGTACTTCTGCGGGAATATCAGCTTCTTGAATATCGGTTCCTTGGTCGTTGTTGTAGATGAAGGCTCGCATCTTCACCAAGTCCACAAGACCTCTAAATTCGCTTTCACTACCAATAGGCAGCTGGATGGGAATCGCATTAGCCCGCAGGCGATCGCGTACCTGTTCGTAAACTTTATAGAAGTTTGCGCCGGTGCGATCCATTTTATTTACAAAAACAATGCGCGGAACTTTGTAACGGTCTGCCTGACGCCATACCGTTTCTGTTTGCGGCTGTACACCACCTACAGAACACAAAACTGTGATTACACCATCCAAAACCCGCATGGAACGTTCTACTTCGATTGTGAAGTCTACGTGTCCAGGAGTATCAATAATGTTTATTTGATGATCTTTCCAACTGGTGCTAATTGCAGCAGCAGTAATCGTAATACCCCGCTCCCGCTCCTGTTCCATCCAGTCCGTGACAGCGGTTCCTTCGTGAACTTCACCTATTTTGTGAATAATGCCAGAGTAAAATAATATTCTCTCTGTTGTTGTTGTCTTGCCCGCATCTATATGCGCCGCAATACCAATATTGCGTACTCTCTCTAGCGGGATCGTACGTGCCACAGCTGCCTCCTATACTTTTCGCCTCATGATATCTTGTATATTACACTTTGTTAAGATTCTATCCTTTTCGGTAAACCGTCATTTTTTTTGTAAATACACGATGATAGTTCATACCGCCTTTGGGAAGAGGCGATACATAGCGGCTTAATTTTAGTAACGATAGTGTGCAAAGGCCTTATTTGCTTCTGCCATCCGATGCGTCTCTTCACGCTTGCGAATAGCGTTCCCAGTCTCGTTGGCAGCATCCATCAATTCTTGAGCCAATTTGCCAGCCATTGTCCGACCTGAGCGTTGCCGAGAAAACTGTACCAGCCAACGCAGTGCCAAAGTTGTACCCCTCTCAGAACGCACTTCCATCGGTACTTGGTAGGTAGCACCGCCAACCCGCCGAGCTTTTACTTCTACCAAGGGCGTTGCGTTACGCACAGCTCTTTCAAAGGTTTCTAATGGATCGTTACCAGTGCGTTCCTCAATACTTTTCATAGCATCATAGACAATCCGTGCGGCAAGTGATTTTTTACCATGACGCATAATACGACGGATCATCATGCTAACTAAACGACTGTTATAAACTGAGTCAGGCGGAACAGGGCGCTTTTGAACAACACCACGACGAGACATACTTCAACCTTAATTGGAATTTAGCTACTAGATGAATTATGTGTCTGGACAGCTTTTACACTACAATTGCAGCGATGCTGACCCATTTACTTGCTGCCCTCAACTAGAACATACAAGGCGACAATATTATATACCTTAATAGTTAATTTAAAATGCTGCTGTCGCTAACTGCATTCTAAAAACTTCTTACACTCATAGCAAATGCATAGGTATAAGTTGAGGCTTTAACTAATTTAACTTGATTTTTTAGACAATCTCATACCTGAAAGGAGTGAGATTCTCAAACCACCCGCAAGTAATTGCTTTCATTCAGGTTTTATATTCTGATATGTCCAGTCTTATCTTTACGAAAGACTTATGGACTTGATCAAGATTCTCAAGCGCGAATCTAACATTATGCTTGAAGGCACTTAACTAAAATTCTATCACCGACTTTTTCGAGTCATTAAACTCATACTTGTTTGTAAGAGCACTAAGCTTTATCTTTATTTTTGCAATCAAGCGCTTGAACTGCGAATATTGCTTTTTTCAGACTAAAGCTGATAGTTTAAGTTAAGTACCAACGCGATTAATCAAATCAGTACGATTAATCGCGTTAGTTCTATTGTTTGGGACGCTTTGTTCCATATTTGGAACGACCTTGTTTGCGGTCTTTAACTCCGGCTGTATCTAATGTGCCACGAATAATGTGGTATCTCACGCCTGGCAAGTCCTTAACCCGACCGCCACGAATCATCACGACAGAATGTTCTTGTAAGTTGTGACCAATTCCCGGAATGTAAGCTGTTACTTCAAATCCAGAAGTTAGTCTGACTCTCGCTACTTTACGCAGAGCCGAGTTAGGTTTTTTGGGTGTGGTCGTGTATACTCTGGTGCAAACTCCCCGACGTTGCGGGCATTGCTTCAGAGCTGGAGACTTGGTTTTCTGACGCGCTTTTTCGCGTTCGTTACGTATTAGCTGCTGTATAGTTGGCATGAGTTACAGCACCTGAAGCTGCTTTTAGTCTAAGTTTTAACAACAAATCCTGATTATATCTTTTTTAGTGGTTTTGTGTCAATTATTTTGTTTTGGTAGTTGATAAATAGTTATTAACTAGCTTGAAAATAGGGAACAGGAAACAGGGTTGGGAAAAAGAAATATTTTCATTCCCTCGTTGTGTAATTTCTCAACATGATTGACTGACTTGAAAAAGGCAGAGAGCAGATGGCACAGAGAACTCAGAGCGCCGTGCCAGAGCGCTGGCTCACCACCGCACTGGCTCCTCTCCTTGTCCTCTTTTGTACGCAGTTCAGCAAGGGCTACTAACTACTGTACGGGCGGGTTTAGAAGATAAATTATCCGTTTGAACGGCAAAATTATCAACAAAACCCGCCTCTACTAACCACTAACCACTAACTACTAACTCTTGACTAATCGAAAAAGAATTACCACAGCCACAGCTAGCACTTGCTTGGGGGTTGTAGAAGCGAAAGCCACCGCCCATCAAATCCTCTGAATAATCTAAGGTTGAACCATTTAAATAATTACAGCTTTCGGCATCTATGATAATTGGAATACCGCTACACTCAAAGGTGCGATCGCCTTGTCTTACTGTTTCATCAAAGGACATATCATAGTACCAACCGGAACAACCACCGTGTTTAACTGCCAATCTAAATAAAAGATTTGACTTTTGCTTAGACTGCAATCTTTTTATTTCGCTGCTGGCTGCTTGAGTCAAACTAATCATCAAATTTACTAGACAACAATTAAAGACCTCATCCTCAAATCTTACAGGCTAAGGTCAATATATGAAACTTCTGATTTAAATGTATTTATCTTCTTGTATTCTAGCGGCTATGACTAGCAGCAATTGTATTGCACGGCCTAACTATACAGTACGAGCATAGTCGTCTTGGAAACGGATAATATCATCTTCTCCTAAATATTCTCCGTTTTGTACTTCAATCAAAACTAAAGGTATGACGCCAGGATTTTCTAAGCGATGAGGCGTACACTGGGGTACATATGTAGACTGATTGTTGCTCAAAAGTACTTCTTGCTCACCGCAAATGACTCTAGCTGTACCTGATACTACTATCCAATGTTCGCTGCGATGGTGGTGCATCTGGAGGCTGAGACGATGTCCAGGTTTAACTTCGATACGCTTGATTTTGTATCCGCGCCCTTCTTCCAAAACTGTAAAAGAACCCCAAGGACGCAATTCGGTTGCAGCAACACCTCTAGGAGTGACGCTTGGAGGCAGTGTCAGTGCATTAGCGTGCGTTGTGTCTTGATATTGAGTCATAGTAACTTCCTGAGACATAAAAACTTTTGGTGCTCTTAATAAATATTGATGAATGGCGCGATGTTGCAAACTTAAAAATTCAGTCATACATCCTATGCCAAGATAGCAAAATCACAGGTGAAGGTGTCATATATAACTGATTGAATTAGTGTATCTATATCAAGTCTTTAATTAAGGAAAATCAAACCTTTTACCGGCTTTAAAAAAGAGGGGTTAGTCAAGAGTTAGTGGTTAGTAGGGGCGGGTTTTGCTGATCATCTTGCCTTTTAAATCGGGAATTTATCTTCTAAACCCGCCCGTACAGTGGTTAGTGGTTGATTGTTTATTATTCCCCTTGTCTCCCCTCCCCGTGTCCCCGTGTCCTCCTTATGGACGGGGTTGCAAGAAAATTCCTATGCCATTGTGGACACGAGCAGCTGTGTTAGGAAAACGGTCAAGAAGTTGTCCTCCTAAATAAAGGCTGGTAGAACTACCACCGTCTAAATTTAATGCATTAACACATCCCATTTGCTGCATAAGTTGTGCGTGTTCTGCCAAAGTAGGGCCAGCACCACCGACACGATTATGCACAGCAGCAATAATGAGATTGCCTGTTGCAGTTGTACAGATAGCACTACGAACAGCTTTTTGGGCAATAAAGGCATTGCTAAAATTTTCGCCTTTGGCATCTAGTACTATTTGGCGATTTTGGAGTAGTAGCGGCCCTGCTCCCAGAATATAAGGATAACGGCTAAATTCAGCAGGAGAAGTAGAACTTTCTATCCGCACTGAAAAGCCAATCGGTAAAACTGAGGCATTACCGACACTACTGCCGCGTAAAGTAAGCAGATATCCATCTTGAGGGATAGGAATAGCAGTTTGTCCTGCTTTGAGGCTTGGTAACTGAGCTGTAACTTGGTTTTTTTGAACAATGATGATAATTTCGTTGTCTGTTAGAGGAGTATAATTTGCTCCCCAAGTAGGAGTGTAACGGGCAATGCCAGTTTGGACGTAGCCACTATTGAGAGTCACAATCGGTAATTTTAGATTATTTAAGCCGATTAAAGATTCTTGTAGAACGAGACGACCTAGATAAAATTGTCCAGAATCATTCCAGGCGATCGCTCCTCGGTTCAAAATTGGGCTAGACAACCACTGATTATCCCGACGAATTGCACCCAAAGGTAATTTATTATTGCGGTTAAAATAACCACCGTTAATTGCTGCTACTGCTACATACTTTTGTGCTGTTTGAATTAAAGGAGCAGTACCGACAAGGGTATCGGGGTTTGTCACAATTGGTTTGAGTTTTAACCCAACGGTGCGAGGATTAACATCTAACCAGACAACAGGAAAGCGTTCTTGACCTAAGTTCACAAATTGCTGTTGCCAGCGCAATCCTGAAGCCCAATTAATTGAACGTTGTAAAAGTGCATCTGGTCGAATATCAATGACTAGACGATTGGGATTAGGTAAAGTACTAACCAAAGGAGCTAAACCCAGGGGAACTTCCAGACGAACAATCGTTTGATTTTTGACTACCTCTACTTGCTTGATCAGTGGAGGGGGTGCTGGTGGCTGAGACGGTTGTTGCTCAATCCCCGGCACCTGTTGTTTTAATTGGTTTTCTGGAGATGAGAAGGGAGGAGGTAGAGATGGTGTATGGCGCTGAATTAAATCTGGAGCGGCAATACCATCTAGAGTAATTGTCCACTCTCTGGTGGTTGGAGAGGAAGGTGTAACAACTGGGCTATTCGGATCGTCGGATAGAGGTTGATTTGTCTTGACTGGTAAACCTTGAGCAATTTGCCAAGGAGTAGGACTATCTAAGTTGAGAACGATGCGATCGCCAAACTCATGCTTTCCTTGGTTAATATTTGTAATTTTTGCGCTGGGCGTGGAAAGTACCAAGGTTTTACCCTGGACTTGCATCTGCCAACCAAAGGTGTTGGCAAAACGGCTAATGTCTAAATAACGGTATCCGCCCGCCAACAAGCTGCTTAAAATCTGCGGCTTTGCATTAGAGGAGTACCATTGGATTGGTTGTCTGGCTGGCTGGCTGGTATCTAATAAATCTACCCCAATCAATTGCCTGAGTGCGCCATCACTAACAAGAGTGCTGATTTGACCTTTCGAGGTGCGTTGCTGCAACCATCCTCCTGATGAGATTCGACCATTGAGAGAAATTTGATTACCATAGGATATTACCCCTGTCTTTACAGGAGGTGCAGGCGGTCTTGGACTCGATCCTGATATTTGCTTTACACCAGTTGAGGATTGTGCCACCCTAACTTCTAATTTCTGTTCTTTAGGAACTAGGGATGTGTTGGGGATGATGCGGTTAAGACTGGTACGGGCGATCGCATAATCATGAGTAGCTGTTAAACACAGTACTGAAAAAATTACTGGCGACACCAAAACCTTGATAAATCTGCTATTGCTCTTTTCTTCAATAGCACTGCGGTATTGTCGGCAAAAACTCGACATTTTTACCATAAGTAGCTAAGTATTTTTTATAACTCTCAACTATTGCACAAACTAACAAGTTTGCTAAATGTCAAAAAATAATGACCAGAGTTGTGAACACTAACGTGATAATGTATATATTGGCTTTTTGTATCTGGTTGAACCAAACAGATAATGATACCAGGATTAAAACTGCTATTAAGTGTGTTAAATCACACTAGCGTTAAATCAACTATGGCAGCAATTTCAACATAAAAATCACGCTGAGTTCCGACAAGTCATATGTTACCTGATGTTTGCTACCTAGATGAAGTTTAACTGATAGCAACAAAGGTGACAAAAACTAGACAGTAATAATCTAGAGAGTAACAAGAGAAATTTTTAGGAATTGTCAAATGGGCATATAGTGTAATACGCTGATTTTTGCGTGGGTTCGGAATAATTTTAGTTTTCTAGAATATACAGAAGTCCCAAACAGGATTTTTGTTTCAGGTAAAGCAAAAATCATCATACCTGGAATTTAATTTGGCTTTTGAAAAAGAAAATTGAGAAAGTACATAGCTTCAAGATATAAATAAAACACTCTTGGAACAAGCGCGAACAGAAGTCAGGATAAATACATAAAAATAAATCGATAATTTTAACACGGTATTAACCAAAAACCGAAGTTAAAATTTTTTTTCCCTAAAATTTCCGTTATTGCGTGCTTTCCATTTGTCCATTTAGAAATTTTCTCGCTACTTAGTGACAAAATTCTTTACTCAAGATGACAGGGATAGTGTATGAATAAAAAACCGATGCATCAAGACCAGAACATAAGACTTGCAGATAATTCCTCAAATTGTATTTACCCAGGGCCAAGGTGGCTAGTAGAAGAAAGAGATGCCTGTGGTGTAGGTTTTATTGCTCATCGTCAAAATCATGCCAGCCATGAAATAGTTACCAAAGCCCTTTCAGCTTTGACATGTTTGGAACACCGGGGTGGTTGTAGTGCTGATCGCGACTCTGGTGATGGTGCAGGAATTTTAACCGCAATTCCGTGGGAGTTGTTTCAACAAGATTTTGCTGCACGAGGAATACAACTTTCTGGGAACAGCAACATTGCTGTAGGAATGATTTTCTTACCACAAAGTCCACAAGCAGCGCAAACAGCAAAAGCAACGATTGAACAAGTAGCGGCTGAGGAAAAATTGAATGTATTAGGTTGGCGGGTAGTGCCTGTACAGCCAAATTTATTGGGAGTACAAGCTAGAGAAAATCAGCCTCAAATTGAACAAGTTTTCGTTGCTTCACAAGCTAAAAGCGGTGACGAACTCGAACGGCAACTGTATATTACCCGCCGTAGAATCTTTAAAGCAATCTGCGCTTTAAATCAAGATTGGTCAGAAGAAGTATATATTTGCTCTCTGTCTAGCCGCACAATTGTTTATAAAGGCATGGTGCGATCAGCAGTCTTGGGAGAGTTTTATCGCGATTTACAAAATCCAGCTTATAAAAGTGCTTTTGCTGTATATCATCGCCGCTTTAGTACTAACACCATGCCCAAATGGCCTTTAGCACAGCCAATGCGATTATTAGGTCATAACGGTGAAATCGATACCTTGTTGGGTAATATTAACTGGATGACGGCACGAGAAGCAAGTTTAGAACATCCAGTCTGGGGCGATCGCATCCAAGAACTCAAGCCTTTTGTCCATATTGAAAATAGTGATTCCGCTACTTTAGATAATGTACTAGAGTTACTGGTACGTTCCGGACGCAGCCCCTTGGAAGCCTTAATGATTATGGTTCCAGAGGCTTACCAAAACCAACCGGAATTGCGTAACTACCCTGAAATTATCGACTTCTACGAATACTATAGCGGTCTGCAAGAAGCTTGGGATGGCCCAGCACTTTTGGTATTTGGTGATGGGTTAAAGGTTGGAGCAACCCTAGATCGCAATGGTTTAAGACCGGCTCGCTACTGTATTACAAAGGATGATTACATCATTGTGGCTTCGGAAGCGGGTGTAGTGCAATTGCCAGAAGCCAATATTATTGAAAAAGGCAGACTAGGGCCAGGGCAAATGATTGCCGTGGATTTAGAAACTCATGAGGTGCTGAAAAATTGGGAGATTAAGCAGCGCATCGCGAAAAAGCATCCATATGGGGAGTGGTTGCAACAGTACCGCCAAGAAATTAAGTCCTCAGTCATTAATAATTCGTCATTAGCAAATGGTAAAGGACGAATGGCTAATGACAATGGATTAATAAGCAATGACAACGGTAACGGACTTCAGACAACCAACAGCATTGATAGACAAACTCTACTACGCCAGCAGGTAGCCTTTGGCTACACCACAGAAGATGTGGAAATGGTAATTCAGCCAATGGCTATAGAAGGCAAAGAGGCGACTTTTTGCATGGGTGATGATATTCCCTTAGCAATCCTGTCCGAAAAACCCCACCTACTTTACGACTATTTCAAACAGCGCTTTGCTCAAGTCACAAATCCAGCAATTGATCCCTTGCGGGAAAAATTGGTGATGTCTTTGAAAGTAGAACTGGGTGAAAAAGGTAACTTACTAGATGTCAAGCCAGATTATGCTCGCAGGCTAAAACTAGATTCGCCAGTGCTAACGGAAGCGGAATTAGAAGCCATTAAGACATCTGGCTTTACAACAGCTGAATTGCCAACACTATTTGAAATAGCATCTGGGCCGGAAGGTTTGCAAGCCGCAGTCCAGAGATTGCAAGCACAGGCTGCCGAATCAGTACGGGCGGGTGCAAAAATTTTAATTCTTAGCGATCGCGCTGGTGCAGGCATCAGTACAGAAAACAGCTACATTCCTCCCCTGTTGGCGGTAGGTGCGGTACATCATTACCTAATTCGCCAAGGGTTGCGGACAAAAGCATCTTTGGTGGTTGATACAGCTCAATGTTGGAGTACCCATCACTTTGCTTGTTTGATTGGTTACGGGGCTGCTGCCGTTTGCCCGTATATGGCTTTAGAGACGGTGCGTGATTGGTGGACAGATCCAAAGACGCAACAATTTATGGAACGGGGTAAAATTAATACCCTCACCCTAGAGCAAGCGATCGGCAACTATCGTCAGGCAGTAGAGGGTGGTTTGCTAAAAATTCTCTCTAAGATGGGAATTTCGCTACTCTCCAGCTATCAAGCCGCGCAAATTTTTGAAGCGATCGGCATTGGTAAAGATTTGTTAGAATTGGGGTTTTTTGGCACAACATCTCGTGTTGGCGGTTTGAGTGTGAGCGAGTTGGCACAAGAAGTATTGTGTATCCACAGCAAGGCTTTCCCAGAATTAAACCTGAAAAAGCTAGAAAACCTGGGCTTTGTGCAGTATCGCCCCGGTGGTGAATACCACATGAACAACCCCGAACTGGCAAAAGCACTGCATAAGGCAGTTGATGGCAAGAAGTACGATCACTACGCAGTTTACAAGAAGTACTTGCAAGATAGACCGATAACTGCGCTGCGAGATTTGTTGGACTTCCAAAGCGATCGCCCCAGCATCCCAATTGAAGAAGTCGAATCAGTCAGCGAGATTGTCAAGCGCTTCTGCACTGGCGGTATGTCTTTGGGTGCCTTGTCGCGGGAAGCTCATGAAACCCTAGCTATCGCCATGAACCGCATTGGTGGTAAATCCAACTCTGGCGAAGGTGGAGAAGATCCGGTACGTTTTACCATCTTGGATGATGTAGATGAAACTGGACACTCGCCTACCCTTGCCCATCTGAATGGATTGCGAAACGGCGATACTGCTTCTAGCGCTATCAAGCAAGTAGCATCGGGACGCTTTGGTGTAACACCAGAGTATCTGATGAGTGCCAAGCAAATTGAAATTAAAATTGCTCAAGGTGCAAAACCAGGAGAAGGGGGGCAACTACCAGGTAAAAAGGTTAGTCCTTATATTGCCATGTTGCGGCGTTCAAAACCCGGTGTTACCTTGATTTCACCACCACCTCATCACGATATCTATTCGATTGAAGACTTAGCACAGTTAATTTTTGACTTGCACCAAATTAACCCGAAAGCACAGGTGTCAGTAAAGTTAGTTGCTGAAATCGGCATCGGTACGATCGCGGCGGGTGTGGCAAAAGCCAATGCCGATATTATCCAAATTTCTGGACATGATGGCGGTACGGGTGCCTCCCCTCTGAGTTCGATTAAGCATGCAGGTTCACCGTGGGAACTCGGTTTAACTGAAGTACATCGCGTCTTGATGGAAAACAGCCTGCGCGATCGCGTCGTTTTGCGCGTCGATGGCGGCATCAAGAGTGGTTGGGATGTGCTGATGGGCGCATTGATGGGAGCAGAAGAATTTGGCTTTGGCTCGATTGCCATGATTGCGGAAGGTTGTATCATGGCGCGGATCTGTCACACTAATAACTGCCCAGTTGGTGTTGCTTCTCAAAGGGAAGACTTACGTAAGCGGTTCACGGGTATGCCGGAACACGTTGTTAATTTCTTCTATTTTGTTGCCGAAGAAGTACGCAGTCTGTTGGCACACTTGGGTTACCGTTCGCTATCAGAAGTAGTGGGACGTGCGGATTTATTGACAACACGAGCAGAGGCAAGGCTTACCAAAACCCAATCATTGAATCTCAACTGCATACTTCAGCTGCCAGATGCTAGAGAAAACCGCAGTTGGTTGACGCATGAAGAAGTTCACAGCAACGGCTTTGTTTTGGATGATCAGCTGCTTGCAGATCCTGACATTAAAGCTGCGATCGCAAATCAGTCAGCCGTAACTAAGACGGTAGAGGTTGTAAACACTGACAGAACAATTGGCGCACGTATAGCAGGAGCGATCGCTTCTCAATATGGTGACAATGGCTTTGAAGGGCAAATTAACCTGAACTTTAAAGGTAGTGTTGGACAAAGCTTTGGAGCTTTCAACCTACCTAGCATGATTCTTACCTTAGAAGGAGAAGCAAACGATTACGTAGGTAAGGGTATGAACGGTGGTGAAATCATTATTAAGCCTCCTGTAGATGCTAACTACGATCCAGCACAAAATGTGATTATTGGCAATACCTGTCTTTATGGTGCAACTGGTGGCGTGTTCTTTGCCAACGGTTTAGCCGGAGAACGCTTTGCCGTGCGTAACTCTAAAGGTACGGCGGTAATTGAAGGAGCAGGCGATCATTGCTGTGAGTACATGACTGGTGGTGTAATTGTTGTTCTCGGCAAAGTCGGACGCAATGTTGGCGCTGGCATGACTGGTGGAATTGGTTACTTCTTAGATGAAGACGGTAATTTCCCTGATTTGGTTAATCGGGAAATTGTCACGATTCAGCGAGTAGTTACAGCTGCTGGCGAAAAGCAACTTAAAGATTTAATTGCAGCCCACACACAGCGAACTGGTTCGGCAAAAGCAAAGATGATTCTAGAAAACTGGCAAGAGTTCTTACCCAAGTTCTGGCAATTGGTTCCACCTTCCGAAGCTGATAGTCCAGAAGCCAATTCTCACCAAGAAAAGCAATTAAGCCCTGTTTAATTGTGAGGGAAAATGCAAAATCCAGAAGTGTTTTCTTCTGGATTTTGCTTCGTATCTTTTCTGAATACTTAAACCCACAACTCCCCAACTTCTCAAAGAAGTCGGGGAGCTTGTTTAGTTAATTTCTATTTCTTTGTATTTGCAATCATCTTTTCGTCTTTTTCTTGTAATTCAAACAGTTCTGGAATAGTAACAAACCTATAGCCTTGCTGCTTAAATTTACTAATAATTTGTGGCAAAGCTGCCACAGTATGGGAACGATTACCGCCACCATCATGCATTAACACAATACCACCAGGTGATCCCTGTTTTAGCACTCTACTAGTTAATACAGATGCAGAAGGGCTTCTATAGTCTACCGAGTCAGCTGACCACATTACTACTGTATACTTTTTACCTCTAGCATAGGCAGCCAAACCATTATGCAGCATTCCACCAGGAGGCCGAAACAGATTTGTTCTTACTCCTGTTAATTCATAAATTAAGTCCGATGTACGGTCAATTTCAAAAGCAGCAGCTTGTTGATTAAAAAAGTGATACCAGTGATGCCAAGTGTGATTACCGATAACATGCCCTTCTGCCACAATTTGTTTGCCTAATTCGGGATGATTATTTAGCATTTGTCCGACAACAAAAAATGTGGACTGAATATTATTTTCTCTGAGTATATTTAGTATTTTTGCAGTGTACTCAGGCCAAGGGCCATCATCAAAGGTAAGAGCAATTACTTTTTGATTTGGAGCAAGTTTTACTCGGTTAACTATCACTCCTTGAAAGCGTGCTGGTATACTATAGGATAAACCTTTTACTCTAGCTTGTTGTTGCCAACTTGTTAACATTGCCAACTTGAGTTGATTGAGTCGCTCTTGAGCTCCTCCTTTAATTTCTATATCCTTCAAATCTACTGCATTGGTTGTATCAACATAAAAACTTTTTAGACTCATAGGCACAATTAAGCCAAGGCTCAAGCTGCCACTTAAAGCTATAAGTGCAAGTAATATTCCTTGCGGCCAGACAAACGACTTATTATTTTCCACATCCTAGCTCCTTGGCATATTGAAGCGTTAGTCACTTTGCTGACAAAACTACCAGCACAGTTTTTGAGAAGATTTATTCAGATAGTATTTAGATATAAATACAAACCACTTCTGTTAATCTCGGAAATTACAATACAGATTCACAGAAATTTGACTATCAGTAAAGATAAAAATTACAGCGTTTGTAGCAGATCAGATTATCTTGCTTGGTGAAGATAACTATTAGTAAGAGTTAGTCAGATTATAGATGCACAAAGTAAATATTTATGCTTATAATTACTATGCTTTTTAATTATGAAATATAACTCTCCTAGTCCAACAAATTATATTCTACTGCGTAACCAGATCGCTACCTGGAAAAAAATGTTAAGTTTACAGCTGACTTTTGCAACTAAGTCTGCCTGAAGCTGCTAGACGCTTATCAATCAAAATAGTTTCTTCAAAATGCGCAAAATTTAACTATACTATATGCTCTTGAACAAACTACTCAAAGTAACTCCATTCATAGCTCTGTTTTCTCAGTCTAGCTGTTGATTGTGAAAGTTTTAATAGGTTTTGTTTGCAGTTAGTACTTTAGTGCTTGAATATTTGAGAACTAAAGTTATTCACTACGCGCATTTACCCCTCTCGATTTATGCAACAGAGCAGTATTGATGAAGTCGTACTTTTCCACTGAGTTTTCGGCGATTCATGTGAGTATATACAGAATAGTTGAAATTACCTTAAGTCCCAAAGAAAACTCTTAAGTTCGAGTAAACTATAGTCTTCTACATAATTTATATGCAATTTTAATACAAAAAACCTAAGTATTTATACTTAATTTTTGAGCTTCATTATTAATCGACAACTAACAATTCAAGTATAGTTTGGCTGTTATTTTATTCAAGCATTTGACTAATAGTTTAAAAGTAACACTATATACATAGTTTAGAATTTTTATTGAAGTAATTTTAATATTTGATTCACATATTTAAATTAATTTATCTACAAAATATGTTTTGTAGACCCCTTTTGCCTAGCTTCTGACTTCTAGACTAAGCGCCCCTATTCTTAGGATAGATATTTTCTCTACCCTACCCAGAGATTTTGAGCAAAGCTAATGGCTAGCCTCGCAAGTAATATGGAAAACAAGCCCAACATGAGAAAGCCTAGACGGGGATAACGTCCCAATCCTATACCCGCAGCTAAACTCAGAGGTACAATACCGTAAGCTAAACGACTCAGGGATATAGTACCACCAGAGGCTAACAGCAAAGCTATACCGCAAAAGCCGTAACTGATTTTGACAGAGGTTAAATCTTTGCGTGAGTGCCACAAAAAATAGCTACCTCCCAAAACCATAGTCACATTAAGTAAGTTATTGATAAATTGTCTGTCAGCCAATATTAATGAAAATGTGACTACTGCATACAAGCAGTAAACTATTTTGGTATGTGGCACTTGTTTGTGTTTGTGCCATAAAGTACAACTACTGGCAATAATGCTGCCAAACAGCAACAGATGTAGTAGGTTTTTGAGCCGAAGATTGTGCCAATTTGATGTACCTGCTGCTAGCTGTAGCAGCATATCTAACCAACCACGCCAATCAAATCCAAATGAAGGACGCCATCCTCTCTGGGCATGAATAAATGCGATCGGATCGGCAAAATTAATTGCACAATAGAGACTGAACAAAAGCACACCGATCGCACTAGCACAAGCAGCAAGATATGCAATTGGCGATCGCTGTTCTCTCCAAGCTGCTATTAAAAAAGCCGGGCTCATTGCTATCCCCGTCGGGCGTGTTGCCGTTGCTAAGGCACCCCAAAAAGTAGTCCAAACATATTGCTTACGATCAAAGGCATACAAAGCTGCCGTACTCGACAATAAGTACAATCCTTCGGTGTAAATTACAGTTCCGAATAAGGACAGAGGACACCAAGCTAGCACAGCAATTACCCACCTTGCCTCGTTTGTACCAAGTTGCTCTAGAACCCAAAAGTATAGGCAGTAAAGCGCTGCCAAAAACGCCAAGTTATTTACCAGCACTCCTGCAACAGCAAATGGCAAGCCTAAGTTCATCAAACCCCGAATTACTAAAGGAAATAGGGGAAAAAAGGCAATATTATATTGCTGCCCATTATTAACGAATTCATAACCGGAAGTCACAATACTGCGATAACGTATGCTATCCCAAGCATCAAATACTCCCCATCCAAAGCTGGGTACAATCCCCTGTGGAGGTTGGGGCAGATGTGGTGCAACCAGCAGCATGGTAGCCCAGATAAATATTCTGCTAATCAGCCAGATTACTACTGGAAATAGGAAATCATCTTTCCATAAAACTTTTTTGATCAATATATGCGCTTGAGCCATAAGCTTGAGTATTTTTCTCACCTTTTAATGCATTCTTGTACCTATGGCTACGACATTATTTGTAATGATTTATGCATCTTACCCCTCACCCCAACAAGTAACTAGCTGAAATAAGCTGAACAGTTCAGTAGTTAAACTTTAAATTTTTATTAATATGATTATAGATATTTTCCACTCATTAAATAGTGTTTTTATACACAATTTAATCAGGGATAAAAATAATTGTAAATATTACTATTACTCATATTTATATGTAAGCTTATTAATTGTCTGTACCTCTTAAATAAAAGACTCACTTCAAAATATAATGTTCCTCACTACCTATTGCATTTGTATAAGTTTTTGAGTAATTTGTGTTGATATAAGCCAGAAATTTACTATCACTCTTCAGTTGAGAAGTCCACCTGCTTAGAACAATTTGCTCAGGACGATACTTTTGTAAAACCGAAAGTATTTCTTGAGATGTTAGTTCTCCAGAGTTAAGCCTTTTATATGACATCACAGCAATTTCAGGGGGAACGCATAATCTAGCATAAAAAGCATATATAGGGCGATCAGTAAAAATCCAATTCGTAGAATCTTTATATCTCAACACTAGTTGCATCAACTCCATATTTTTGGGGACGCTTCCTTTTGGATTAGGAGGAGTTGCGATGACTAAGCCAATCAGGATTACAATTAACAAGAAAGGAATAATAAGTTGTTTAGTGTTAATTAACTTTTTTTTGAAAAATGAATCACCCAAGAATGCTACTCCATAAGCAGCTAGCCAACAGATAGGAATAGCAAGTAAAGGATAGTAGTGATACCAAAGTGGTTGATGATTGAGTAAAATCAGTACCGCTGTTATTAGCCAAGCGATAGGAAATATTCCATTTATATATTTTCTTAAAAAAATTACCCCAATTCCAATAAACGCTAAAAATATATAATCATAGTCTTGACTAATAATATAAAGAAGATATTCTCGATTATTAAAATTCTCTAGTTTTAAATTTTGAGGTTGATTGAGATGAGTAGTAATTAGTTGATCGTGATTCCAAAATTGTTGAAAAAATACGCCGATTAAAATATAAATTAATCCCAAGGGTATTAACCATAAAGCTGCATTAATTAGTATTGTTTTTGATAATTTGTTATTTACAACAGTTTTAATATTAAAATCAACAATATAAAAAAACATTAAAGGTAGAAGCAAAATAGTAAATAACTTAGTTTGCAAAGAGAGTGCAAAAGTAATTCCAGATAAAATAATATAAAATTTGCGATGATTTTGTCTGTAAAGATGTAATAAATAAATAGACAACATAGCCAACGATAATGAAGGAAGCCCAATCATTACAGAAATACTAAGGCGAATATATAGCCAGGACGTAAATAATAAGATTGTGGCTATTAATGCTGGTAATTTTCCTACTTCACTACTGATGAGCTTATAAAAGCAATATATTAATAGTGCTGAGAATAAAAGTATTAATAAACGAGCAGCAAAGATTGAGTAGCCAAATAAGTTTAGCCAATATGATAATAAAACAGTAAAAAGAGGCGGTTGATCGTTCCAAATTTGCGTATAGAGAGAAAAGCCCTGTGAGTAGAGAAGGGCTTTAATTAAATTAAAACCCTCATCATAATCAAATTCAAAAGTTTGCGAAATCGGTTGAAATCTAATAGCGAGAACAAAGCCAACAAAGAGAAGTATAATAATAAGTTGATGGATGAAGTTTTTCAATCTGGTCATAGTGGTACTTATGCAGATTGTAGATAGTAAGTTTTCAGTTTTTTAGTTAACCAGAAGTAAAAGAATTTATTACAGAATAAATATAGTTGATTAAAGGGTTTTTTATAAATAAATACACTTGCTCGTGTTGGTAGCGTAGTTGAAATAATTGATTATTTTGAAGCTGATTGACGAAATTAGCGGCAAACGCCGGATTACGAGTGCCATCTGGGTGACGTACATTGAGCAATATATAGTCGTATTGATTAATGTCCTCAGGTAAACCACTAATATCATCCACAAAATGGATTGTCTGACGGTGACTTAAATGAGGGGCAATGCTATGGGTAGTTAAAACCGCACCTGAGGATTGAACTAGGGCGATCGCTTGCCGTGTTGCTTGCCAGTTATCAACACTTCTTAAATATCGCGACCAAAAATAGCCATACTTTGCTAGGACAATAAAACCTATCAGCGCCCATAAAATTATTGCCCGTTTAGTACGCAACCATGCCTTACCATCAGCTAGACTAGCAATTACAGCGATAATTAAAAAAGGCAGTATTGGCAGAGAATACTGGTGAATTAAATCGCGTTGTTCTGGCTTGTCAGAAAGAATATTTAATACCAGTGCCGGCATCGCACCCACTAACGGAGTTAGATGTTGCGGTGTCAGTCCCCAAATTAGTGGTGTAACTAAAAGCGCCAGATATTCAAGTGTTTTAACTGAAAATACCCTCCCTAAAATTAGCTCTGGTTTAATAATTAGATTTATAGCAATCTCTAAAACAGAATCGCCCAAATAGCTGTAACGTGCTACGGCTGCTGCCTCATTATTACTGAAAAAGGGAATAATAACTTGGCTTGCTAGCAAAAACCAGCTGATTCCAGCAATGATGGCAAATATTCCATAAAAACGCTTTTTTTCAAACACTAACAGCCACAAACCCATTGCCGCCACAGTTAGTGATAACACAGCTTTACAACCCAAAATGAAGATAATGCCTACACAAAACCAAACTACTTTATTTAGCCGTGCTGCCAAAACTACCCCCAAAAAAACAGGGATTGCCATCACTTCTGGGTGAAACTCAAACAAATTGACGTTGAAAACTAACGGATATAACAGGTAAACACCTGCCATTGCGATTGCTTGGCTTTCCTTTAATCCTGCTTGTAGGGCAAGATAATAGGTAGGTAAAGCACCCAATGCGAGAGAAATAGCTTGTACAGCTAATAACCAGTAAGCACTTGGGTAAATCTTATAGAGTAGAGCTAGAGGATAGACTGCCCAGGCTGCATGGTTGCCTAGATGGTGAAAGCCTAAAAAAGAAGAGATATGTGGCTTTCCTTGGCTGATTAAATAGACTACCTGATCGTAGATCCCTAGATCGAGAGCTCCCGACTGAAATAATATATGGCGCGTACTGCTGCACACAAACAACAATAAGGCACTAATGGCAATCATCCAACCGACAATGCCAAGCTTAAAAAATTGTTTTATCACCCTTAGCTGTAACAATCATTATGAGTACCTCCATATCTTCGCATCTTCTGTTTTCAGGAAAAATAGGGAGAGGTAGAGAGTTTTAAAGTAATTTTTTACTCTTTTCACCAGAAGAGTTTTTGACAAATAAATAAACGTCATCATGCTGGTAGCTGAGTTGAAATAATTCTGTGTTTTGAAGTTGATTAACTAAATTGGTTGCAAAATCTCGATTACTCAGCCAGCCTGGATGACGAACGTTTAAGAGGATGTATTCAAATTTTGTTAAATCTGCTGGTGGTGAATTGGCATCTGTAAATTTGAGTAATGGGCGATGAGTTAAATGAGGTGCGATTTCAGCAGTTGTATAAACACCTCCTTTAGTTTGAACCAGAGCGATCGCTTCCCGTGTAGCTTGCCAAGTATCCAAAGAATCCAGATAAATTGTCCAGAAGTAGCCGTATTTAGCCAAAGCTAAAAAAGCTACTAAACAATAAAGGAGAATTGTCCGTGATTTTTGTATCCAAGCATACTGATTAGCAAAGGCTTGAATTACAGCAACGAAGAGAAAAGGTAGGATTGGCAGAGAATATTGATGGACTAAATTTCTCTGCTGAGTGGCATTAGCGAGAATATTTAAAGTCAATGTGGGAATAGCGCCTACTAAAGGCAAAAGACATCTAGGTGAGATTCCCCACAAGACTGGCGCAATCAGCAAAGCCAAATATTCTAGAGTCGCGAGGGAAAAGATTTTTCCCAGTACCAAATTGGGTTGGAAGAGTAGATTTTGAGCGATGTCAATGAAAGAGTTGCCGAAATGGCTGTAGCGTGATAAATGACGTGCTACTGAAGCGGCTTCGCCACCAAAAAATGGGATGATTACTTTAGTTGCGATTAAAAACCAAGCGATCCCACTCAAAAGAGCGATCGCACCAAATAATCGCCTTTTCTCAAATATCAGTAGCCATAATCCCATTGCTGCCACCGTCAGCGATAACACCGCTTTGCATCCCAACACCAAAATAATACTGAAACAAAACCAGCTAAATTTTTTCAGACGAGCAGCTAAAATTGCTCCTAACAGTGCAGGTAGAGCTATGACTTCTGGGTGAAAATCATACAGATTAATGTTAAATATCAATGGATATAACAAGTAAGCTGCTGCGATTGTTGTTGCTTGCCGCGTGCTTAATCCAGCCTGACGGGAAAGATTATATATAAACAGCGCACCTAATGTTAAAGCAATAGCCTGTACAGTCAATAACCAATAGACTGTAGGGTAAATTTTATAAAGCAAAGCCAGTGGATACAGAACAATTGCAGCATGATCTCCAAGAATATGAAACCCTAACAACGAAGAAACTGGAGACTTTCCTTGGCTAATTAAGTAGATCGCCTGATCGAAAATTCCTAGATCCCAAGCAGATGATTGAAACAGTTCGTGCCGCAAACTGCTGCATCCTAATAGAAGTAAGGCACTCAAGCTAATCATCCAGCCCATATTGCCAAGCTTAACTAGTTGTTTTTTCACCCTCGGTTACAAGCAACAATCTTCTTTTGAGTTTTAATTTTTAAGTACCTCGTCCCTAAAACGCCTAGAACTGAAATTCTAGGCTGCATAGCTCAAGTCAGTTAAAACTGACTGAAAATCTTACCTAGTCTGCTTTATCAGACTTTAGCTTTTAGCCAAGAAATAAATTTCTTGGCTAACAAGAGTACAGATCCAAAGATATGAGTAAAGAAAATTACTTACACATTCTCTATACTGTTTCCTGTTCCCTAGTTTTAACTTGCCTACCCTACCCAGAGTTCTTGAGCAAATCTGACAGAAAAACTGGCAAGTAAAATTGCGAAGAAGAACATAGTTAAATATCCCCAACGAGGCTGGCGAGATAACAATATACCTAAAGCGATGCTCAATGATACAATTCCGTAGGCAATACGATTTAGTGACCAAGTTCCACCAGAAGCAAGAATTAACCCCAAGCCGCAAAAACCATAAATCACTGTTACCAAACTCAATTGTTTGCGTAAGTGCCATAACAAGTAAGCACCACCTAAAACCGAAACAGTATTAATTAAAGGATCGCCCGCCAGTATCCATAAAAATAAAAATAAAATTGCAAAGCCATAATCTACTTTCACAGCACCCAATCGTTGACGGTAGAGCCATAGCAAATACCCCAAGGCGACAATAATGGCAAATAATAAAGGATGCAGAGGATTTTTAAGATAACCGTAATTCCAATTGGTTGTGCCAACTGTAATTTGCATGAGCATTTTCAACCAACCCAGCCAATCAAATCCCAAAGTTTCTCGCCATCCCCGTTGTGCATGAATAAATGCGAAAGGATCGTCAAATTCTAGGGCGCAATATACGCTAAATAGCAGCAGCCCCGTTGAAGTCGCTAAAGCAGACGAATAGGCAATAGGCGATCGCCTCTCTTTCCAGGCAGTAATCAAAAACGTTGGAATCAGTACTATTCCTGTTGGGCGTGTTGCTGTTGCCATCGCACCACAAAGGGCAGCCCAGCTATACTGATGTTCTTCAAATGTACGCAAAGCCATTGTACTCAAAAGCAGGTACAGACCCTCGGTATAAATAACAGCTGTAAATAATGATGGTGGACACCAAGCTAAAACTGCTGTTACCCAACGTGCAGATTGTATGCTGTAAGATTCTTTTACCCAAAAATATACGCAATAAAGAGCTGCAAGAAATGCTATGTTATTTACCAGTATTCCTGCCACCTCAAACGGGAAGCCAAGGCTCATAACACCCCTAACAATTAAGGGAAACAGAGGAAAAAAAGCAATATTATGTCCTTTGCCGTCAGCGATGTATTCATACCCAGAAGTAGCAATACTGCGGTAGTGTATGCTATCCCAAGCATCAAATACTTCCCAGCCAAATGTAGCAGCCTTGCCTCCTGGTGGTGCAGCCAAAAGAGTAGCAATCAATAACATGGCACTCCAAATTACCATTCTGCTGGCAAGCCACATTACGCCTGGAAATACTGAATCCTCTTTCAACAAATCTTTTTTGAAAACTAACTGTTTTGGAACCATAAACTGGTGGTTTGAGAAAGATTAGTTGTTGTTAGATTGATAATTGCGTAGATAATCACTTATAAGAATGTAATTGAATTGCTGTTATTTGGGAGTCCTAAGCAATTTATAGTGGAGTTGTCTGTCAATCCTTAAATAATTGTGAATGTGAAAGCGATTACTCTTCTTGGTTCTACTGGATCAATCGGTACTCAAACTTTAGATATAGTTGCTCAGTACCCAGATCAGTTCCGGATAGTGGGATTAGCGACTGGAAACAATGTAGAATTGTTGGCTTCGCAAATTCGGCAATTTCGACCGACTATAGCAGCAATTTGCTTAGAAGAGAAATTGCCAGTACTGCGCGAATTGATTGCCGACGTCGATCCCCAACCTATATTACTCGCTGGCGAAGCAGGAGTCATAGAAGTTGCTCGGTACGGTGATGCTCAAACTGTAGTTACGGGTATTGTTGGCTGCGCAGGTTTATTACCCACGATCGCTGCTATCGAAGCCGGTAAAGATATTGCCCTAGCTAATAAAGAAACTCTAATTGCTGGAGGCCCTGTTGTTCTACCCTTGATAGAGAAGCATGGAATAAAGTTGCTACCAGCTGACTCCGAACATTCTGCGATTTTCCAGTGTTTGCAAGGCGTACCAAATGGTGGATTGCGAAAAATTTTACTCACTGCCTCAGGAGGTGCTTTCCGGGATTGGGCAACAGAAAAACTAGCAGAGGTAACTGTAGCCGACGCTCTCAAACATCCAAATTGGTCGATGGGACGGAAAATTACTGTAGACTCTGCTACTTTGATGAACAAGGGACTGGAAGTAATAGAAGCTCATTTTCTGTTTGGGTTGGATTACGACAATATTGAAATTGTTATTCATCCTCAGAGCATCATTCATTCCCTAATTGAACTACAAGATACATCGGTATTAGCTCAATTGGGCTGGCCTGATATGCGCTTACCATTACTGTATGCTCTGTCTTGGCCTGATCGCATCTACACTGATTGGGAACGACTAGATTTAGTCAAAGTTGCCAATCTTACATTCCGAGAACCAGATCACCAAAAGTATCCTTGTATGCAGTTGGCTTATGCAGCTGGTAGATCTGGCGGTTCCATGCCCGCTGTCTTAAATGCTGCCAATGAACAAGCCGTAGCTTTGTTTTTAGATGAAAAAATTGGTTATTTAGATATTGCCCGGTGTATCGAATGGGTGTGTGATCGCTTTTCGTCCGATAACCGTTCCAATCCTTCTTTAGATGACATTTTGAGTGCTGATCGATGGGCTAGACAAGAAGTCTTGCTAGCCTCTGAAAATATAGGTTCTCGCTCGCGGATCATTTCTTTACGATAAAAAGCTTAAATAGATCGGCGTTCAGATCTCCACTGAACGCTGCCTTTTTCCCGATATGTGTAGTGTAATCTGCATCCATATTGCGATCACGACATACTATCCAATCAAACATTTCCATGCTTCACTGGCTCGTAAAAACAATCACCTGACGTTCACCTGCATAAAGGCGTAATGTTTTTCCCTGAACATCGAAGCGTGTAGTTTCTTGTAGCGATCGCAAAAAATTTGTTTCCAGGCGATTTGCCTCTGGCGTCAGACACGCCCGCTTTGTGCTGGCTAAAGGTGAAAACTTCAGCGATGTACCATTGATTTCAAATCCACCGAAAAAGCGATTGCATCCGGTGTCGCCAGCGACTCTGCTTTGCTTATTGTCAAATTCGATGTAGAGCTTGTTAGCGCTCAATTTTTGTTCTCCAATTTCGGTTAAAATCCATCGCTTACCAAAAAGCGAAGTTGCATTGTTATTATTGCCACCTTCCACTGTCTCTTTCGTTTGACACGTTGCTAAGGTATTCACATTGACAGGTGTAAGATCTGGAACTTCGTCATTTCTGACACTGTACTGCACGGTGCTTATTTTTGACGGACAGCAGAGCGGATCAGACTCACTATAGCGTGCGAACTCCCCAGCAATACGCCTTGCATTGAGCAGGCGAATGTTAGTTAGCGAAGAGTCTGTACGCGAGTCCATTGGCACAGGCGAAAGTGTTCCGGCATATCTACCTTCAGAATACACAAAAGCTTGATATCCCAAAGGTCGGCACATTCCATCGACGCCCGCCATTGCTGTAAAAACCGTTGTTGTTCCAAAGCTATGCGCCGAACCGTATAAAGTCCAGCCCTTTTTGACGACAGCTTTTTCTGCCGCACTCGTTGGTTGACGCACCTGCTCTCGACACCGACTGACTGACGCTGGTTCACCTGCCGTTTTGGATGGACTTGGCAGTTGTGGAAAATCAGTTCCCTGTCGGTTCCAGTTCACTAGCGGACGCTCAAGCCATGAGTTATTAGTACGCGACTGTTGCGCTGATGCGGAGAAAACAACCGATAATGGTGCAAAAACAGAGAACAGCGTTAGAACTAAACTCCTATAAATCACACCACACCTCACACTAAATTTATACGGTATAACACGCTGATTTTAGTAGTCACTGATCGAAATTTTCAGTGATTTCTGGGTTAAATCAGGGTTTTAAACAAAAAATTATTACTGACTAATTATAATTTTTACATATAGAAAAACAAATTATGATAAGAATTATTTAAAATAACTCTTAAAAAATCTACTCAAAATATATACAATTGTGCTATCTTCCATTTATTAATAGCTAAAAATTACACCAAATATTCAGAGCAATATTCTCAGTAATAGTGGATAAGTAAACATCACAACAAAAGTGTTGATGTGGCAAGTTATTGTCTTTTTGCATTAACTACAAATCGGTAACTGCAAGTCAAAAATATTGATTAGTGTCGGCGAGCTTAAATATCTTAATTAAAAAGTATCAATAGTAAAAAATCTTAACAAAAATAAATTCGCCTTTTTCCCAGAAATAGTTCTGAAATCAGGGCGATTCTTTAGGAACTGATAACTATGCTAGTTGCACTAATTATAGCTTGGATTGTATTTACAATCTTAATTAAAGTCATCAAAACAACTGTAAAAAATGCATTGATAATTGCTGCTGTTATTGTTTTGTTACAGGTTGGTTATGGCATTGGCCCTCAAGATATTTGGAATCAGATAGTGAAGTTGACTCAAACCTTAGCGCGATAATAATAGTAGTCCTCTTTGATGTGTGAAAAATTAAAAGACACAGATCCCCGACTTCTCTAAAAAGTCGGGGATCTTATTGTTCAGTGTCTGTCCGCAAAGTGTTTTTCTAAATCAAAATCCAGAATATACTTTTTAAGTACTCAGACAGAATTAATTACACACATTATTTTCCTATCACCTGTTTTTTCTCTTTCCCAGGTTGGAGCCTGGGAAAGCATTCATTGAGGCAGAGCCTCCAGTTTTCATTACCATGCAGAATATGGTAATGAAAAATTAAGAGTTAAGAGTTCCTTTTTATTTTGCACGACCACTTATTTTCTGATACTTAATTTCTTTGTTACTTATTTAAGGATGTCGAAATTTTTGCCAATGCATCCTTGACACTTGCAGGTAACTGACGCATAACTTTTCCTCTTTCACGATCTAATGCCACCAATGCAACTGTACCAGTAACATACAATTCCTGACGATTGGGCGATTCAATCACATAATCCCAATTGATACGGACGCCTGTCACTTCTGCCATGCGTGTTTTTACTACCGCCACCATACCTAATTGAATAGAACGATGATAGCGTAGCGAGAGTTCCACAACAGGTAGATCGCAACCTAAAACCACTAAATCAGCGTATTCAATACCTATCGAGCGCAAGCATTCTACTCGCGCTTCCTCCATCCAAGCTATATAAGTGCCGTGCCAAACTACGCCTAAATAGTCGGTATGGTGAGGTTGTACTCTGACTGGATATTCAAACCAGTACTCAGGTGTACGACTAGATGGATTAGCAATAGCACTTGTGGGTAATTGGTTATTGTTTTGTTTTTCTTCAGACATCTTAAATCTTCGTAGCAACTATTAAAGATGTTCCACAACTGAAATAGCATAAAAAATAGTCGCCTTGTGCAACTAGTTTCTCTAGCCGTCAGCAAACCATATAGGGGGTTTTGTATGTACCCTCGAAAATTTTATTGCAATATTGTTACTGCCACCATACTGATTTTATTAGGAGCAGAGGTGGTAGTTTCAACGTTACCTTCTGTTGCTAAAAATACAAATATTCAAAACCAAAATGCGGTAAATACAAAAGATTCAATATCTGTTCAAAATGTAGTGCGACTGCATCAAGAGGCGATCGCCCTATCTCGACAAAGTAAATTTCAACAGGCGCAACAGAAATTACAAACTGCCTTATCTATAAGCAGAAAAATTGGCGATTTGCCTCTGGAAGCCGCAACATTTAACAATATTGGCAGAGTCTATCAACAACAAGGTCAGAATTCGCAAGCATTCAAATCCTATCTGCAAGCGTTAGTTATAAACAAAGAACTGAGCCTGAATGAAAAAACTCCTGGGCTGGCTCACATTGCTTTTGGCAAAACTTATAGTAATTTAGGGTACCTACTCTCAACCCAAAATCAACCAGAATTAGCAATTTTCTTTTACAAGCACTGCGTCAACAATCGTGAAAAAGTCCGCCTCAATCCAGCAGCTTTTTCTGGACGAAAATTAGATGCCTATACTTTAACAGTTGCTCAGACATACCGCGCTTTGGGTGAAAAGTTAATCAAAGGCGATCGCATCGAGGAAGGGCAACGGATCATGGATTTAATCAAAGTTGAAGAACTAGAGGAATATCTTAATAATGTCCAAGGCAATCAACGCACTGCCAAAGGCATTGAGTTGGCAGCAGCAGAAAAACCTATAAAACAAAAGTTAGATAAAACTCTAGATAGCGCTATCGTACTGGGCAAAGAACTGACAAAGCTACGAGAAATTCCTCCAGAGCAGCGATCGCCCCAACAAAAACAGCAAATTCAACAATTGGTAGAAAATCAGCAGCAAATCTTAGAGGAATTTAACAACTTCATCAACAGTCCAGATGTGAAAGCCCAAGTAGAACAAATTAATCGCACAGCAAGGCGGCAAAATTTGGACTTAGAGAGCCTCAATCAAGTTCGGGATAATTTATCGCAATTACCGGAAAAATCTGTACTTGTTTATCCTCTAGTTTTAAAAGATAGCTTGGAACTGGTATTGGTAACTCCTGACTCCCCACCAATCCGCCGTAGCGTTGCTGTTGGGCAAGACAAGCTCAACCAGACTATACTAGCTTTTCGTAAAGGTTTAGAAAATCCCAGTTTGGATGCCAAAACACCTGCACGTCAGCTATATGACTGGCTGATCAAACCAATTGAAAACGACTTCAAACAGGCAAATGTCAAAACAATTGTCTACGCACCAGATGGACAGCTGCGCTATATCCCTTTAGCCGCTTTATATGATGGCAAGCAATGGCTCATCCAGCGCTTTAGTATCAATCATATTACCGCAGCTAGTTTAACTAACTTTAACAGCCCACCGCCAACAGCAATACGCGTTTTAGCAGCTGCATTCACCAAAGGCAGTTACCAAGTGAAAGTGGCGAACCGACAACTTACCTTTTCCGGATTACCCTTTGCTGCCAGAGAAGTGGAAAGTTTAGCAGCGACGGTACCCGATACCAAGAAAATTTTAGATGATGCCTTTAGCCTTGATACGACAGTGCCTCAGATGGATGATTACACAATTGTTCATCTGGCAACTCATGCAGCTTTTATTGCTGGTAAGCCAGAAGATTCCTTTATTTTATTTGGGAATGGCGATCGCGCCACCCTTAGAGATGTCGCAACTTGGTCTTTACCCCGCGTAGATTTGGTAGTATTAAGTGCTTGCGAAACTGGCTTAGGAGGCAAGTTGGGTAACGGAGAAGAAATTTTGGGCTTTGGTTACCAGATTCAAAAAACTGGTGCGAAGTCGGCAATTGCTTCCTTATGGACTGTCGATGATGGTGGTACCCAAGCTTTGATGAGTGTATTTTATACACTCTTACCTTCAGGAAAATTAACAAAAGTCGAAGCTTTACGACAAGCACAAATTGCTTTGATCACTGCAAAGCTATCTGCTAATCCTCAACAAAGTAGAAATAATAAATTAGCATCAGCAATCGAGGCTAATCTTAGCCATCCCTACTACTGGGCGCCCTTTATTTT
Source organism: Chlorogloeopsis sp. ULAP02 (assembly GCF_038404745.2). Taxonomy (NCBI): domain Bacteria; kingdom Bacillati; phylum Cyanobacteriota; class Cyanophyceae; order Nostocales; family Chlorogloeopsidaceae; genus Chlorogloeopsis; species Chlorogloeopsis sp. ULAP02. The sequence goes on along the minus strand of NZ_JAYKTT020000030.1, from coordinate 124,683 downwards.
AATTGGAAATGGATTGTGACTTTTCCTAGCCAAGCAATAGCGATTATGCCAAAGCTTAACAAAACAAAAAATAGAAATACTCTGAAATTAATCTTAGTAGTTGACGAAAGCCACCTTACTGCTATTTCAACAACATAAAGGATACTGGTTATTGATTGGAGAGTAGGATGAACTACACAGTCAAATAGTCAACAGACTTAAATTATGGAGTCGGCTATAGACTGTAAAGACAATTCCAATTTCCGATCTTCCACCTCAACTATCACTTTTTCGCGCCATCCTCAAAGTTCGCAGTTTAATTAGCAGCGCTTGGCGAGGGTTTTGTTAGCGAGCGGAGGTTGAGTTGGGTACTTGACAATATTTGCTAGTTCTTGTAGCTGATTTACTGCTTCTGCACCCTCTAATTTCATTAATTCGCGATCGTCTCGCATTTCTGTCCAGGTAATTCCGTAATCAGAAACCAAAAACCTAATCAGGTGATTTTCTCCCAAACTCACCATAAACGAAGCACTATTCATTTGGTCGCCACAGGTATAGCAAGACGCAGGATAACCACGCCGCTCAAGTACAATAGCCAAGGCTTGCAGGTTCATTACTAAGTCTTGGACGAATTGTCGATGTTGTTGCGCTAATCTTAGAAACACTAGTTTCCTCCTACCACCACGGTCACGTGATCCCTTTTATATTTTCTTTAGATTTTCTCATTAACTGGTATTGTAAACTATTCATTACAATTCCCAGGCATAGATAAAGTTGATAAATAGCTACCTAGCTTAAGGTAGTTTATTGCGGCTAGAGGTGCCGTATCAAAATATTCAATTTGCAAAAACAAAATATTAGACAGAACTACCAAGCCTAATATTATCTTTATACACTTCTATCAGGGTAGATGGTTGCATAAAACAACCCGCTATAAGAGTAACTCATAATTAGCACAAGTCAACAACAGAAAAATCACATATCGCGTCTTCATTGGCAATTTACAGCCAAAACTCGGATGATAGTCTAGTTTTACACTATTTCGCTTCATTTTATGAGTGATTTGCATCCGTAGTTAATATGTGCTTTATATGATTGCGCGATTAGAAATTACTCAATTTGTGGTTCAGATACCCATTGTATCCTGGATAGAGTTTGGTAGATAACCTTGGCAATCTGAGATTTGCAGTAATCTAGTAACAATTTTACAGTGGTTAGCTGTACAGTGATTTTACTTAATCTACAATCTCAAATGTAAAACCCAAATCGTTTGACTTATCCCTGACAATAACTAAACCTTCTTTAAGGGTGTTGCCATTTAGGCAGTATTTTTGTTTAAACCATTATAAAAGTGTAACTAATTATACTATTCTTTGATAAGAAGAAGAGTTGTAAATTACTTATTAAATAAAGTAAATTCAAATAAAAATAGATATATTGCTAGTATAAATTTATTCAATAACAGTAATATTGCTGAGTGCTTGATAATTAATATAAATATTCCGCAAGGATATAAAATCAAACGCAAAAGACAGCTTGGGTAAACGAGCTGTCTTTTTTACAAAATCTTGAAATCTCTTAATTCAGATTACTTGCCACCAACCAAAAGCAGGGCCAATAAAACGGATTGTTACCCAAGCTACAACTAAACCACCAATACCAATCCAGGCACCGCGAGTTGTCCATTTCATAAATAGTTCTGCTTGGGATTTAGTAATTGGAACCCAAGGCATAATCCGAGGATCTTGATCCTTCCCGTAATTTTCTCCCAGTGTGGTTTTACGACGCTTTGCTTCACCCATTTGCTTAACCTATATTCAAACATCAAATCATTTCTAAGGCTGATAATAACGCTTACATAGTTAAAATTATTGACGCTCTATTTAGCTTTAATACGATCACATTTATATTTTTTCATGAGTTGGACAAGATGCCTGCCCGACCGAGACGGGCAAGTGAAACATCTAGTTAACTATGGAGAATTATCCTGACTAGATTGGGAAAATAGGCTGGGATCAAGGTAGTTAATGCGTGCTAGGGGGCTAAGGGCAGCTAAAACTTGAGCGCCATAACTACGGTTAACTACACGGCTATCAAGTAAAGCCACAATTCCTTGGTTTTCTCTAGCTGGAGCGATCGCTCGTTGCAATTCGTTCAGGGCTGTTGGCAGCAAATATAAACGGAACCAGTCTTGATGCGATCGCTTGTAGTAAGCTACTCTACCAGCTACGAGAGGATTTTCTAGGGATGGCAAGGGTAAGGTAGCAATGACGATCAATTGGGGTGCAGGCAAATATGCTTGATGCTCTCGCCAAAATTCCCAACCAGTCACTAAAATGCCATTTTCATCTAAACAAGTTTTTTCCACTTGCACCCGCGAACCAAACTCCGAAGCCAAAATTGTCCCTACCTGAGCTTTGAGTGGCACATCTCCCACCAGTACAACTGTCAAGCCTGGCGATGTGGCACTTAAACAAACGAGGGTACGGACTTTGTGAATAAAAGCAGCTTGAAATTCCGGCGTATTAGGCAAAGGTAATTGGTATGGTACATACAGTTGAATTGCTTCTGTTTGGCTATCCGAGAACTTTAGACAAGTCAACTCGCCTAATCCAAAGCGCTGACGGAAAATCGGAGCTTCTGTCTCCGGTTCTAAAGTATTACCAATCAACACTACTGGTTGTCGTTGCCAAATCGGTGAAAGTATTTCCGCGATTTCAATAGGAACACAATGCAAAGAAAATAAACCTTGTCGGCGAGCAATTGTCGCCCACAACAGGGGAGAGGAAGAAGCAAGCTTTGCATTTACTTTTTGAAATTGCTGCCAAAACTTTTGCCAAGCATCCGGTAAGTCTGTTATTTCCAACACTGAATAAAGGTGGCTAAGAATTTCTACTTCTTGTTGAGAAATCAAATAACACTCGTAGGGATTAGCAGGATGTTGGAATAATTCATGTGTCAGTTGTACCCGTGCAGAACGAATTGCCTCAGCTTGATTAGGGCAAGCCAGCATGAGTTGATCCCAATCGCTGCTTTCCAAAGTCACGGTGAGTTGATCGCGCACCCAATCTTCTAAATCGTCTACACCATCAATAATTGTAGGAATGCCACTAGGAAATTCTTCTTTTTCTGCCAGTTGTGCTTTTAACCAAGCTTGAGGAGAAAGCAACAACAGTCCTTGGAACTCACCACCAGGCCAAGCGTCACCTGTTCTAATTGCCTTACTGACTTGTAGCCACTGTTGAAGGCGGGGAATTTCTACTTTTGTCAGGCGTTGCTGCACGTCTTCCGGGGCAACTATAATCACAGGGCCAGGCCACATCAATGCCGAAGCTACGAAGCTTGTACGATAACGTCCTTGATAGCCACACACTGCGCCAACTTGAATTAGGGCGCTACGTTCCAAGCGCAAGGCGCGTGCTACCAACCGTGCCATCGTCAAATGATGGGGCCACGAAGGGAAACCCGCCTGCGATCGCAGGAAGTTATGTAATGATAAATGAACTTCTGCCTCAATCACACGCTTTTCATCCCATACAAAGTGATTTTACCTGTAACAGCCCCATTACCATTATGTATGTTGTCATTAGTCATTAGTCATTAGCAATTTGTTGTTACCAATGACCCATAACTAATGAGCGATCACCAATTATCCTGAATTATGCCAACCTATACAGGAATTTCCAGCGAAGCTTTCAGGCATCCTTTAGATCGGCAAGCCGAACAAGCCCTACGCAGTTTCCCCGGTTTTGATTTAATTGCCCGTAAATTTGTGGAATTTGTTTACGAACGACCCCAGTTAGTTTATCTTATGGGCAACACCATTCAAGTCGGGCCTCGTCAATATTCCACTATTTACCAGATGTTTCGGGAATGCGTGCGGGATTTGGATATTTACCCAGAACCAACACTGTTTGTATCGCAAAATCCCCTTGCAAATAGTTATGCGTTGGGGCAAGAGCATCCTTATATAGTCATAAATACAGGGATTTTAGACTTACTTGACGAAGCCGAAATTAGGGCGGTGTTAGCCCATGAACTGGGGCATATTAAATGTGGTCATACTATTTTAATTCAAATGGCCATGTGGGCGATGAGCGCTGCTTCTGCCTTAGGTGAATTAACCTTTGGGATCGGTAATTTCGTCAGTAGTGCTTTGATTTATGCTTTTTTTGAATGGCGACGTAAAGCAGAGCTAACAGCAGATCGCGCTGCTATGTTAGTAATCGATGACTTAAATACTGTCATGTCCTCGATGATGAAAATTTCAGGTGGCAGTATAAAATATGCTAATGAATGCAGCTTACAAGAGTTTATCCGTCAATCAGAAAATTATCAGACTTTAGATGAAGATGGACTCAATCAAATATATAAATTTTTAATTTACAACGGTGCTCAAGGAATGATGCTCAGTCATCCCTTTGCTGTGGAACGATTACATTATCTACAACAGTGGGCAGAATCAGAAGAATATCAACAAATCAAGAGAGGAAATTATCAGCGATCGCCTGCATCCGGAGCAGTAGATGTGACAGCACAAACTAATCAAAATCAAGAAGTAGAAAATTTACGGAAAAAAATTGAAGAACTGCAAAGAGAAATTAATAAAATTCAAAGGTCGGATTAAAAGGGAACGGGTGAAGAGGAAACAAAGAAAGAGGATTGGGGGACAAGGAAACACGGAGACAAGGAGAAGAATTCTTCCCCTCTGTCCCTGGTGCTTCTTTCCTAGTCCCTATTTCTTCCTCCTGCCCTCTGCCTTCTTCTTGAGATAAATATGGCTATCAAACTTACAAAACTACTGTCTGTAGCTATTATTCTTGTCCATTTCTTTTTCTTGCCAGAAATTGCTTGGGCAGAAATAGCGAAATTTAATACTAATTCAACTGTTATTGTTGCCCAGATAGCCAACTCATCCCCACAGATGGAGCTGACTCCCCAAATGCGCCAACGGCTACAGGCTGTACGTCAGCGCAGAAACAGGGAAATTATGAAAGTTTTAGATTCTTCCCAAATTAATCAACTCAATCAAAATCTACGGACTGGTGATAATTTTGCTCAAGCTTTAGCAAAGTTAGAATTGCAGGGAGAACAGAAAGAATTAGTAGAGGCGATCGCAAAAATTAGCGATTTGAAAATCAAAAAGATTTTATCTGATTACTCGCTACAAACAAGTCAGAAATAATTATTATTGAGCGCTTTCCGTTGGTTAGCAGTACTAGTTCCATGCCAAATTCCCATTCCCGCCTAGTTACTTATAGTCCTGCTTACACAATCGTTCCTACTTACGAATGCTTTAACCGCTGTACCTATTGTAACTTTCGCAGGGAACCGGGTCAAAGTCCTTGGATGACAATAGCAGCAGCAGAAAGTATTCTGAAACCACTTCAACATCAAAATATCTGTGAAATTTTAATACTTAGTGGTGAAGTACATCCCCATTCATCGCAGCGCCAAGCGTGGTTGAAGCGGATTTACGAACTGTGTCAATTAGCACTATCACTTGGTTTTTTACCGCATACAAATGCGGGGCCGTTGAGTTTTGCGGAAATGCAAAAGCTCAAAAATGTTAACGTTTCGATGGGGTTGATGTTAGAACAGTTAACCCCAGAACTACTGAAAACCGTGCATAAATACGCACCGAGTAAAAAACCAGAACTCAGGCTGCAACAATTAGAATGGGCGGGAGAATTACAGATCCCGTTTACAACTGGTTTATTGTTGGGAATTGGAGAAACTGAAGCTGATTGGTGGGAGACATTAGTAGCGATCGCCAATCTCCATCACCGTTACCATCACATCCAAGAAGTTATCCTCCAACCCCATAGCCCTGGAAGTCAGCAAAGATTTGAAGCGCCACCCTTCGATCCCCATCAACTGCCAGAAATAATTTTTAAGGCACGTCAAATTTTACCGCCAGATATTACTATTCAAATACCGCCAAACTTAGTCAAAGATGAGTGCTGGTTAATTGCTTGTGTAGAAGCAGGGGCAACAGACTTAGGCGGAATCGGGCCAAAAGATGAAGTGAATCCCGATTATCCTCATCTTCAGGAGCTGGAATTGAGAGAAATTTTACAGCCTGTGGGGTGGGAGTTAGTGCCAAGGCTGCCAGTGTATCCGCAATTTGATAGTTGGTTGTCGGAAGAGTTACAAATAGCAGTGATGCGGTGGCGAAAACCTCATCCCCAGCCCCTCTCCTTACCAAGGAGAGGGGAGTAGTAAGCTGTTAGGCTTTCAATTTTCCCATTTACCAAATAGGGAGATAGGGGGATAGGGTGATGGGGAGAGGGTTATAAACCTTTGAACCTCATCAGCGAGTCTCTGAAACTCGTCAGCGAGTGTTTGAAACTCGTCAGCGAGTATTTGAACCTCATCGGCGAGTGTTTGGATCTCGTCAGCGAGTGTTTGAACCTCATCAGTGAATGTTTGAAACTCATCAGTGAGTGTTTGAACCTCATCGGCGAGTGTTTGGATCTCGTCAGCGAGTGTTTGGATCTCGTCAGTGAGTCTTTGACACTCGTCAGCGAGTCTTTGAAACTCATCAGCGAGTCTTTGAACCTCGTCGGCTAGTATTTGAACCTCATCGGCGAGTCTTTGAACTCCGTCAATTAATATTAGAAGATGCTTTATAAGCAGAGATGCTGGAGTTGAGGAGCTGGGTTACTATAGCGCTATATTTGCGGAATTTTGAATTATGACGCAATAATTTGCGCTTTTAAGACGCTTATATAATGTTTTTGACCCATTTCGACCCTTACCCGCAGGAGATCCAGCTTATGTTGACTGTCGGGAAGTGCGGGGAGACGGTGACATCCTGGTAGAAATAGGTAGAGAGATTTTGTTTTCTGACAGGATGACTTGTCAACTTTATGCAGGTCATCGCGGTGCAGGAAAATCAACAGAACTGCTGCGTCTACAGAAACATTTAAATGAGCAAGGCTGCTTTGTTGTTTATTTTGCCGCAGATGAGGAAGATATTGAACCAGAAGATGCTCAATATACAGATATTCTCCTAGCTTGTACCCGACATTTACTAGAAGCATTAAAAGATAGTGCTTCTCCTAGCAGTTTGTTGAACTGGTTAAAAGACCGCTGGCAAGAGTTAAAAGATTTGGCACTGACTGAGGTATCTCTAGAAGGCTTAAGCGTAGAGGCGCAAATTTCCCAATTCGCCAAAATCACAGCAAATTTGAGAACCGAACCCGGTCAACGCCAAAAAATTCGTGAAAGAGTTAACCCCCACACAATCACTTTGATTGAGGCGTTAAATCAGTTTATTAATGATGCCAAAAAGCACTTGCCTAATGGATATTCTCAACTGGTTTTCATTGCTGACAATCTGGATCGAATTGTACCTGTAACTCAGGAAGATGGGCGCACCAATCACGACCAAATTTTTCTTGATCGCAGCGAACAACTCAAAGCTTTAGATTGCCATCTAGTTTACACAGTGCCAATTTCCTTGCTGTATTCTAATCGGGCGATAGATGTAGCAAACAACTATGGAAATGCTCAGGTATTGCCAATGATTATGGTGCAAACTCCGCAGAACCAACTCTACCAACATGGAATTAATAAATTTACAGAACTGCTGCAAAAACGCCTAAATTTAATAGACTCTAATCAATCTATAGTAGATATGTTTGAGACGCGTGAGGCGTTAGAGAGATTGTGTTTGATGAGTGGGGGTCATGTGCGGAATTTATTATTATTAATGAAGGAAGCAATTAAATACACTGACACCCTACCCATTCCTACCAGAGCCTTGCAACGCTCAGTGAGCGAGTTGCGAAATACTTATCGAAATACCGTTTTTGCCAATGAATGGCAAGCACTAGCAAAAGTTTATTATTCTAAACAAAAAGAAAACGATCAACTGTATCGGGGCTTATTATTTAATCGCTGTATTTTGGAATATCGTTATTTAAATCCGGAAGGAGAAAGCCAAGTTTGGTACGATATTCATCCCTTAATTAAAGGAATTCAAGAATTTCAGGATGCCTTCAACTTTACCCATCATGAACCTGGCGCACCCTCAGACTGGAAGTCTGGGGCTACAAGAACTAAGTCCGCCTACGCGGACTAGTTTACAATTAGCCTGCGGAGGCAGGCTTTGTTTGTGTAGCCGCGACTTCTAGTCGCCAGGTATTTGTAGAAAAGGTATGCAACAAATGTAGCCCTTATGAACCTGGAACTAACTGATTGGGATCGAGATTTACCACTGGAAATAGATGAAGAATATCAAGCTTTTATCCGCATCATTAAGCTGACAGAAGGCTTTGGCTTACTGTTCGTCCGCTGTTCTCCGGCTGGTGGTGAAAAGTTGATTGCCAAAGTTAAGGAAGATGTTCCCTATAAAAATATTGCTGTTTTGCGATTAGAGAGACCTGTTAATAATTTATACGAACTAATTAATAATTTAGAGAACAAAGAGCAAATCAATATTTTATTTATCACTGGTCTAGAGCATTATTTTTATGAATACGAAGAGTGTAAGAGATTTGCAGATTGGAATAGTAAAGATATTTATTCTTATAGTTGGAAGGGTGTACCGCCTGTTTTAATTAACCTCAACCAACAGCGGGAAAGATTTAGAGATAACTTTAATATTTGCTTTGTTTTTCTACTGCCTCAATTTGCAATTAAGTATTTTATTCAACGTGCTCCAGATTTTTTTGACTGGCGTTCTGGAGTGTTTGAATTTCCTATAGATTTAGAAACTCTAAAGCAAGAGTCATCGCGTATCCTTCTGGAAGCAGACTACGAAAAATATCTTGCCCTAACTCCAGAAGAGAGAACTAGAAAAATACTAGAAATTCAAGAACTAATTGTCGAAGATCATCAAACACGCAGCCGTAAAGCAGTCTTACTAGTTGAACTGGGAAATTTGCATTTGGCTGCACAAGATTACGAAGAAGCGATCGCCTCCTATAATGAAGCAGTTAAAATTAAGCCTGATTACCATGAAGCTTGGTACAACCAAGGAGATGCGCTGTTTAATTTACGAAGATATGAAGAAGCAATTGCCAGTTATGACAAAGTTATTATCCTTAATCCTGATCATTACTGGGCTTGGTACAAAAAAGGTGAAGCGTTACGGAAATTAGGACGCTATGAAGAGGCTATTAGGAATTATGACAAAGTTATTGTATTCAATCCTAGTGACTACTGGGCTTGGTATCATCGGGGGCTATCGTTAAGCGAACTAGGTCGTTATGAAGAGGCGATTGTTAGCTATGATCAAGCACTAAAAATCAATGATAAAGAAATTGAAGTTTGGGGCCATCGCGGCAAGGCATTTTACTACTTAGGCGATTATGAAAAAGCAATTGCTAGCTATGATAAAGCTATAGCAATTAAACCTGAATGTTGTGCTGGTATTTACTACTATAAATCTTGCTGTTTTGCCTTACAAAACTTAATTGAATTGGCAATTGAAAATCTACAAAGTGCAATTAATATGAATCCTGAAAAATACCGAAAGATTGCAAAAACTAACTCTGATTTTGATAGCATTCGAGGAGATGAGCGGTTTCAGGCATTGATTCAAGAGTAGTTACTACGACGAATAATGAATATTGAGCAAGCAGTCTTAGATAATTTACGAGTACTTCCTAATGATAAACAACAGGAAGTCCTAGATTTTATAGAATTTTTAGTGCAAAAAATAAGAAAGCCGAAGCAGGTGAGCAACGAATCCTCAGATTCTAGTATTTCATCAATAACGCAACAGAAAAAAAAATTATCTCTCCAAGAAATTGCTAGACTTCCTGTTGAGGAACGTCACAAAGTACTAGTACCTTATATAGATGCAACAGCCCAAGATTTTTTAAATGACCCTGAATTAACAGAATTTACTGTTTTGGATGGGGAAGACTGGGAAACTGAAGATGGTTAATCCTCAACGAGGAGAGATTTGGCTTGTGCAACTAGATCCAACAAGAGGACAAGAAATTCAGAAAACTCGTCCTGGGGTTGTGATTAGTTCCGATCTGTTTAGCTCTATACCCTTACGGATTATTATTCCTGTAGCGACTTGGCAAACTAAATTCCAAAATCGCCCTTTCATGATTTCTATCCCACGAACTGATGAGAATGGTTTAGATTCAGATTCAGCAGGTAATGTCTTACAAGTTCGTAGTGTCACGACAGAGAGATTTGTCCGGCGTTTGGGAAAATTAGCTGAAGAGGTTATGCAAGAATTACTCGCAGGTTTAGTTATCTGTATTGATTATTCTCCCTAAATTCAATTACCTGCTTAAAAGTCAATATTTTTGCTATTACTTAAATCTGTTCTTTCACCCAATTCCGAAAATTTCGCGTCATCCCCATCACCCCAACTCTTTGACTTTCTTCCAAAAATCGCGGAATTCCATTTAAAGGCAATTGTGCAAAAGTGGGCGAATTACTGCACTCTACATACTGCCCTTGTTGCAGTTGATATATTTTCAGTACACCTTCTTCATAGCGCCAAAGTTCAGGAACACCTAAAGAAGCATATATCTGAAATTTATCCAGCGATGAACTAGTTAAGTCTATTTCTACTACTAAATCAGGTGGTGGATCGCTGTTCAAGTCAATTTCAAACTTATTCCTCACCTGTGCTTCATTCTGGATATAGTAGCTGCTATCTGGTTCCGCACTACGCCTCAAATCTTCCCGTTTTAGAGTTGTCGAACCTGTAGGAAAAATTTCTAAATTTAACTCTTCCCCCAGCACAAAAATTAAGCGCTCAATTAAACATTTCCAATATTCGTGAGGCAAGAGTGGAGTCATGATTTCTAACGTACCTTGGTCATAGGTAAGTCGAGAGGCTCGCTCCTCTCCCATTTCAGCTAGCATGGTTTCAAAGGTCTGCCAGCTGATGTTTCTCAATACAACCCTTTGTGCCGAAGGAGTGCGTGTAGTTACCATTGCTCTATAGGGTGCAGGGCTTGATTACAAAATAGCGTTAAATCGTGATGACGAGAGCAATTATCCATAACGCATCCGTCATTAGTAAGAGTTTTGACACAAAAACAGTATTGTAAAATATAAGAAGTAGGATTCGAGGAACCAGTTTACTGGTAAAAGACGCTTATCGAGACTATCTTCGGTAATCTTCAGGGTTTAAAGTCTAGCCAGCTTAAGCAACTACAGCGGCTGTATCACCAGCGCATTCCGGGCGATCGCATCACAACGCCTGAGTTTGCCCAGCGTTTGGCAGCAATCAGTACTGAAATCAATCAGCCTGTATGTGCCTACCTCAATCGTCGCGGACAAGTAATCCGTGTTGGGGTAGGCACTGTGCGTCAAACGCAAATCCCACCACTAGAATTGCCCCGTTACGGTGCAGAAAGACTTAGCGGTATCCGTTGTATCGCCACTCAACTCAAGCCAGATTCACCCAGTGAAGCAGCACTGACAGCGATGGCACTACAGCGTCTTGATGCTCTGGTTGTGCTTAATGTTACGGGAACAGGATTTCAAAAACGGGGTGGTGGAGTAACAGGTTACGTCAAAGAAGCTTTTTTGGCACACCTCATACCTCAAGAATCTCGCGCTCTGATCACCAGCCCAGCTTCTGCCAAGCTAGAGGCGAGCAAAGTCCAATCGCCTAGCTGGAGTGTGTCACCACCTATGAGTTTGGATGTGCTGACACAACAGGATTTTATCGAAATGGTGGAAGGGCTGGAAGAGGAATTTCAGCGAGAGTTTGTTGCCCAAGAAGTAAGTAGCGATCGCGATCGCGTAGTAATTATCGGGGTAATGACTGATGACATGAGCGCCCAACAATTCCAAGACACTTTAGCAGAATTGGCACGATTAGTAGACACTGCTGGCGGAGAGGTGTTGCAGACTCTCTGGCAGAAGCGATCGCGCATTCATCCCCAAACTGTAGTCGGGGAAGGAAAAGTGCAAGAAATTGCCCTCACCGCCCAAACTTTGGGAGCTAATCTTGTTGTCTTTGATCGCGATCTTTCACCTTCCCAAGCCCGCAATTTAGAAACTCAAATTGGTATCCGGGTAGTTGATCGCACCGAAGTAATTTTAGATATCTTTGCCCAACGCGCTCAATCCCGTGCAGGTAAGCTGCAAGTAGAACTGGCACAGTTGGAATATATGCTGCCACGACTGGCTGGTAGAGGTCAGGCAATGTCACGACTTGGTGGTGGTATTGGTACTCGTGGCCCTGGTGAAACTAAACTAGAAACCGAACGACGTGCCATTGGACGTCGTATTTCCCGCCTACAGCAAGAAGTCAACCAACTCCAAGCCCATCGAGATCGGTTACGCCAACGGCGACAACATCGAGAAATTCCCTCAGTGGCGATCGTTGGTTATACCAATGCTGGCAAGTCTACTTTGCTAAATGCTCTAACTAACGCCGAGGTTTACACAGCTGATCAGCTGTTTGCTACCCTCGATCCAACCACGCGCCGCTTAGTGGTTCCCCACGCAGTAACTGAAGAACCCCAAGAAATTCTGGTAACAGACACAGTCGGGTTCATCCACGAGCTACCTGTATCTCTCATGGATGCCTTCCGCGCCACTTTAGAGGAAGTTACAGAAGCTGATGCCCTACTGCATTTAGTGGATTTATCTCATCCAGCATGGTTAAGTCACATTCGCTCTGTCAGGGAAATTTTGGCGCAAATGCCGGTAACACCAGGCCCCGCAGTTGTCGCTTTTAATAAAATTGACCAAGTAGATAGCGATACCCTCGCTCAAGCACGAGAAGAATTTCCCTTAGGGGTGTTTCTTTCTGCGCGTCAACGTTTGGGTTTAGAAACTTTGCGTCAGCGCTTAGGTCAACTAGTTCAGTATGCTGTAGACTACAGGTAAATAAATTAACAATATTCATTCTATTTCTCAATTTAACTACTCAGTAGTAATACTGAGTTTTTTAATATTATGAAGCCAAAAAAAAAGTGTTTTTGAATATAAAACTGTATTATAGACAACTTCTATATCAGTACTTAGGATTGGATAAGACTCATTCATCGGGTACTTTTAACATCAATCGGGTAGCAATTTATCACATTCTCTTTTTGACTTGTTGAGTCTCACCATCTGTTTTATAAGTGCTGAATTAACATGAAACATTTCTTTTCAATGTCGGCAGTACCATCCTTTTTGGCTGCTACTACCGTTGTATTAGCTGCCGCGATCTTTGCTCCTGCTAACGCCGCTTCTCTGTCTTTTACTATCGATGACTTCACTGGTTCTGATACTAGAGTGAAGTTTACCTTAGACGATCAAATAGCAGGTTCTGGTAAGGTTCAATTTAAAGTAGATTATCTAGCGACTGGCAGCAACACTATTGCTGACATACGTGGAATTTTCTTCAACATATTGGACGACTCGCTCCTAAGCGGTATGCAAGTCGTTGGAACAGATGTAACAGCCAGCAAATTTGGCCCTGCTGGGACAGTTACCTCTGTTGGCAGTAGTAGCAATAACCTTAACGGCAATGGTAACCAGAAGAATTTTTTTGATGCTGGAGTAGAAATAGGTAAGGAAGGTATAGGGGGAAATAAAGGCGACATTCAATCAACCACTTTTACCTTATCTCACATTTCAAAAGCTTTAACTCTGGCTCAGTTTTCTGAGCAAAATTTTGGAGTGCGTTTGATGAGTGTAGGCTCTGGAAATAGTCGTGAAGGAAGTAGCAAGCTTAAAGGCACGGCTCCTTACTACACTCCTCCTCCACCGCCTCCTAAGAAGGTACCCGAACATAGTACAACCGTTGCTCTCGGTTTATTTGCTGCCGTAGGTGCTTGGCAACTGATCAAGAAAAACAAACAGTTTATTTCTCAGACTTAAACAACACTATTCAATTTTTATTGACCATAATCACAGAGGCTTAGAAGTGTATCAGCACTTTTAAGTCTATTTTTTTAGAACCGCTGATAGGGGCTGGGGGCTGCTCGCCAGTACCCACAGCCAGTAATAACATTCTAAAATTAAGAATTATTACGCTCAGTTGAGGAAGTTATGGCTGCTAAAGTAGAAATTTACACTTGGAGTACTTGCCCGTTTTGTATCCGTGCCAAAAGCTTGTTGAAGAAAAAAGGAGTTGAATTCATCGAATATGGGATTGATGGAAACGAGGCGGCACGGAATAAAATGGCTCAAAGGGCAAATGGAAGGCGTTCTCTACCACAAATATTTATCAATGATCGTCATGTAGGTGGCTGTGACGATATTTATGCTTTAGATGCTCAAGGCAAGCTGGATCAGTTACTTGCTCCTAGCAATAGCGTTTAGAATTGCCAGAGTTTTGATCGGGTTTTTCTGCAAAAGCGATCGCCAAGAAGCTAAATCATCAAGGGATAATTAAAAGTGACTTTGGAAGTTGCTGGCAATTGAGGCAGAAAGTGTGAAACTCGCTTTTATTATCGATCCCATCTCTACTCTTGATCCATGCCATGATACCAGCGTTGCCTTAATGGAAGCAGCGCACATTATGGGACATGAAGTTTGGATTGCCCAAGTTAACTCATTAAGTGTAGTAGAAGGTAAAGCTTGGGCAGTCTTAGAACGTGTGGAGCTTGTGCCTATAAACCTGGTGGAGGGACGCTGGGTGGCGGCAAAACCTTGGTACAAGTTGAGCGATCGCACATTTCTTTGTCTGGAAACAATGGATGCCGTATTTATGCGGACAGATCCACCAGTTACAGTTCCCTACCTCTATGCCACTTATATTTTGGACTACATAGATCAAAACAAAACTCTGGTAATTAATAATCCCAGTGGGATTCGAGCGGCAAACGAAAAAATGTATGCCCTTCAGTTTAGTAAAGTAATTCCAGAAACTATTGTTACCGCAGATAAGCAAATTATTCGGCAATTTGTGGAAGCCAAAGGGACAGCGGTTCTCAAACCCCTGGGTAACAAAGCTGGCGAAGGAATTTTAATTTTGCAACCGAGCGATCGCAACTTCAACTCTATCATCGAACTTAGCACCCTCCAAGGTCGTGTGCCTGTCATGGTGCAAGAATTTATACCAGATGCCAAAGCCGGAGACAAGCGAATAATTCTACTCAATGGCGAACCGATTGGTGCTGTTAACCGTCTTTCAGCTGCTGGTGAATTTCGCAACAACATGGCAACTGGTGGCACAGTCGCCAAAACCGTCATTACTCAAAAAGAACATGAGATTTGCTTGGAATTAGCCGCAACTTTACGTCAAGATGGCTTAATTTTTGTCGGAATCGACGTTATTGGTGGCTATCTAACCGAAGTTAACGTTACAAGTCCTACAGGAGTGCGCGAAATTGATCGGCTAGATGGCACTCGTCTTGGTCATGAAGTGATTAAATGGATTGAGCAGGCTCTACACAGTCAAAATAGAAAATAAAAATAATTTATATTTGATTCTTGCTTGCCATTCTTTGCGTATGGATAACAATTTACGTATAAAACTAAAACTTACCTGCGCAAACTCTATCAGTTAGCTGCTCTAAATTGCTGACCAGAAAATTACTATCAACTCATAGTCGATTGACTTCCTGGTTTTCTACGGTCAGCCTTCTTTATTTAATCCTTGACACAAAATTACAATCATGTTCACCTTAGCTACTTTGCTAAAAGTGGGCTTTGTTTTGCTAGGGTTAGATCTACGTAATTTCTTTTGACCCAGCAATAGTTAATCATTAACAACAGATTGAAAGTTACAGCGTCAACAAACACTGCAATTTCGCCCGATCTGGTAGGAAATGACTTAGTCCTTAAAGATGACAAAATGAATGTCTATTCGGATTAAGAACTGTGCCGATTCCAACCATATACAGGCATCGTTGAAAATATAGACTATGTACATGTAGGAATCTCGCCTTCATAGTTGGGTAAATTTCCCCTACTCAGACAAGTGATCATGGGGCTAGAAGAGAAACTTTATTGTCAAAACTCTTTGTCCAAGTAATTTTGGTATGTTTGTGGTAGAGATGAGTTTTGCCAGTGATTGACAACTAAGGGATGGCACTAAGTAGCTTATCCCTGCCCCTGGTAAAAAAATGATATTTTAATAGAATGGCTATAAGCTATCAAACAAGCAGTTATTAACAGCTTAATTGCGTGGTGGTCGTCGATTTCGTAGGAAGTCAGGAATATCCAATATCGATTTTTCTTTCGGCTCCGGAACTTGGGTAGGAGGATTAGCTGCTGGAGGTTGTGGCATTGGGCGTCTTGATTGTGGGGGTTGTACTACCCGGTTTTGGGTGACGTTTGGTTGTTGGGCTGTTTGTACTTCGCCTGTAAATCCAGTAGCAATGACAGTAAGTCTAACTTCGCCTTGAAGCCTATCGTCAATCACTGCTCCAAAGATAATATTGGCGTTTGGATCAACGACTTCATAGATAGTTTCTGCTGCTGCGTTTACCTCGTGAAGAGTCAAGTCACTACCACCAGTAATATTAAAGACGACGCCTCTGGCTCCCTCAATTGAACTTTCAAGCAATGGTGAAGAAATAGCAGCGATCGCTGCTTCTCTCGCTCTCGATTTTCCAGAACCAATTCCGATCCCCATCAGAGCCGATCCCGCATCTGCCATCACTGCTCGTACATCTGCAAAGTCAACGTTGATTAAACCGGGGATCGTAATGATATCAGATATGCCTTGTACACCTTGCCGTAGCACATCATCTGCGTAACGAAAAGCCTCCTGCATCGGTGTTTGTTCTGGGATCACTTCTAAAAGCTTGTTGTTAGGGATAATAATCAATGTATCTACACGACTTTTCAGCCCTTCAATACCTTGCTCTGCCTGACTAGTGCGACGACGTCCTTCAAAAATAAATGGACGTGTTACCACACCAACAGTGAGAGCGCCCATTTCTTTCGCTACTTCCGCCACAATTGGTGCTGCACCAGTTCCAGTTCCACCCCCCATGCCAGCAGTGATAAAAACTAAGTCTGCACCTTCTAAAGCCGTTGCAATCTCGTCGCGCGACTCCTCAGCAGCCTTTTGACCGATAGCAGGATTGCCACCTGCTCCCAAACCACGCGTGAGTTTCTGCCCAATTTGTAAGCGACTTGGAGCTGCTGCCAGAGTTAAAGCTTGGGCATCGGTGTTAATTGACCAAAATTCTACCCCAGATACATCAGAAGCGATCATGCGGTTAACGGCATTGCTACCACCACCACCAACACCAATCACTTTGATGTTGGCAACCCGGCCTGGAACAATGTCACCGATTCGAGTATCCTCGTTAGGAATCTTCTTGCTGTCGTTGTTTTGCCCAAAGTTCAACCCTGAGTGATTAAAGGGATTAGCAGAGTTTACTGCCAGCGAGAAAGCAGACTGTCCTGGAGACTGAGAGTTTCTATAGGTAAGCCCTTGGATATTATCAAGTGTCATTGGATTCACAAAGGTAGATAAACGACTTTTTAAGGTGTTATTCACCTAAGAGTCAACTATAGTTTGACGCTGCCACAATCTGTAGCATTGTTCTTTCTTGTTCTCACTAATTCCAACCCTTTCAGGATTGGAGGCGCGAAAATTTACTATGAGATCAATGAGCAAGGCACCTGTTTGCCTAGCGAATTCTAGAGAAGTATACCCATATTTACCTGAAATTGACCTGTATAACTTCCGTCGGCTATTAATATCTTCACTGCTTTTTTGCTGATTTTGCTCGGTATGCCTTTGGTAATTCCAATAACATCTCCTTGTTGCTACTGGTAATTTACACGGCCTATTAATTTTACAGTTGTTAATTTTGTTTTTTTCTTTACTCACAATAACTACTAGTGTTTTTTGTATAAAGTATGAGAAATTCACTAAACTAAGAGCTATTACAAAGTAATTATTTATTGCTTGTGATTGCTTTTAAACTTTACCCGTAATATTTTCGTTTCTCTTTATACACTTTTCACAGTAAAAAGTATTTCAGTACGTAATAACTACTTATATTACTTGTAAATATATATTACTTGCTCAGACACGCCAAGGTACATCTTGCCTGTCTTAATAATATGTTCAATTGGATTCCTCAATGAGGGGGATAGCAACTCAAAAATACAATTTTTTTTTATTTTTACCTACCCTTCAACTAAATAAACAAAAAAACTAATTCGATTTGGTATTTATCACCCGATTAATTGAGGTTTGATTTGCTTTATTTACACCCAAACTTAGCTAAACACATACCTGAAATACTCCTGTAGGTTCTCTAGATAAATTGAACAACCGCGTAAAGTTTGCACCTTTTAATCAGGTATTGGGGCATAAACAACAAGAGCTTTCTTTGTAAAAGTAGAGATGTTTTGTGATGATTCTTCACTATTCTAATTAGAAGTTGGTGCTGATTATTGCATGGAGTCCTATACAAGCAAAATTAATAAATAATATTTATCAGCATAAAACTTCTTTATTAATTAGAAGTCTTTTTTACATTAAAAATACAAATGTTTTTAGGGAGTCCTGGAATTAATTTTTCTTGGCTTTTGGTTCATTTGTACTATTGGATGATCTGGATTTTTCAGATCTATATAATCTATTTGATTGGGACTGAGTTGTAAGGGTAAATGGCGCATCTGAGCTAGTAATTTGATTTGTTCAGGTAATCGGGAACTAGGAACACCGAAATGTACCTTACCTATTTCTGTTTTCAAAATTAAATTTGTTGGATCTTGCCAGTCAATCTCTATTACTTTTACAGCAGATTGACTTATAGCTAGATATAGTTCAGCCCAGTAAGGACGGTAGTGTTCTGGCGATCCAATTACTTTTAAAGATGGTACTTTCACTGTGGAATTGAGTGAAGTAAATTGTTCTAGAGGCATGACTACTCCATGGGCATCTAGTAAACTCACAGATACTTTTTTGTTGTCATTAGTACTTTTTGCCTGTTCTCGATGCACTTGAGCAACTGCCACAGGTATTCTTTCGTGAATTTGCACTACTAATCCGGGAGGAAAAAGACGACGACTTACGATCGCTTGTGCAATAGTCGGTTGCTGCTGCAATGAAGATGCAATTCGAGATGGTTGGATTCGCCACAAAGACTGAGGATAAGAGAGCTTCAAAAAAGACTCTACAGCCTCATCCGAAAGTAATTGATTGCCTGAAATTACTATGTCGTTGGAATTTTTGAGAACCCAAATTGGTTGAAGCGTTACCCACAGCAAACTACTTGCTAAACCCGTAACGGCGAGAGTTCTCCAAATAGCTTGAAAAATTTTCGCCTGTCGCTTTTGACGTAACTTCTTACGTCGCCCGGCTAGAACTTTACGAGAAACTGATACTATACCAGCCATTCAAACCTCTTACACACTTTATTCCAAATTCCAAATTGTTCTTATGCTCCTGTCATTCAGTAATCGCAGCAAACCTGTCTGCTGAGGGTAGAGATGTCTTTCTCAAGATTTGTTTTGATGTAGTAACACTTTACAGCAACCAAACAAGGATTGTGGTACTGAGATTCTTTACTATTCAAGTTTGCGGCGTTTATTCTAAATTGAATTTAGCCTCATTGCTGTGGGGCGATAGCCATCGTTCCACAGAACGGCTGTACCTCAAGTATTGACAAATCAGATGCGATGATGACGACTACCCTCTAACAGGCAAAATTTAGGAAGTGCGACACAATTATACTCTGATTTAAAATTTGTCAAGTAAGTGCTAACCACGACAAAACACTTAGTAGAAACTTACTAAGTATAAATTACAACAAGATATTATATGTTGTATTTACGGCTCTACAATAAAAGATTTATATCGGTTTATAAAAGTTCATAATACAACTTGATTTTTAAAATAGTTACTTTTATATCAAAAAAATGACTTAACGAGACGTCATTATACATTTTTAGCTACTTTTGTAGCAATAGCAACCTAAAATGTTGTTTTTGTTGAGCTTACACTTAAAACTGAAAATGAAGTCATAGGCTTGCGATTGATAAAATTCCAAGCAGTAGATCAAATATAAATATACTGTATTTAGTCAAATGATACATTGTTTGACTCAGTACGAGACTTAACCTATGGTAATTAACTTAAAAAATGAGTATTTTTTGCAACAAACTATTTTGACGATTGCGTGCCTTGATTAAAATTTATGTATATAAAAGTACTTTTAACTAGATGAGTAACATGAGATTTGCAACATTTTTCCTCACATAGATTCCTAACTAGACATTTACAAGTAACTGTCCACAGAGAGAATGAAAATATTTATTTCTCTGTTGAGAGTTACCTGTTTTTAATAGCTTGCTAGTACGTGGTTGCAACTAGGTAAGTAATAATTTTTAGCACAACCCCAATTATCGAACAGCGCGATCGCATACTTTGTGATGGTGTTACCACCCAGCGCGAAATTAAAAAGTAAAGATGAGAAAAACTATACTATTCGCTGATTCTGTCGCTTCCCCACTCCTCTTGTTGGGCTACTTCTTGTGGCAAATTTGTTAAAAATTCTTGCAGCTTCATTCGCTCGATATAGGGCCATCCACCTTCAGACTCAATATCCTTTAACAGTGAGTAAAGTGCCTGACGATTGTTAGGTAAACTTTCTTGAAAAGCTCCATCCCGAATCTCTCGGTGTAGTTGTTCTAACTGCCGCAGTAAAGCTAAAAGAGCTATAGTATCCCCTTGACAAAATAGCACTGCATTATGTACTTCCGTTGCAATATCTTGCAGCTTGCCAAATAATTTCTCTGGCTCAAAAATTCTGCCGTTTTTCATGCCACCTTATGTAAATCAGGACTAAATAAATTTACCGAAGATTTTTTACTTTCTTTTGTTCACCATTGAACCTATTTTTGTCAAAGCAGACTAAAACCGCATTTGTACCTACAGCCCATTACTCCGATTGATGAGCAAGAGTGGATTATGTTTGGTAGAGTTATTAATTAGCTCAATGCGATCCCAGCATTCTTGACAAATATTAGAGCGCTTTGATTTTGAGTTAAAAAAAATCGTATGATCTGGCTGATCTCCCCATAACAAAATGGGTTGTATATAGTGGCGACACATACGTCACGCATAACGACAAAGGTTATACCACAAAGGTAAACCTATTAGCAGCACTTACGGACATCTGGAAGCTGTCCAAAAAAGTTGCAGCAACGGCAATTATAGCTGTTCTCAGCTTCAGGAAAGCATTCGCAAGTCTATGCTTGTATCCTCCTTTGAGGTATATGTTCGCGTCCTGGTGTGCTGGGGCGTACTCATTCATACGCCCAAACGAAAACCATTAGATATTCATTTTTGACATTGAGGTTGACCATGAGGTTTCGCGCTGTAATTGTTGCACTCTTGGCTTTGTGCTTGGGAGTACTAACTGCTTGTAGTGAAGGCCCTGCTGCTGGTAGTACAGATTTACTTACTTACGACCAAATCAAAGGCACTGGCTTGGCTAACAAGTGCCCTCAACTAACAGAAACAAGTCGCGGCTCCATTCCCATTGATGCCGGACAGTCTTACATCATAAAAGAACTTTGTTTAGAACCAACCCAATTCTTTGTAAAAGGAGAACCTACTAATAAACGGCAAAAACCACAATATATTGCTGGCAAACTATTGACTCGTAAAACCTACTCACTCGATCAGATTCAAGGTGATCTGAAAGTGAACTCAGACGGTAGCCTCACCTTCGTGGAAAAAGATGGTTTTGACTTCCAGGCTGCTACCGTCAAGCTACCTGGTGGTGAAATGGTGCCTTTCTTGTTTACAGTCAAAGGTTTGGTTGCTCAATCACAACCTGGTATGACTAGCATTAATACTTCCACTGATTTTGAAGGCTCTTTCAGAGTACCTTCCTATCGTGGTGCTACTTTCCTCGATCCCAAAGGACGTGGTGTTGCCAGTGGTTATGACAACGCTGTGGCTCTTCCTGCCCAATCTGATGAAGAAGAACTCCTTCGCGCCAATGTTAAGCGTGCTGATGTGCTCGAAGGCAAGATTTCTCTTTCCATAGCCAAAGTAGATAGTGGTACTGGTGAGATTGCAGGTACTTTTGAGAGCGAACAGCCCTCTGATACCGATTTAGGTGCTGACGAGCCAGAGGAAGTCAAAGTTCGTGGCATTTTCTATGCTCGCGTTGAACCAGCTCGTGCTTAAATTCCTTTGAGTGCAGCAACTTACTGCCACTCAAAACTGTATTTGTCACTTTAGGAGTGATCGCTCCCTACCCCTCATCTTTCCTTCCAAACTTTTGCGTGCAAGGAAGACAAGGGGTAGTTTTTTATACGATTTGATTGGAAATTGCCTTCTATGTCTGGGTTTGATGAATGCATCTGTCGCAATCATTTTTTAAATTGGTATTAGTTTCGGACATTGCCATTCGGTAATTCGAGGAGGGGAGAGTGAAACTGTAGAAAAATTCTTCTCCTTGTCTTCTTGTTCCCTGTCCCCTCCACCTACAACTCTGTAAAAATAGCAGTGATACCGCAAAAACAGATCGGAGATTTGGGCATCCTAAAAATCAGAAGCCAAGTATTTTTATGTACTCACCATGTCAGCTTTTAAATTTATTGCCCAATATCCTGGAACAAAGGCTAAAAATATTTCTCAGCAAGTTGCCGCAAGTGAACTACAATTGCCGCCAATATTGGTAGCAACTAGTGGAGGTTTAGCCTTGCTTGTGATTGGTTTGATCATCTTTGGCAATATCAAGATAAGTAAGCTAAAGAAAAAAATTAAATTTGAACAATTTCGGACACGGGAAATAGAGAAAAAGTTTAAATTAGCTTTAGAAACGATCCGCAAAATGGAGACTAATCCTGATTTAATCAACTCACGGGAATTTAACCTAGATTATCTGCGAATGCGGATGTCAGAGGAGGTATTTCATTTTGCTATTGTTAATCAAATTAAAATCAAAATTAAAGACAAAATTTCTCAAGCACTGCGCCCCAATCAAGCTCAACAAGGGGTAGTGGGTATTGCCAGTAATGCCGGACGACAGGTGGATGAAATGTTTGATGTTGAGTATGAGACTGGCAATGTACCAAATATTACGAAGCGAGTTTTGTTTCGTGTTCAAATCCGATTAATGAAGTTACCAACCCAACCTACTTCTGCCACAATTAGCCAAATTATAGACTGTATTGAAACTTACCTCAGTCCTATAGACGAGGAGGATAATTGGCAACCGACAATTCAAGGCAGAGTTGCCTATATGCATTGGGATCAAAAAGCTAAACCGACTCCTCTGCTAGTACTAGAGCAATCGAATGAGGGTGTGAATGTGACTTTCCGCACTAGCCGTCAACCAAACTCTTTAAAATAGCAAAAGCTGCAATGTAAACAATGACTCAAACTCTTACTAATGTACAGACGCTTCGGTTCTTCGCGTCTGTACTAATCAATGTCTACTCATTAATTATTTTTTCTTACTCTTGACTCGTAACTTTCTATCGTATTATTTGATTGACGAACTAAAATACCATCTTCCATTTCTACAATGCGATCAGCGATATCTAAAATTCGGTTGTCGTGAGTTACCAACAAGATAGAAGTTCCCTTTTCTTTTGCAAGATGCTGCATTATTTCCACAACATCTCGTCCTGATTGTTTATCTAAAGCTGCTGTCGGTTCGTCTGCTAAAACCAATGGAGGATTATTTACCAAAGCGCGAGCGATCGCAATTCTTTGCTTTTGTCCGCCAGAAAGACTGTCAGGATAGTAGTTAACCCGTGGCCCCAAACCAACTGATCTCAAAATCGCTTCCGCTTTAGCAATAGCTTCTTGTGGAGAAATATATTTATTTAGTTCTACCGCCATTTGTACGTTTTGCCTAGCGGTTAAAAACTCTAATAAGTTATGAGCTTGAAAAATATAACCAATATTACGTCGCAGGCTAACTAGTTTGGCCTGACTAGCTCTATACAGTTCTTCACCTAGAAATTTTAAACTACCTTCTTGTACAGATCTTAAACCACCAATCAAGCTTAGTAAAGTTGTCTTTCCTGAACCTGATGGTCCTGTCATAATTACAATTTCTCCTGAATAAATATCCAGATTTATATCAAATAAAATCTGTCTTCTCAATGCACCCTTACCATAGTAATGATTGAGATGTTTAATGGAAATTACAGGTTCTTTTTTCATAGATAGTAGTTGGTGGTTAGTAGTTAGTGGGTAGTGATTTTATTGATAATATTGCCGTTCAAACGAAGGATTTATCTTCTAAACCCGCCCAGACAGTGATTAGTAGAGGTGGTTTATTTAGAGGTATTCATAATCATGATAAAGATTTTTGTTCCAACCTGGCCGTACAGTAGATTTAGATGTTCTTAATCTCATAAAAATTTAAATTATTAATTTGATTAATAATAGAGCTTTTCATGATTTATAATTCATTTAAAAAATATCCGCAGGGTCGGCAGAACGTAGTTTTCTGACAGCAATTGCACCAGAAATAAAACACATAATAATTGTTAAAATTAGTACTTGTATTGCTCGTGCAAAACTCATAAAAACTGGTAATAGAGTTGCTTCTCTAGCCTTTTGATATAAAAATAGTGCAAAAGCGAATCCTGGCAAATATCCTAAAATTGCCAAAATTAGGGCTTCTTGTAAAATTACAACTAAAAAATATTTATGTTCGTAACCGATAGCTTTGAGAGTCGCGTACTCAACTAGATGATCTGCTACTTCGGTATAGAGAATTTGATAAACAATCACAGTTCCAACGATAAAGCCCATGATTGTCCCCAAAGTGAAAATAAATCCTATTGCTGTGCTGCTTGCCCAAAATTGCCTTTCTTGATCAATAAATTCTTGCTTAGTTAACACCTTGACATCTGATTGTAAATAATTTCTCAAATCTTTAGCAACTGTTTCTACATTTGTTCCAGGTTTTAATCTAATCAGTCCAATACTAACTAATCCTTGTTGCCGAAAGGGAAAGATTCTCAAAAAATTTACATCACTAGTAATTAAGTTTCCATCTGCACCAAATGATGCACCTAGTGTAAATAATCCTCCTACTTTAATCAGTCTTCTTTGAACTTCTGCGGTGACAATTTTACCTTGAGTAAAGTCAGCGACAATTGGCCCATATTCTTGCCGAGAAGCTCTATCATATAAAACTACATCAGGTAATTTTATATTATCTAAATTCTGCTCTAATCCAGGTATTTTTAATATGTTAGCTGTTGGATTAATACCAACAACAAGAAGATTACGGGGTATTCCCGTAACAGGATTTTTCCAACTAGTATAGTCCAAATATATGGGATGTACCGATTGTACTGCTGGTAAATCTAAAGCTCGATATAACCGACGTTGGGAAAAAGGTTTTAGCGATAGCAGAGCGCTAGACTGAGGACTAATCAGAACTATATCACCTTGTAAGCTGTTATGAAATCTAACGTTACTGTAATACAAAGAATCTCGAAAACCGAGTTGCATAAACATGAGAATATCGGCAAAGGCAATTCCTGCTAAAGCTACAGCTAAACGTGTTTTTTCACGTTTGATTTGTAGCCACGCTAGAGGAAGTTTTCCGCCAAACATTATCTTTATCTCCTAAGTTTTTGAGAAAAATTTATAAATTTATCAAGTTAAATTAGACACGAATGATTTTTGAAAAAGTCGTGACTTAGATTTTGATACCAACAACAACCTTGGCATAAGTTAAGCCTGCAACCTTTGCACTGTCTGATGGAGATAAAGCAATTTTGACTTCCACGACTCTGGCATCAACATCTGCGGCTGGATCTGTATTTAGTACGTCTTTTTTGCCAACTTTTCTACCAATCTCTGCCACAGTTCCCTGCAATTCACCGCTAAAAGCTCCATTGTCACTGGTGATTGTTACTTCTTGACCTAATCGCACTTTACCAATACTGTCTTCGGAAACTTCCGCAACAACCATCATTTGATCTGTTCGCCCGATCTCAGCAATGCCATCTACACTCATAGTTTCTCCGGATTTGGTGTGAATTTTGAGAATTTCTCCGGCAATGGGTGCTTTAAGATAGCTCAACCGCAGCTGTGCTTCAGCCTTTTTTAAAGTTGCGATCGCATTCACAACCTGAGCTTGTGCTATTTGCATACTGTTAGGACTAACTTCTTGAATTCTTTGCAATCTAGTTCTTTCTTCGTCGATTTGTTGTTGCAAAATGGCTATAGTCTTGTCCCGGTTTACTTTAGCTTCTGCAACTTGCTGTTGCAAAGTAGCGATCACCTGTCTACGGCTAGCTTGGCTTTCAGCTAATTGTTGAGTAGTAGTTGTAGCACTCAGACGTCTCCTGTCGCGTTCTTGTTGAGAAATTGCACCTTCTGTGTATAAAAACTCGTAGCGTTGAGCATCAACTAGGGCATTACGTTGTTCAGCTTGGATGCGAGCCACTGTTGCTCTGAAAACATCTTGTTGCCCTCGCAATTCGGCTTCGACACGATTTATTAATGCTTGTTGAGCAACAGCTTCACCGCGTAACTGAGCTTGTAAGCGAGCAATCACAGCTTTTTGAGCTTGAATGTCCCTTGGCATACCAGCTTTGACTTGCGCCCAGTTGGCTCTGGCTTCTAAGAGTCTTGCTCTTGCTTCTTCTACTACTGCTGTGTTGGTAGCAAAGTTATCAAGAATAGCAATTACTTGACCTTTTTTAACACGTTCTCCCTCTTTGACAAAGAGTTGCTCAACTCGTGTGCCTCCCTGAACTCCTGCTGGAGCAGAAAGCTTAATCACTTCTCCTTGCGGTTCTAAGCGTCCCATTGCATGAATACTATTCACAACAGGCTTGCTGGTTACAGGCTCGTTGAGCTTTTGAAGTTGCTCCAGTTTAGCCATAGTTAGCACTCCAGCGGCAACAGATACCGGTAGAACTATAGCGATCGCCCACAAAACCTGGGGCTGTTCGTTTAACCTTGTCTCTTCTCTTGCCCTTGACATGGTGTGTTGGTTGTCTGAAGTTTACTAACGAAAGTAAAAAGCAAGTTAAACATCATTAAATTAGTCAAAAAGTTTTACCAATAACGACTGAATGTCAAGGAGAAATAACAGTAACTTTAAAGTGTATATTGTTGAAAACCATAGGATTTCAGAACATTCAACGCCACAGTTTTCACAATGGCGTTTTTTATTTCATAAATATTCAATAGCTTAGGCTCATTAAAGATGCAAAAAATCCTGCTTTCACAACTCTTTCAAATGAGGTAAAGGCTATTTGAAGCACTTTTATTTGTCAATTAAACTACCTTATGTTTGTTGTCAAAATTTACTGCTTACTGAGACTGACTTATTACAATGTTCATAAAAAACTACTCCAAAAGAAGTAATAACCACTATCAAGCTATCAGTTTCTTTCATTGCAAAAGCCAAAATATAAAATCTAAAATTTGTACCCGTTAGACACACCTGGCTGATTGAAGAGATGCTGTGGACTTTGAGGGCATTTGTGCTGAATTACTAGGTTTGTATAGGTTTAGTACCATCTACTTAATTAATTGGAGTTGAATGAAAGTCAATTTTAAGTGTGGAGTTTTCTGATATCGATAGTTACTTGCACTTACTCAGATTTTCTTTGGATCTGTACTTCCAATCTCCTCATCTGGTTGCTTATATTGTTTTACTCCATTGTACTCTCGTTAAATGAATTCTACATTAATAACTTTTTGGGAAACGTAACAGAGTCTACAGATGATGGGTAATAATTTGGAAGAAAAAGAGAGGATAAAGGATGAAATATAAATGCTGCTTACTGAAGTGAAAATATGACTTAATTAGTTCATACTGTACAATTTACACTTCACACTTTATACTCTGGATTTATATTTATTGTTCAAGGAAGCAGTTTGAGAAACAAGTACGTAGACAGAATGAAACGTAAAATTCATCATCAAGACAGAGACAGAAAGAACCTTTTTCCTTCTGCCGTCTACTTATTTAATTTGGTAGATCAAACAAAACTGTAGACATATAATTTTCTGCCCATTCTGAACCAAAAGCTTTTTCCAGAACGCGACGAGTTTTGTCATTTTGCTGCTGGTTGCTGCAATAGTTATGTTGCCCAGCAATAATTTGTCTCATTTTGTCGGATGAAACTGGTGTGGAGGCGATCGCATTTTGGCAGTGAATCTCTAGAAATGCCTGCACGTGTTTGAGAAACATAGCTTCTTCTTCAAGCGAAGCCGGGCGGACAAAGACACAAAAATCAGAAAAGATATGTCCCCATTCAGGTAATTCTCGCGGCTGGGAAAAATTGACTGTTGGTAGTTCTGAGAGTAAAGAAATGTAAGATTCTGGTAAGGAGCGATCAGAACTAACTGGTGAAAGATCCGCGATCGCTGCACTAATTTGACCTCTACCTCCGACTAAATCACAACCAAACATCGGCAAATCGTATTCTGGGCGGGGAAACATCACACAGTGCAGAATGTCTAGCATATTTCCCACTTTTGCTAGTTCTAAATGCAATTTGCGAAATTGGGGTGTTTGATAGCAGCGATTTTCGATGGTTAGTTTCTCGCCTTCCAGCCTACCTTCTACATACCCCAGATCTGCCGGCAAATTGTAGGGTGACAAATCTAGGTGCTGTTGCCAAGCTGCTTCAATGCTATCAGCCAGTTGACGAATCAGAGGATGTTGTTGCTCGCGTAGTGAGGGCTTAATCGTTAACATCTTTATAATCAAGGAATCTTAATCTAGTGGCCAGTGTACAGCCCGCCACGCGCTTGCTAACGTCGCTTGCAACATAACCAAACAATAACCAAGTGGTTAGTAGTTAGTAGTTAGTTGTTAGTGGATAGTAGGGGAGCCAGTGCGCCCTTGCAGGTTTCCCGCGTTGTAGCACCTGGCGTCACCTGGCGTCGGGTTTCCCGCGTTGTAGCAACTGGCGTGCGGGTTTTGTTGATAATTTTGCCGTTCAAACGGATAATTTATCTTCTAAACCTGCCCGTACAGTAGTTAGAGTTTAGTTGTCTATTCCTCTTTTTGTCCCCGCATCCCCGCGTCTTTTTGTCCTCTTCTCATGCTGCGGGCAGAGGTTCTTGGACATTGGTTTCCAATTTTTCCAATGTGTATGGATCTATTGCTTCTAGTTCGCCATGATTGATACTCCAGCAATAGTCTGCGATCGCTAACAAATCTCCTGCATCATGGGTTACTACCAGCAATGTCCGATCTCGTTTTAGTTTCGCCAATAAATTTACCAGTTGTCTACGCATTGACCAATCCAAGCCAGCTGTAGGTTCATCTAGCAACAATAAATTTGGCTGGCGAATTAATTGTACGGCTAAAGCTAAACGTCGTTGCTGACCACCACTTAAAGCATGGGGTGATGACGAAAGCGATAAATGCTCTAAGCCCACTTCTTGCAATGCTTGCCTAACTCGCTCTGTTCCCAATTCTGGATGTCCCAAGCGCAACTCTTCTAAAATCGTACCGCCACAAAAATGGCGTTCGGGGAATTGAAATACTAGTCCTGCTAATTGTTGTAGCTCTTCCGCAGTTAGATTTTGTTCGCGCCAGAAAACAGAGCCAGAAGTTGGTTCGGCTAACCCAGACAAAATCTCTAGTAACGTACTTTTGCCAGAACCACTCGGCCCGATAATCAGACCTAACTGTTGGGATGCTAAGTTCAAATTAATAGATTTGAGAATTGAAGTTGGGCAAGCTGTGGGGTGATAAATTAGATTTTTAAGATAGAGCATTTGCTAAAAGTACCAAAAAGTCAGCGACTTACTTAATTAACTACACTGCGAGCGGTTGCAAAGTCCCGAAAATTTTATGGTGCATACCCTGCTCACATCTTCTATATAGCAGCTAGAATTACACTGCTGCCTCATTGCAGCGAGTTGAAACTTTAAATAATAGCTATAAGAGAATGGGAACCTGTAAAAATTACCACAGTCAAACAGTATAAAATTTTAGCCTAACACAATAGCGAGCCTGACTCACTTTCTGCATTTTAAGTAACACATTAAACAAATTCAACAGCAATTCTTCTGAAGGAAACGTAACAATGATTAAAAGGTTTCCCCCTGCGCAAGCAACCGTGCCTGCTAGGTTGACAAAGCTTGCCCAAGTTGCTATTGCAGCAACCCTAGTTCTTAATGTTTGGGGCAATCCCTCTGTTGCTGCCGATCCTTTTCGTAGCAAAGAACCGCGTAATATTGGTAACAACACTGAAGCAGCATTCAACGCCATTTTCCAAAAAGGTGACTATAAAGCCGCCGAAAGTTATCTACAACAGGCACTATCTAAAGAACCAAATGAACCCTTAGCCTATGCAATGAAGGCATCATTAGCATACACCAATAAGGATTGGGCTTCATTAGAAACATACAGCAAGAAAACTTTAGAAATCGCCCAAAAGTTAACTTCTAGCGATCCTTTACGCGGAAACCTTTACACTGCTGTTGGTCATTTTTTAGAAGGGGCAGTTATTATGCAGCGCGAAGGTACAGTTAGTGCTGCACCAAAAGCCTTAAGCAGACTGCGGGAAATTTATAAACATTTAGATCAAGCTGAAGCGGTTGCTGCCAATGATGCAGAACTGAATTTGCTCAAGGGGTATATGGATTTGATGCTGGCTGTAAATTTGCCATTTGCTAGTCCAGAACAAGCTATTGAACGTTTAGAAAAAAATGCTGGCCCTCAGTATTTGGTGGATCGAGGTATTGCCCTTGCTTATCGAGATTTAAAACGGTACGATCGCGCACTCGAATATGCAGAGCGTGCCTTGAAAATGACCCCAGACAACCCTGAGTTATATTATCTCAAAGCCCAAATTCAACGGGGGATGGCGAAAAAAGATAAAAATCAACAAATGATGCAGGAAGCGATAAATAACTTTGACAAAGCGCTGACGAAACAAGCTCAATTGCCAGCAGGTTTGGTGAAACAAATTCAACGCGAACGCCGCCTTACAGTTAGAGATATTGCTAAAGCCCAAAGGTAGGGGAGAGGGCAAAGGGGACAGGGGACAGGTGACAGGGTAAAGATTAGGGGGGTGTAAGGGGATAAGAGTGTAAGGGTTTAGGGATTTTATTCTCTTGACTTTACCTACACCCCTATACTCCCTTACTCCCCTTTGCTCTTCTACAATTAGTCTTGAGCAATAATTACTTAGAGATGTCAAAGTAATGAAAATACAGTTTCGCGAATTTAATCCTTTTGATTTGTGGATTTGGCTGAAATTCAGCACTGTACCTTCTGCACGTGAAAGAGAGTATGTAGAAGAGCTTTTTGATTCTTGGTTTTACTTGGGTAAATTAGGCGCATTTAATGCGGAAAATCTCCAGGTACAAGAGACGGGATTAGATATTAGCTACATGAATTATGATTCAGAAGGATACGACAGAAGCTTGCTAGCACTGATGCACAATAAGGGTGATTTTGAATATCAAGGAGAATGGGCGCGTTGCTGGTTTGACTTGGGAACTTCTGATGCGATCGCTTTAGATATTCTGATTAACGCTATTCAGCAATTGGGTGTAGAATACGTCACTATTGATGAAGTTTACATCGGCGGCGAGAACCCAGATTGGCCTGTCGAGGAAAGTGAAAGTCGTCCTTCGTTTATCTACGATAACTAGCGATCGCAATGGGTAAATCAGGAGAAATTCGTGTCTTAGCCTTGGGATTAATTCGTGATGGCGAACGCCTTTTCATCTCCCAAGGCTACGATAAGTTTACACAGCAAACTTTTTACCGTGCCTTGGGCGGTGGTGTAGACTTTGGTGAAACCAGTTTAGAAGCCCTCAAGCGAGAGTTTCAAGAAGAAATTCAAGCAGAATTAACTAATATTCGCTATTTAGGCTGTTTGGAGAATATATTTCTTTATAATGGTCAACCTGGACACGAAATCATTCAACTTTATGGATGCGATTTTGTTGACCCCAATTTTTATCAATTGGAAAATATAGTATTTGCTGAAGGTGAACGACAAAAAACAGCTTTGTGGGTAGATATTAGTCGCTTCAAATCGGGAGAACTAAAGTTAGTGCCAGAGCAGATTTTTGAATTTCTATAAATTTATAAGGCAGAAATTGTAGTGGCGTTGCAAGGCTAAAATGATGCACTACAGCTTTCTTGTGGGATGGGCTTCTAGCCCGTCCTCATAGGCGGGTAGGATGCCCGCACCACAAAACAATTTATTACATCTTTTAGTCGTGTCAGTCCACTATGTAATTACTTTTATAAAAAAATACAGAAAAAGGTTCCACTATAGTTCAGTAATTTATGAACGCCAGTGAAATACTTTTCTCATCAAAAAATAGCTATACTTGCACCTATTACCCCAAACATACTCGGAATGAAAAATCCAGTTAAATCTTTATGAAAATCAATAATTAATTTAAGAATTTCATCTAGATTTTTGCATGAATCTTTAAGAAGAAAAATATTGAGTATTACTATAGCTTCATACCCTCCTATAGCCCCAGCTAATAGACTAAATATATTGATAAAAAAATTATTTTTCCTTA
This sequence comes from Chlorogloeopsis sp. ULAP02, assembly GCF_038404745.2. Lineage (NCBI taxonomy): Bacteria > Bacillati > Cyanobacteriota > Cyanophyceae > Nostocales > Chlorogloeopsidaceae > Chlorogloeopsis > Chlorogloeopsis sp. ULAP02. The sequence continues at coordinate 92,336 of NZ_JAYKTT020000030.1, read as the reverse complement.
TGAAGGTTAGAGTAATTATTCCAGCCAAAGCTCCTCCAGACAAAGATACTGTAATTATCGTTATGAGAATTATTAACCCCGATTGAACATCTATTGGAGGCATAATATTAAATTATTCATGGGCATAAAGCTTTTGCCAGTTCAAATAGACTAATACGGTTTACTTAAGCCTACAGGCTAAAGCCTGAGGCTACACGAACCAAGCCTGCAAAGGCAGGCTTTGTCTGTGTAGACACACCTTTTAAGGTGTCGGCTACCGTTAACTGAACCATATTGATTTATAGACTACTACTCATTTGTAGAGTAGAACTGTTGAGCGTAAAAACGGGCATACCGTCCTCCCTGGGAAAGGAGGGAATCGTGCGTACCAGATTCTACCACTTGTCCTTGTTCTAGTACGAGAATGCAGTCAGCACGACGGACGCTGCTCAGGCGATGAGCAATAATAAACACGGTACGGTTTTGCATAACTCGCTCAAGTGCCTCTTGAACTAATGCTTCTGATTCAGAATCTAGGGCAGAGGTAGCCTCATCCAAGATCAGAATTCGAGGATCGTTGACAATTGCTCTGGCGATCGCTAATCTTTGGCGTTGTCCTCCAGATAAGTTAACTCCACGTTCGCCTACCCAGCTATGGTAGCCCTGGGAAAATTGGGTGATAAAAGAGTGAGCGTTGGCAATCTTTGCCGCTTCCTGAATTGCTTCCAAATCTAATTCTTCTTGACCGTAACCGATATTTTCGGCGATCGTTCCTGAAAATAGGGTAATATCCTGAGGAACAATCCCAATTTGATGGCGCAAACTAGTTATTGTCACATCGCGAATGTCAATATCATCAATCAAAATTTGACCTGCCTGAGGGTCGTAGAAGCGAAGTAAAAGGCTAATTAGAGTCGATTTACCTGCTCCAGAAGCACCAACCAAGGCGATAACATCACCAGGAGAAGCGTGCAAGCAGAGATCCTTGAGGACTGGCTGACTGGAATTGTAGGCAAAACTGACATGACGATACTCTACCTTACCCATGACTCGCGGCAGTTCTTTTGCATTCAATTTTTCACTCAGACTAGGCTGCTCGGCCATTAATTCAAATATGCGTTCGACAGAGGCTTCAGTCTGTTTAAACTCGTTGTAATTGCTAATCGTTAAGTCAATGGGCTGAATCAGTAAAGCTACAGCAGTTAAGAAGCTGATAAATTCTTGACCTGTGAGGTTGCCTTGAGAAATCTGCCATCCTCCCAATAAAAACAGCAGCATAATACTGACTGCTTCCAAAAAACCTACCACCGGAAACTGAATCGCTTTGAGTTGTTGAGTGCGATACTTAGCGAGGCGATTGTGTTCTGCTTCCCGATTGAATCGCTTCACTTCGTAACCTTGTGCTGCAAATGCCTGAACAACGCGAATGCCGCCAAAGACTTCTGTTAATAACGCAGATAGATTGGATACTTGATTTTGACTTTGGCGAGATAACACGAGTAATCGCTGACCAAATTGTCCAATTAACCAAGCCATTAAGGGAGCCAAAATCAAACCCGCAAGTGTGAGCGGCCAATTTAGATAGAGCATGTAAGCGGGAATAGCAATTAGCTGCAAGATATTGGAAAGAAACTGATGGGATAACTTATCAACAATCTCGCCTACCCGATCAACATCTTCAGTCAAGCGATAAGTAAGGTCGCCTGTTTGTGTCGTTTCAAAGTAATCCAATCCGAGTTTGTGCAGGTGAGCGTAGACTCGCTTGCGTACGTTTAAAGCCATTTCCAGAGCAGCGTCGATCATAAAGATATTCTGCCCGTACTGAAAAAGTCCCCGCACCAAAAATACCAGAGTGGCTAGTCCGAGCCAGTAGGCAATCTGGTTCACATTCCCCTGACCAATAAAAAAAGCGACCTGACCTGCTAGGTAGGGCAGTGATAAGGTGAACAGCACGTATCCCAAGATACAAGCTACTCCCCGAACTAACAGCGGCCATTGGGGCCACAGATAAGGCAACAATTGCCAGTAGCTAGAGCGGACTTTCATTTTCTCCTTACTTGATTGAGATTCGCTAGACTGAGTATTAATTTTTACTATGTTTTTTAGATTTTTGTAGAGTGGGCAATACTATTGATTGGCTCAAACCCTTATTTTTACCTTGTGAGCATTGCCCACCCTACGGTTATTGAGAATAGTGCAATATCTCTGTTGAGCAGCAATTTCTACTAAGTTTCTCCTAGATAAGTTAGCAGAAGGCGGGCAATTCTCTCAGATGCACCAGGCGACCCAAATCGTTCACGGCCATTTTCTTGACACTTGGCAAGGTAATCTGCATCTTGTAAAGTCTCGACTACTCGTCGAGCCGCTTGTTTGAGAATCTCAGGAGTTGCGGGCTTGGTACCGATGGTTTGGGCAGAAATGCCTAATAGCCGTGTTTGTGCCTCTGCAAATTGATAAGTGAATTGAGGCCCTTCGCCGGGAATTTGGATCACAGGTTTGCCGATCGCTACCGCTAGATCCACTGCCAACCCTGCCATACCAATGACGAGGGTAGATTCACAGACGATATCGCTGAAGGCATCTGAGTAACATCTAACTTCTGCAAGCGGTGGTGCATCAGGAGAACTTCCCACAGGAGAATAAGTGAGTATGCCTTGATTTAGCTGCCAACCTTGACTTTTTGCAATATCGTCTAGTTGTGCCATCAAATCTGGTACTAAAGCTGCCCGAAATTGTACTCCTGGCTCAGGCATGATCTTGGCAATTTCTAACACCAGTTGTAACTGCAAACAGAAATTTCGCACGGCTTCTGGGATGCGCGAGCCTGGCAAGAGAGCGATCGTGGGAATATCTGGTTTTAGGTACAAGTTTTTGCCAGTAGGCACAAGCCGATCTAAAGCAGGGATGCCACCAAATTGAGCTTTAGTTAAACCTTGTTTGTTCAAATCTTGGGCTGTATAAGAATCTCTGGTTACAACTGCCAGACAACGAGAAGAATTGAGGTCGTGCCACAGAAGCGGATTGAGACGCAACCGCCCTTCATAAAGGGCAGAAAGACAAGAGATAAAAGAAACAAAGGGGCGTTTCGTTAAGTAAGCGAATGTCTGAGAGACGACATCCCCAGTAGCCATAATCAGATCGCAGTTAGGAGCATACTGCAATACCGCTTGTAACTGCCGCCATGTTAACCCTATTAAACCCGATTGAAAATCTTTGAGCAAATAGAGGCGTCTCATATAGAAGAATCCCCCTGAGGGCATTCTTTGGGTTGGGCCAATAATGGGAATGTTCAAGCTGCGGTAAGCTTTTCCTTCTCCCACAATTGGCATTGCTGCCATGTCAACAGACGGAGACAATTGGCGTAGAGTTTGAATAACATGAGAGGTGTGATTATCCTCTCCATGACCGTTACTAATAAATAAGATTCGCTTAGAAGAAGGCATTTTGGAGTTTGAATAGCAAAAGAAAAAATGGTTGCTAAATTTAAAATGCTTTATTGTGAGACTTTGAGCCATTCCGCAGATCGGCGAAGAAATTCATGGTATTTTTACTCATGACACCACCAGCCCCACAAATCAGAGTACAAGATATTGACCACTGTGGTATAGTCGCTGGAATTATCGAAAATGTGCCGCGAGGTTGGGGAATGGGAAGACGCGGTGATAAGGAGACACTGGGAACTCAGGGCCCCCCACGACCGCCACAGAGTGGGGATTAGGGGCAACGGAAAAGGAGTTTGAACTTCTGAGGGTGAAAGTTGAGCTTCTGAAGGTGAAAGTTGAACTTCTGAAGGTGAAAGTTGAACTTCTGAGGGTGAAAGTTGAGCTTCTGAAGGTGAAAGTTGAGCTTCTGAAGGTGAAGTTTGAGCTTCTGAAGATGAAAGTCGAGCTTTTGAAGCTGAAAATTGAACTTCTGAAGGTGAAAGTCGAGCTTCTAATCTCGAAGTTCCAGTTTTTCAATCTTCCACTCCGCCCCTCTGCCCCTCTACTCCTCTGCTCCTGGTGCTTCTTTCCTAGTCCCTAGCCCCTAATTTCTGATATATCTGCCATGCTTGAATTAATTTTCCTTGCATGAGCGCAGCTACTCCATTCAATGCTTGAATTTCTTGAGAGTCAGGATTTTGAGTCAAACTTGGTTGCAGAGATTTTTCCGCTGCTCTTGGTTGCCAGTTATAAAGTTGGACAAATGCTAGATATGCCCAAACGTAAGGATTGTCTGAGTCTAATTGAGTTACTTGTTCAAGGGCAGCGATCGCACCACTCACTCTTTTTTGCAACACGTTTGCTAAAGCCAAAGCATAAGCCCAATCACGATTTTGCGAATCTTGTTGCAAGCGATATTCTAAACTCAATCGCGCTTGTTCTAAATAATCTTGGATGGGGTCGTATTGATTGATACGTCCAATTTCTGCAAACAATTGCTCTAATGCCTTTGTTCCTTGTGGTAAATTTGCTGCTAACACCCGCAACTGTGTAAGTAAATCCAACTCTGGTGCGGTTGTAGGGGCTGCTTGCGGATCAATTTGCAGTGTAACTTTTGGTACAGGAATTGGATAAGTTTCTCCAGAAACACGGTTAAGGTAAATCGCTTCTAAAGTGTAATTTCCCGGCGTCAGATCAGCAGGCGGTAGCATTGCCAGTCTTTCAGTCACTTGGAATGTACCTTGAGGTTTGTTTGCACCTGCATATAAATTTCCCATGCCAATACCGTGATCGTGTATCCATAGTTTCTCTCCTGTCAATGCAGAGGCAGCCTTCTCCCCACTCTCCTGAGGGGTGAAATTTCGCCAAGTTAACAGCACAATACCGTTTTGCAATTCTTCCCAAGAACCATTCCACTCATAAGTTACAGGTACTGGCACTTGTGGCGGGGCTTTTTCCGGTACCGTGACTTGTAACAAAGCAATCTGAGCTTGTGGTTGTTGAGAAATCTGTTTGACTTCTATTGCTGGTGTTTTTTGATGATAAAGCTTGAGAGTGGTGCCACCGGAATTCCAAGTTTTGTGAAGTTGAAAATTACCATCTTCCTCGACAGTTTTAACCATCAGAGCTTGAGCTTTCGGGACTGAACCTTGTTTGCCAGCTTTGCTTAGAAACCACGAAAGCGATCGCGCGTCCTGTTGGACAAACTTCTTTTTGACTCCTACTTGTCGTCCGTAAACTTGGAAATTTGCCAGCCTTCCATAATAATTCAAATTGTGTTGATTAATTTTTTTCGTTGATGGCAACACTCCCAAAGTAGAACGCAAATATGGTTCTGTTTCAACGATTTGGGCTATTACTTGGGGCAGTGGTAACTCTTCTTTCATATTAGGGAACTGCCGGGCATTTGGACTCAAAGCAAGTGTTATACCATTACCAATAAATCCTCCAATGGGAAATAGGTTGAACAACATTAAAAGCACTGCTAAACCAAAAGTACCCCAACGAATCCGCTGTCCCCACAAACTACGAAGACGAGTTAACCCATATGCTAAAAATACTGTTAGTGCTGGTAAATAAGGCAACACATAACGGTCATCTTTATTTGGGTTTAGTGATGACAGTAAATAAGCGCCTATCCAAAATATTGCCAACCATTTCAGGCTCCAGGCAGGGGATATGGGGACACGGGGACGGGGGGAAGGAAGAGGACACGGGGACGCGGGGAATTGTGAATCAGGTTCTATCCTCTTGTCTTTTTGTCTGCTGGTCTTATTGTCCTCATTTCTGTTTGCGTCTTTGCGTCTCATTCCCCCTCTCCAAGTCTTTGCGTCATCTACCGCAGTCAGTCCCCAATAAAGTAGTAATGCAAGTATTGGTATAATTAATAACAACCAAGAAACTTGAGCGGGCAATTGATGCCAGTAATAAGTCCAGGCTTCCAGCGTATTTAAAGGTGGATCGTCTTCAGCAATAGCGGAATCTATCGTTGCCCGTTTGCCAGAAGTGAGAATAAGTAACCAATTGGCACGATACCAAGGAGCAAATACCAAGGTTGATAATAATAAAGCGCCAAGCAACTGCGCCAGTTGTCCCCAACGGCGTTGACGAAGTGAGGTAAATCCAACCCATGCGATCGGTGTGAATAGAAAGAATAACGCCGTTTGCTTCACTAATAAGGCCAAACCCAAAGATAAACCAAAGACTGCTGCCAGGAGGAGAGAAGTGGGGGAAGAGGACGCGGGGACACGGTGACGCAGGGACGCGGAGAAAGAAAAATTCCCCGCGTTCCCGCGTCTCTCCATCTCAGTGTCTTTTATTCGGACTTGCCAAAGTGTGAAGCAAAAAAAACTGAAGGTGACAGCAGATGTCAGAGGATAATCAAGGAGAAAATTGAGACGTAATACATAAAGAGCGGGGATGACTTGGCATAGTGCTGCTGCCCATAAGCCTACAGTGCTGCTAAATAGGACTGTACCTAATCCATAGACTGAGCCTAGCAAAATTGCACTGAATAACAACATTATTAATGCAGCTTGATCGGGCCCAGTGCCAAATATATTCTGTACAACGGCTCCAATAATGTAAGTTAAAGGCGGTATTTTAGAAGAAATCGTCCAAAAACCTTGCCACCACTCGCTATCCCCCCATTGGGGGTTTTGCAGCGCTTGCCAATAATTCAATGTACCAGTTAAATAATCTGCCTGATCCCAAGCCGGAATGGAGCGATCTAAGGCGAACCAGATGCGATCGCATACTGCACCGAATAGCCAAATGATGCTTAGTATCAGTAAATTTTTAAAGCCTTTGCTTGTATATTTTCGATGACTCATAAGCTAGGAGGTTGTGTTTCAAAATTGGCGACGCCTGCTAGCAATAACGCAAGAGCGCATTCGCAACGCCTAGAGGATTAACCCAGTTCCATTTGGCAGCATTGGCACAAGAAGTTACCTACTGGCAAATACCTATTATCTACTGCCGGAAGGGAAATAAATAAACCGCTATCAAACGCGATCGCTTCAAAATCAGATATTGTTCCCTCAAAGGGTGAATTTTACTTACAAAGTACCAGTAGAAACACAACCGTAGGCAGGTAGTTTTTGTGGCTCTACAAATCGCATCCACAATTGGGCCAACAAATTACCATGTTTCCCTACTCATATACTTACTTAACCATTGATAAATTTTATGACTAATTTAGTTTAGAAGCCCGCAACTACGAGTTGCAAGAATAAATTCAAGCATAATTAACTTATCTTCGCTATTTAGACTGCTTGGAGAATATATTTATTTATAATGGTCAGCGCAGTCACGAAATAATTTAAATTTGTCAATGTGATTTTGTTAACCATAAATTTTATCAAGTAGAAAAGATAGTATTTCCTAAAAAAGATAGTGATTGCTAAGGTGAACGACAAAAAACACGGATTACTTGTTTGCTGATGAGGGGGAACTTTTTATTCCAAAATCTCGATGATTAGCCTGGAGAAAAATTATTAACTAATGGCTAAATACAAATTTTTCTATACCCTCAATTCGCTGCTGCCATTTTCCATCATGGATCGCTACCTGGCTAGCGAACTATTGCCACCATTCTTATTTGGTGTTGGGGCTTTTTCTTCCATCGGTGTTACAATCGACACTGCTTTTGATCTAGTCAGGAAAATAATAGAATCAGGGCTACCAATAGGTATTGCCTTGAAAGTTTTTTTATTGAAATTTCCTGAGTTTACTGTTTTAGCTTTGCCTATGTCCACGCTTCTTGCTACTTTGATGACTTACAGTCGTCTATCTAGCGAGAGTGAGTTGATTGCCCTACGTGGTTGTGGGGTCAGCATTTATCGCATGGTGTTGACTGCTGTAATCATGAGCTTTTTAGTGACAGTATTAACGTTTGTATTTAACGAGCAGATTGTACCAGCAGCTAATTATCAAGCATCTCTAACTCTGGACAAAGTGTTGAAGTCAGATAAGCCAACATTTAAGCAGGAAAATATTTTTTATCCAGAATATCGGTACGTTCAGCAGAATGATGGTGACAAAGAAAAGATTTTGACACGCTTGTTTTACGCCGACAAGTTTGATGGTAAACAGATGAAAGGCTTGACTATTATTGATCGCTCGCAACAAGGGCTCAATCAAATTGTTGTGGCAGAATCAGCTCAATGGAATCCAACTCAAAGTGCCTGGGATTTTTACAACGGTACCATCTATTTAATCGCCCCCGATCGCTCTTATCGCAATATTGTCAGGTTTGAAAAACAACAGCTTAAACTACCCCGCACAGCATTAGATGTGGCACAAAGAAGCCGTGACTACGGTGAGATGAACATTATCCAATCGCTAGAACAATTGGAATTAGAACGTCTCGGTGGTGATGAGCAAAAGATTCGCAAACTCCAAGTGCGGATTCAACAAAAATTTTCTTTGCCTTTTATCTGTGTGGTTTTTGGTTTAGTTGGTGCGGCGATGGGAGCCATACCCCAGCGGACTGGGCGAGGTACAAGTTTCGGTGTCAGCGTTATAGTAATATTTACTTATTATCTGTTCTATTTTATTACTGGAGCTATGGCACAGGCAGAAATCCTTTCTCCCTTCATGGGAGCTTGGTTGCCCAACTTTGTGTTTTTGGGAGTAGGTATATTTTTATTGAGGCGGGTAACGCGATCTTAACTAGAAACTGAGGTAGAGATAATAACCCAAAGGTGTGGGTAAGCAGAAGTTGAATCGCTAATCCAACTTCCTAACAGTTGATAAACAAATCACAATCAACTCCTCGTCAAATCCCGTAGGAACGGGGATAGGGCTTGAGGAGTGTCTTAGCCTGATAAATATAAATGACGTTGGTAACCACACCACCTCGTCGAATCGATACTGTTTCGAGCTCAATTAGACTGCTAAAGTAAGTTCGATAGCTAGCCATCAAGTCTTTTCTGTTATTAAAAGAGGCAGTAGTGATATACAGAGCATCTTTTCCCAACCATTGATCGGCCCTTGACCAAAAAGCAAAGCCACGTAAATCTTTACCAATGTCAAAACAAGTAATCGGTATTTGAGCTAGAGGTCTAAGGGACATAGCAATCGGCCCACCTAGATAATAGCGATTGGTGAATATAAAGTTAGAGTTCTCTAGCGCCGCACGCAGGACAGGAGATTCCGCAAAGCCGCGCCGTAGTTGCTGAATATCAATTAATTCTGTAGAGGGATCATCCTTGGGGGGCAAAAACCCTCCCATCAAAGCGTATTGGCTGGGCTTTTGTAGTATTCCTGCTGTCACTTGGAGCAGAAGAATAAATAAAATGCTGGCAACCATAATCCCTGAACCTAAAAGCCATCGCCGCACCCGAAGTCGGGATTGCTGCTCCCAGATGACTGCCCGTTGTCCTAAGAGTAAAGTAATTCCCCAAAATCCTGGCATCGGCCAAGCTGGCAAAATTTGCCGATATCCCCCCAGGAGAGTAAATCCCAAAATCAGGGGCAGGGAAACCCATAAAATCAATAGCTCACAAGCCTCTAAATCTCTCCCATAACTTGGTGATTTCCTAGAAAAAAGTTGAGTTATTCGAGCCAGGGCTGATTGCAAACTCACCCACCACAGCGGTAATCCAATGGTTGGGAACAGGTAAACTACTCCAGCTAAACTGACGGCTCCTACACTCAGCAGATTGTAGCCGCTTTTAGGTACCGCTCGCTGTGATTGAAAACTAAAGGACACCCAATTATGCTGCATATTCCAAAACAATATTGGCAAGATAGTTATGACAAATAAACCTAATCCTAACCATGCCCAAGGAGAGCGGACTACACAGCGATGAGGTGGACTTGTTAAACAAAAACCAATTAGCCCCAGACCCAAAACAAAACCGTGATATTTGCTTAGGCAGGCTAATCCAACTAAGATACCAAGGTAGCTCAAGCGGTAACTAGGGACATACTTCACAAGGCTTTGCTTTTGAGTTCGAGGCTGCCGAAAAAATTCATTGGCTGCACAATATAAACTGGCTGACCAAAAAAACATCAGTGGGCTGTCAGGTAGGCTGAGGATGCCAAAGCCAATTAGAAAAATTGGGCTTATGGTAGCGATCGCCAAGGTTAGGTTGGCAGCCTTGGCAGAAAATAGTCTTTTGCTAGCTAGATACAATAGCACCAAACTGCCTGTGTACAAAATCAGCGCTCCCAGGCGAATCGTGAATTGGGATACATCTCCAGTCAACCACGGCCCAAAACCAGTTGTAAGTGCAACCAAAACTGGATGATCGAAATAACTCCAGTCCAGATGCAGGCTGTAAAGATAGTAGTAAGCTTCATCAAAGGTAGGGTAAAGCCAGAAAGCAAGGAAACCTCGAAACAGCAGTCCCCCAAACAGCAAAAAAAATACTGACAAATTAGTTTTTTGCGCTAACAATTTCTGAGCTATTTGCATTTACTTGAATTCTTACCCAAAATATTTTGGCTGGCTGTGTGCTTGCACTAAATCCACTATTTGCTTAAACATCTGGTGGTCATATGCCACACAAGCGTTTGAAATCTTCCGTTTTTAAGTTTTTTACGTTAAGGTAGGTCATTTATGCTACCATTTCTACTTGCTTCTCTCACATCATTTGGGCCTTTTTTTGGATTGGTGACAAATGGTAGTAATTTTATTTTTATGAAAATGGTTCAGCAAGAACAACCTATTTATGAATTATCTGATGAATATACCCTCAAACGCAGTCATGATTTGTACACGGTTTTAAGAATTTTAAAACGACTGAGTCAGTTATTTATTCAAGAAAATTAATTAGTATTTTTAAATAAAACTATTTTTTAATTGTGAACAACTTGAGTTTGCCTTCTTTGCCTCAAATGCCAGAAATTTGGCAATCTACTCTCAATTGGCAACCAACAGCCCAGCAGCAAGAACAATTTCAAAGATTGTATGAATTCATCTTAGAGGGTAATCAAAAATTGAACCTAACTCGCATCACTGCCCCAGAGGAATTTTGGGAAAAGCATCTTTGGGATTCTTTACGGGGAATCGCCCCTTTGTTGAAAGATGAGAAATTAGGGGGAGCTAGTTCTTCTACTTGCGTTGATATTGGCACAGGTGCTGGTTTTCCGGGTATCCCTGTAGCTGTTGCTATACCCGACTGCACGATTACACTTTTGGACTCTACTCGAAAAAAAATGGCTTTTCTGGAGCAAGTGGTGTCTACACTTGAGCTTAATAATGTCAAAACTCTAATAGGCAGAGCTGAGGAAATAGGACAACAATCTCAACACCGCCAAAAATACGATATGGCATTGGTTCGCGCTGTTGGGGCAGCTTCTGTTTGTGCAGAATATACTTTACCATTGCTTAAACAGAATGGATTAGCAGTAATTTATAGAGGTAACTGGACGGAGGATGAAAACACTGCAATGGAAAATGCAGTTCAGCAATTAGGTGGCGTGATTGAATCAATCGAAAAGTTCACAACTCCTTTGAGTAATAGCATCCGTCACTGTCTTTACTTGCGCAAAGTTGCAACTACACCAGCTCAATTTCCCCGTGCTGCTGGTATACCTACAAATAAACCCTTGTAATGTCATCTTTTGTCCTTTTTCTTGTGCTTTCACAAATAAAACAGGACAAAAGACGAAAACCTTTTTACTGGTTAAATATTTTTCTAAGCTTTCTGGGAATCTGCAAAACGCCTGTTAATCTCATCCCAATTGACTACATTCCACCAAGCATTTAAATAGTCAGCACGGCGGTTTTGATACTTGAGATAATAGGCGTGTTCCCACAAGTCATTACCCATAATCGGATATTTGCCTTCACTCAGGGGAGTATCTTGATTACCTGTACTCGTGATCTCAAGTCTGCCATTTTGATTGCGGACAAGCCAAACCCAACCACTGCCAAAACGTTTCGTACCAGCTTCATTAAACTGCTTTTTAAAATTCTCAAAACTGCCAAAGTTTTGTTGAATTGCAGAGGCGATCGCTCCTGTTGGTTCTCCGCCACCCTTTTGTTTCATAATTCTCCAAAACATCGAGTGGTTCACATGACCACCACCATTATTGCGTACTGATGTGCGAATATCTTCTGGCACGCTATTTAGGTTACGTAATAAATCTTCAACACTTCTACTTTTGAGTTGTGGATACTTCTCTAATGCTGCATTCAAATTTTTGACGTAAGTAGCATGGTGTTTACCATGATGAATCCGCATTGTAGCTGCATCTACATACGGTTCTAAAGCCGTGTGTGTATATGGTAATGGTGGAAGTTTAATCTCTCCTACACTGCTTGCAATAGTTGATTCAGTAGTGGCAGTAGCTAAGTTAGAAGTAGCAGTAGTTGTTGAGGTGGCAGCCAGATCATCTTCAGTTGAAGTACAACCATAGAAGGCAGCAGCACTAGCACTAGCTCCGATTAACAATAAGAAATGCCGACGATTAAGAGTCATGTTAGCCAATGAAATCAATAAATCGCTGAAATTTGTTTGCAGTTTTTATTTTCTTAGATAAACTCCCCGATTCATAGAGATTTCGGACACAGACGCGATTAATTAATCACATCTTTAAACTTTACAAAATTTAATATATTAATTAGCTCTGTGACAAACGTTTTACTGCTTCACCGCTCAAAAGCTGATGTGCTTCCGCAAGGAAGTGAGGAATTTTGTCAGCATGAGGACTGTGAGCAAGACATTTTCGCAAGTCTAGTTGATCTATTTTGTCTGCTTTATTACCAGGAAGCCAGTGACCGCCATTACCAAGCAAGTTGTAGCGCATCTTAGCATAATCAACCAGATCGTAGGCGATCGCTAAATTCCTCAACCACAAAATTACAGGAATATTAACTTGTCCGGGTGTTTCTTTATAGGTGGGCAAATTAACGTGCCAAGTTTTAACCCAGTCTTCTCCCAAAGTTGCTATGGCTTGTTGCTCTAATCGTGCCAATATAGGTACCAAAATACTTGAGGCATGATCCAACAACTCTAAAGTTTTCAGATGTTCATCGAAGTCTGTTGGTTTTGCTGCACCTAAACTGAGAGTATGCACTTGAGAATGGCTTAAGCAAAATAGATCGTTAAATACCATCGGACTCAAGGGAGCACAAAGTTTAACTAACTTTTGTGGCGGCTCATATAACTTCCCACCTTTATCTGATGGACTAATGATAAATACTCCCATATCATGGCGGGTTGCAGCTTCAATGGCAGGCCAATTATTTTGATTAATGTAATACCAATGCAAATTAATATAATCAAATTGGTTAGTATTAATGGTTTCAATAATAGTATCTGTCGGCCCGTGGGTAGAAAAACCAATAAACCTAACTTTTCCCTGTGCTTGAAGTTTTCTTGCCACTTCCAGGCAGCCACCAGAACCAATACTAGAGTTTAATAATTCAGTATTATTGATACCATGTATTCCTAGTAAATCCACATAATCTAGCCGCAGATTCCGTAGTGATTTTTCAAAGTCACGTTGAAATTCTTTGGCATCCACTTTCGGACTAACTTTAGTCTGTACAATCAATTTCTCACGGGGGAACTTAGGCAAAATTCGCCCTAACTGCATCTCAGAAGTTCCATAGCCACGGGCAGTTTCGATATGATTAATACCTACTTCAATGGCACGTCTAATAGTTTTTTCCAGATTTTCCTGGTTATGTTTGGGAATTTGCCACTGCGGTACATCTTGCCATTGATATTGGTATCTCATCCCACCGCAGGAAAACACAGGCATCTGTAATTCTGTGCGACCAAATCTTCTGTATAGCATCCACTACACAAGTTATAAGTTATCGATGACGAGTTTTTAACTGTTCACTCAATACTTATAAATTTTAACTCCTATTGACAAAGCAAAGCCCCGGCTAGAATTCCAGCTGGGGCATCATTAGCATTGTCGGTTAATGTAGAATCTTATCGGCTAAATCTTAAGAAAGTGTTAAATGTTAAGAAACCTTAGCAATTCGATGTAACTAGCAGAGTTTTGTTAAAGTTTTATGACTTAGGTGTGGATGTTTCAGAGACTGCGCCAAAGCTTAATTTTTTTGTCGTAACTACCACTAGCAAGTACTTTTCCATCGGGGCTAAAGGTGATCGCACTCACCCAATCGGAATGTTCGTTGAGTGTATTTAACAACTTTCCTGTCGTTAAATCCCACAGTTTAATACCATCCCTACCAGCGCTAGCTAGGGTACGTCCATCTGGGTTGATGGCAATGGCGTTTACCCAGTTATTATGATCTGTGAGGAAATGGATGATCTCTCCTGTATTAATTTTCCAAATTTTGATGGTGCGATCGCGGCTAGCAGTGACTAGAGTTTGACTATCTGGTGTAAAGGCAACGGCACTAACTATATCAGTGTGAGCTACAACTTTACGGATGACTTTGCCAGAATTCAAATCCCACATTTTAATTACACCCTGATTGTCACCACTTACCAATATTTGACCATCAGGACTAATCGCCATTCCAGAGATGAGGTTATCAAAGCGTACTAGAGTAGCTAGTGGACGCTGTTGGATAAAATCCCACAGCTTAATGCCGTCTAAGCCCGCACTAGCAAGAACTTTGCCATCAGGGGTAATAGCTAGAGATAAAACATTGCTGGTGTGTCCTAACAAAGAACGATTAAAGTTATGAGTTTTGAGATTCCAAAGATTTATTGTGTTGTCATTACTACAGCTGACAAGGGTTTTGCCATCGGGGGAAATTGCTAATGATTCTACAGTTGTTTTATGGGCTTTGCGAATAATGCCAATTCGCTTACCAGTTTTTGTACTCCACAGACGAATTACACCATCGTTTTCCGCACCACCACTAACAAGAATTTGGCTATTAGGACTGAAGGTGAGAGATTTAACTGTCCCAGAATGTCCTTTGAGGGTGTAAGCTAACTGATAATTGGCAAAATTTTTGGTTGTTTTAAGATTAGTTTGAACTTCAATCGCTGCATGGGTTGCAATCGGCATGGAGATGCTGAGAGTACTGACTATGCCGATTACTAAGCTCATTGTGCTGTAGTAAAAGAATTTATATTGGCAATTATTCATAAATTTTAGGATTGGGGGCGATCGCATAGCACGCACAACGGGGACAAAAAATAGGAGTGCTGTTGCAGCTATCCTCGAATAAAGTGCGAACGGTTACTAAAGACAAGAAAATCTACCTACAACAAGTGATGTAGATATTTACTATGTATCTATAATTCCCCAATCTCTAATCTAAAATCTCAAATCTAATACTTACTGGGGCGGTTTTTTCTTAGTAATGGTTAGCATTGGTAAATTTTTACTAGAAGAGCGGGAGGGCAGGTAATGTTGCACGACAGGCTCCTCAGCAATTGGACGACGCTGTTGAGTGCGCCATACTTTCAATAATAGTGTTACTCCTGCTGTTCCCAAACCAAAAGCGAACAATGACCAGCTATCGTCGAATCCACCAATTATCGCATCTACTAAGCCCATCGTAATCAAAACACTAATTACTGGTTCTTTTCGGTAGGCTGACTTTAAAAAACGAGGCAATACAGCATTCATCACAGCTTGGTTTATTTTAGTTCACCTTATTGTTTAAATTTATCGAGATTCTCTTATCCGCAATTGGCACTCTTTTAGAAGAGCCTCTATCATATTATAATTTTATTGTCTGAACGATACACTGATGCAGCTTTCTTAATCAGCTTGATAACCAGCCGGAAAATCCAGCTGGCTTATATTCTTTGTGTCTAATTAGTTAACGGTCGGCATAAGTTGGCTGATGCTAATCACTAATCCTATTTTAGACCCAGCCAGGATAGAACACCTTGGTCAGTGACATATTCAATTACTACCATGAGAATAAAGCCGACCATAGCTGCTCGACCATTCAAACGCTCGGCATATTCGTTAAATCCGAATTTTGGCTCCTCTAGTTTAGGAGTTACGCTTGGCTGTGGTTGTGTCATCATTTCAAAAACCTCTATCAGGTATGTGAAAATTTATTAGCGCTTTGACGGCAATACATTTTAAGCTATGCAGCTTGATTGCCGCTTTTACAATTATTTACTATTCTTAATATATTTTAGAAAGACTCTGAAAATCGTCAAGAGTAATTGTCGGAAGTATATTTGGCAATGTCAGGATTAGCCCACACCTAATTTGAGAGACACGATACACAGTTGTACCAAAAGATAGAAGGCATGAGGTAGAGGGCAAAAAAGTGATTGGACAGTTATGCTGAAGTTATTAATTGCTAATTATTTGTAGAACTGGATATCGAGTAATTTTCGTAGTCTCTGATTCAAAATCCAACAGATGAGACTGACAAACTAAAGCTAAACAAATATTATTTAGAGGCCGTAAATGGAAATAGGTGTTCCCAAAGAAACCAAGGATCAAGAGTTTCGGGTTGGGTTAAGTCCTTCTAGCGCCAGAGTTTTAAAAGAAAATGGACATACCATTTTTGTGGAAACGCAAGCGGGTGTTGGTGCTGGATTTACAGATGATGATTACAGAAGTGTTGGCGCAGAAATTGTCCTGACTCCGGAAGCAGCTTGGAATCGAGATTTAGTGATCAAAGTTAAAGAACCACAGATAAAAGAGTATAAATTTTTGCAAAAAGGGCAAATACTTTTTACATATTTACACTTAGCTGCTGACAGAAAATTGACAGAGCATTTAATTGATTGTGGTGTGTGTGCGATCGCCTACGAAACGGTTGAACAAGATGGAACTAACAAATTACCCTTGCTAACACCGATGAGCATTGTTGCTGGGCGGTTGGCAGTGCAGTTTGGTGCAAGATTTTTAGAACGTCAACAAGGTGGTAGAGGTGTTCTTTTAGGAGGTGTTCCTGGAGTTAGTTCCGGTAAAGTGGTTATCTTAGGTGGAGGAGTAGTTGGTACAGAAGCAGCAAAAATTGCTGTCGGAATGGGAGCCAGTGTTCAGATTTTAGATGTGAATGTAGAACGTTTGGGTTATTTGGAAACCTTATTTGGTTCGAGAGTAGAACTGCTCTATAGCAACTCTGCCAATATTGAGGCAACTGTTACCCAAGCAGATTTATTGATTGGTGCAGTTTTATTGCCAGGACGTAGAGCACCGATCCTCGTCAATCGCAATTTGGTAAAACAAATGCGTTCTGGTTCAGTAATTGTTGATGTGGCAGTAGATCAAGGTGGTTGTGTGGAAACCTTACATGCTACATCTCATACTCAACCAGTCTACATTGAAGAGGGTGTTGTACATTACGGTGTTCCCAATATGCCAGGGGCAGTTCCTTGGACAGCAACTCAGGCGTTGAACAACAGTACTTTACCATATGTATTGCAATTAGCAAATCAGGGTTTGGAAGCATTAAATAATAATCCACCACTGGCTAAAGGTGTGAATGTGCAGAATCATCGCTTAGTACATCCTGCTGTAGCTGAGGTATTTCCTGATTTAGTTTAGGCAGTTAGTAGGGGCGAGTTTAGAAGATAAATTATCTGATTGAACGGTAAGATTATCAACAAAACCCGTCCATACAGTGGTTAGTGGTTAAGTTTTTGACCACTAACTACTATTAACTATTCACTAACTAATTTTCTCAGACAATACAATTGGCTTGTACCAATTTTGCAACCGAACTAATCAAATTCATTGGTTCGACTGGTTTGGATATATATATTTGGAAGACTGATTCCTGGGAATTCTTAGAATCTTCTTGCGGTTTGGAATCGGTGAATAGTGCTATGGCTGGTATTTGTCCTTGTTTTTGTGGTTGTAAATTTCTTAGTTTTTGAAGCAGGGTATAACCGTCTTCTTCTAGTAAGCAAATGTCACCAATCAAGATATCTGGTTGGGATTTTTCTATGGCTGAAATTGCCAAGCTAACTGAAGCGACAGCTGTTACTTTTGCTCCAGATTCTTGCAGTAAGGACAAGATATACTCTCGCGTCTTTGTATCATCATCTACTAGTAATACCTGCAAACCGCAAAGAGGGGACTCTGGCGAAGAGAAAGATGTGAGCTGGTGAGGAGATAGATTAGACTTTTTTAGGCGATCGCCCCATTCCTCTTCCTCTCTATCTTCTTCCGTTTGTTGCTGCTCCTCTGTTTCTAACAAAGGTAATTTGACAGTAAATGTGGCTCCCTGCCCTACTCCTGCACTATCAGCATGAACACTCCCACCATGCATTTCCACTAAATAACGCACGATCGCCAAACCTAGCCCCAATCCACCGTGGTTTCTAGTTATACTGCCATCTGCTTGACGAAAGCGATCAAAAACATGGGGAAGAAAATCTGGGCTAATACCAATACCTGTATCTTTTACAGTAATTAGAGCATAGTCAGTAATTGAGGATTGGGAGGTGAGTGTTTCCCTGTCTCTAGTATTTTTTTCCTTTGATAATCGCACCTCTATTTTGCCGCCACTAGGTGTGAATTTAATTGCATTGTTAAGCAAATTCCATACAACTTGCTGTAGACGGTTGGAATCTCCTGAAACGAGCAAAGAGGAGGGAGGAAAAAGAGAAGAGGGTGAGGGTGAGGCAGAAGAATTATTTTCTTCCTCCATTTTTTCCTGTTGCTCTGTCTCACTGTCTACTTGACTAGATTCAATCAAGTACTTGAGTTGAATATTTTTCGCTTCTGCTTCTAGATGTGCGCCGTTGGTAACTGTTGAAATAATTGTTTCCAGATTCACCGGGCAGACATTAAGATTTAGTTTGCCTCGCATAATCCGCGAAACATCTAAAATATCCTCTATTAATTGTGCTTGCAAAGTTGCATTGCGTTCAATTGTTTCGATCGCACGGGTAATCGCTTTTTCGTCTAATTTGCGCTGACGCAGTAGTCTTGCCCAACCGAGTATGGAAGTTAAGGGTGTGCGGAGTTCGTGGGAGAGGGTGGCTAAAAATTCATCTTTGAGGCGATTTGCTGTTTCTGCTTCTTGCCGTGCAGCCTGTTCACGAATTAGTTTGATGTGTTCTTCTTCAGCTTTTTTACGATCTGTAGAATCTTCTACTGTACCGACAAATCCGATGACGTTACCTTCTTCTGAAAGCATTGGGGATGAAGAGAGGTAAACCCAACGCTCATTTTCTTCCGGAGTGAGGATGCGAAATTCACCTTTATATTCTCGACCTTCTCCGGTTGCAGTATACCAATCAGCAACAATCTGTTTTTTATCTTGCAAATGAATTCTTTTTATCCAAGCCTCGTCTAAATTATCCTGGGTTGTCAAACCAAAGATAGCTTGGTAGCAGGGATTAACATAAGTGCATTTACCTAATTTATCTGCAAGAAAAATACCTACAGGCGAGCAAGCACTCAAAGAGCGAAACATTTCTTCGCGTTTTCTGAGTTCGGCATTCATTGCTGCTAGTTGTAAGGCTTGTCGCTTCACTTCAGCAGTTTTCTGAAATAAATCAATAAATGCTGCTACCTTAGATTTCAATATTTCTGGCTCAATTGGCTTGAATAAGTAATCTACTGCTCCAAGTGAATAGCCTTTGTACACCATAGTATCACTGGTGTTGAACGCCGTTACAAAAATAATTGGTGTATGACGCGATCGCTCTCGCTGTCGAATTAGAGCTGCTGTCTCGAACCCGTCCATATCTGGCATCTGCACATCCAACAGTATTACGGCAAAATCCTGATTGAGCAAATGTCGTAAGGCTTCTGCACCTGAGGTAGCCCTGACTAAATTTTGACCGAGGCTATCTAAAATTGCCTCTAGGGCTAACAAGTTTTCTGGATGGTCGTCTACCAACAGAACATTGACTTTCGGTTCAAATGACATTTCGACTGTACACTTTTAGAAATAGACCAAGCGGTTTTGGTATCTTTGTTATTGACTTTGACGTGTTAGCTGGCTCTGTTCACACTATCTTAAGTTATAGATTTGCCTGTTTGCTAATATCAATAGTTTATAGGTTATTGGAAGATAAATATTGAGGTAAAAATATTACCATTAAAGTTTGCAGATATTCACTAAGAAAAATGCAATATCCTCTAGGGGTATAATTTTGTCCACCATTCCAGTAGTAATGGCAGCAGCAGGCATAATCGGACAAGAAGCTGTGGACGGGTCTTCTACTATAGTTAAGCCACCTCGTACTTTGATTTTGGTAAGCCCTTGAACACCATCTTGATTGGCTCCTGTTAACAGCACACCGATAACATTTTTTGCGTATGCATCTGCGGCTGTTTCAAAAAGCACATCTATTGATGGTCGTGCGTAGGTGACAGGAGCATCAGTAGACAAAGTAAAATAATCATAGTTTACGGTTTTATCCTTATTTTCGATCAGCAAATGATAATCGGCTGGTGCTAAATATACTGAACCAGGTAAAATTTCTTCTTTATCTTCTGCCTCTTTGACACTTAGCGGAGTGTAATTCTGCAATAAAGCTCTTAATGTCTGATCGGAATCTTTGTGACGATGTTGGACAACAGCAATAGGTACTGGAAAGTTTTTGGGCAAGCCCGATAGTATTACTTGTAAAGCGTTTAATCCACCCAAAGAAGTACCGATCGCAATCAGTTTAAACTTCATAATGTTGTTACTGGTTGATAGATAGAGACGCGATATTCCTCGCATCTGTGCATTAGTAGTCGTGTCACGCCAATACTGGCGTGGCAAGATTAAAATGGTGTAACCACTAACTAATTCTGCGATAAAGCTTTTCACTACCTACTATTTGCTCATAGTCTTTTTCGTGGGGTGTAAACTTGATTGATTCTTGACGTCCTAAGCCTAAAACTCCTAATCTGATTAAGCTATCGTATAAAAGTGTATGAACTCTACTTTGTAATGCTTTGTTAAAATATATTAAAACATTCCGGCAAAAAATTACATTAAATTCATTAAAAGAATTGTCGGTTGCTAAATTGTGTAGTGAAAAAATAATATTTTCCTTCAGTTCTGACGAAAAAATAGCATTACCATATGCAGCAGTATAATATTCAGAAAAAGAAGTTTTTCCTCCTGCTTTTATATAGTTAGCAGTATATTCTTGCATTAATTTTAGAGAAAAAATCCCAGATTTTGCTTTACGTAAAACAGCATCATTAATATCAGTGGCGTATAATCGCGAACGGTGATAAAGACCTTCTTCTTTAAGCAAAATTGCCATAGAATAAACTTCTTCACCTGTAGAGCAGCCAGCGTGCCAAATGCGAATAAAAGGATAAGTTCTCAGTACTGGTACAACTTTTTGTCTAAATGTTAGAAAAAAGTCAGGATCGCGAAACATTGTTGTAACATTGACTGAAAGATTAAATAAAAATCTTTCCAGACATTCGCGATTGTGAAGAATTTTTTCTTGCAATCCAGATACTGTAGTTAAGCCTTCGGCATGAATCATATTCCAGATCCGGCGTTTTAGTGAAGCCAAGGCATAATTTCTAAAATCGAATCCGTGATAGCGATATACACCTTCTAAAAGTAATTGAATTTCTATATCTTCAAGTTGTTCTCTCTCCATCATATTTCTCAAATCCACAGGAAGACGCCTCATTATTTTTATTGCAAATCTATTTAAGAAATTAATCAACACATAGAGGCTCTACCTCTTTTAACCAAATTTAAAGTAATAAAATTAAAGAGTGATATGACCATTCTCCTTGAATTTGCAGCTTTTAACATCCCTTTTTGTGCAAGGAGGCTTAAAACCTTTTTCCCAAAAAGAGGAATATTAAATGCAAGTATTTGGAAAAATTGTGTTAACTATTATTTTTATAGAGTTAAAGCGTTAAAGACGCATCCATCTAAAAATAAGAAATTATAACTAACATCTCTGCCTGAGGATTTAAACTTATCGATATAACCAAACACGTAGCAGCGAAAGCAACTGTTCGGTATCAACAGGCTTTGTGATGTAATCGGATGCACCAGCGGAAATACATTTTTCGCGATCGCCTTGCATCGCTTTAGCAGTCAGAGCAATAATCGGTAGGGATTTAAACTCAGGCTGTTGGCGAATGCGACGAGTAGTTTCGTAACCATCCATTTCTGGCATCATGATATCCATCAGAACAACATTAATATCTGGATTGTTCTGTAGAACTTCGATGCCATCATTACCGTTTTCCGCATACAAAATCTGCATTTGATAACGCTCAAGCACGCTGGTAAGAGCAAAGATGTTACGCACATCATCATCAACAATCAGCACTTTTTTACCTGCAAGTAGAGAATCAGAGTTTTGCAATTGTTCGAGCATTAAGCGTTTCGGTGCAGGCAGTTGAGCTTGTACGCGGTGCAAAAACAAAGCCGTTTCATCGAAAAGACGTTCGGGAGAGCGCACATCCTTAACGATGATTGTCTCTGCCAAACGCCGCAATTGCGTTTCTTGAGCTTTGGTAATTTCTCTACCGGTGTAAATCACTATCGGGAGTGCTTCACCATTGGGAGAGGATTTGATTTGTTCAATCAACTCAAATCCATCCATATCTGGTAGTCCTAAATCAAGAACTAGGCAATCATAAGTCTGGGAAGCAATGGCTGCTAGGGCTTCACTACCATTACTTACAGCAGTAATAGCTACATCACCTTCACCTATCAACTCCACAATACTTTTGCGTTGATTCTCGTCATCTTCGACAATCAGCAAATTCTTGACTCGCCGTTCCACAAAACCCTTGATTTTGGTTAATGCTTGATGGAGCACTTCACTATTAATCGGTTTTTGTAAGTAAGCGATCGCTCCTTGTTGCAAACTGCGCTGTCTTCCTTCTTCAACTGTCATGATATGTACTGGGATGTGACGGGTATTTTGATCGTGTTTGAGCCGATCAAGTACTGTCCAACCGTCCATTTCTGGCAAGCGAATATCAAGGATAATGGCAGCAGGCTGATATTCTCCCGCTAAAGCTAAACCTGCATTCCCACTTTGGGCAACAATAGCCTTGAATTGGTGTTCTCGTGCCATCTCCAATAAGATGCGGGCAAATTTCACATCATCTTCAACAATTAAAAGTAGGCGATCGCCTTCGGCAATATTGTCTCTGTCGTCAATGATGACAGAATGGGAGAGGGGAAGACTAACAGAAGGGGAGATTGGCGGCAATTGTTCTTTTTTTGCCCACATTTCTACCTGACGATGTCCTGTTAATTTCCTGTCGTGTTCTGTGTCGTTTTGTTTCCCATTTCTTCTCGACTGCGGCAAATACAGAGTGAAGGTACTACCTTCTCCTGGATTACTTGTTAACGTAATTTCTCCATCCAAAAGCCGAGAAATCTCACGGCTAATGGACAAACCCAATCCTGTACCACCATATTTGCGACTGGTGGTACCATCAGCCTGTTGAAACGCCTCAAAAATAAGTTTCTGCTTTTCTGGAGCAATGCCAATACCTGTATCCTTGACTGTAAAAGCTATTACAGTTTGAGCACGATTTAAACTTTCGTGGTTTGGACTCCATCCTTGTTTTGCAACAAAGACTCGTAACCGTACCTCTCCGCGTTCTGTAAATTTAATTGCATTAGAGAGTAAGTTTTTCAGAATTTGTTGCAACCGTTTGGCATCGGTATTGATTGTTTGAGGTAATTCTGGAGCTAGTTCAATAGTAAAATTAAGTCCTTTGTTTTGAGCAAGTTGCCTAAAATTACGTTCTAGATAATCGCGCAAGTCAAAAAATTGGATTTGATTTATGTCAATCGACATAGTTCCAGATTCGATTTTTGCCAAATCTAAAATGTCGTTGATTAATGACAATAAATCATTGCCAGCAGCATAAATCGTGCGGCTATATTCAACTTGCTTATCTGTGAGGTTGGCATCAACGTTATCCGCTAGCATTTTTGCCAAAATTAACAAACTATTGAGCGGTGTCCGCAATTCGTGCGACATATTCGCCAGAAACTCGGACTTATACTTGGACGAAAGTGCTAGTTGTTCGGCTTGTTCTTCCAAAGATTGCTTTGCCTGCTCAACTTCCTGATTTTTGCGCTCTACTTCTTCGTTTTTCGTAGACAGCAATTCTGCCTTTTCTTCTAACTCTGCATTGAGCTGCTCCAATTCTTCGTTGGATTGTTGCAGTTCTTGCTGTTGCTGTCTTAAGATTTCTTCCGATGCTTGCAATTGTTGGGCTTGTTGTTCCAAGCGCTCGTTAGTGTCTTGAAGTTCTTGTTGACGAAGTTGTAGCTGTTGTGCCAAAATTTGGGATTCTTGCAGTAGTTGTTGAGTGCGGATATCGGCAGCGATCGCATTCAAGACTATGCCAATAGTTTCGCTGACTTGCTCTAAAAAATTTAAATGTAGATCGCTAAATTTTTGAAAAGATGCTAGTTCAATGACGGCGATTACCTGGTTTTCAAATAGGACAGGTAAAACAATAATATTTAGTGGTTTAGCTTCCCCCAATCCAGAACTGATACGAATATAGTTGCTAGGAACATCTGTAAGTATAATTTTTTGTTTTTCAAGGGCGCATTGTCCTACTAGCCCTTCCCCAATACGGAATCTATTCGATAGTTGTTTACGCTCTTGGTAAGCATAGCTACTCAAAAGCTTCAGTACAGGTTGTTCTCCTTCAGAATCCATTAAGTAGAAAACGCCTTGTTGTGCGCTTACTAGTGGTGCTAGCTGTTGTAGAATCATTCTTGCTACAGTTTCCAGATTTCTCTGTCCTTGCAACATCTGGCTAACTTTAGCAAGGTTTGAATTGAGCCAGTTTTGCTCATTACTTTTGAGATTTGACGAGCGTAAATTAGCAATCATCTCGTTAAAAGCCTGCGCCAAAATCCCAATTTCATCTTGGCGCTTGCCAGCAGAAATATGCACAGACAAATCCCCCTCTGCTAACTTTTCCGCTGCTTTGGAGATTTCTTGCAGGGGTAGAGAAATATTTCTAGTGAGATAAATACCAATTAAAGCTAGTAGCACGAAAGCAATAGGAACACCATAGGTAATAGTAGCTATTGCTTGTTGTGAAGCGAATTGAGTCTGCTTAGTACGTTGTTGCAATAATTGAAGTTCATCACTTTCCATTTCTGCAATTTGCTGACGAATTTGCTCCATCAATTCTCTACCCTGATTCGTCAGCGTGAATTGTCTTACAGCTTCAAAGCCTTGATTATTTCTTAATGTAATTCCCTGTTGTAGTCTATTTATCCTTTGGTCAACTATTGGTTTTAGAGACTTAATTCTCTGTTGTTGCCTGGGGTTATCTACTGTTAACTTGAGGAGATAATTATAATTTTTTTCTATTCCTGGAAGCGCATTTTTATAAGGTTCTAAATAAATATTTTCTCCCGTAATTAAGTAACCTCTCTGCGCAGCTTCAGCATCTTTGATGTTAGCAATTAACTCATCTAATTCTCCGATTACTTGATAGGTGTGGCTTTGCCATCGCGCAGTTTCAATTAAGTCATTGGTAGTACGATATGCAATTATTCCCAGAGTTGCAAGAATTGATAATCCTAATGCAAAGCTGGCACCTATTTTAGTACCAATTTTCAAATTTTTGAGCATTTATGATTAGTTAGCTTTAAATATATTTATATGATGTTTTAAGTAATTTATTTATAATCAATGGTAATAACTACAATAATGTCGATTAATAAATATAAGAATTAGTATTTGTAGGAGAGGCAGTTTGTGGTGTAGATTTTCTTGCCGCAACACTAACGTTGCGTTAAAACTTTAGTATAACGCACCATTTCCAAGGATTTGGTGCATTACGCTTTGCAATCACACACCCTACATATTATTCAAAAATTAAATAGTAATCCTATATTTTTAATTGATTATATCGTTCATAGTTCACAATTATGAACTATGAACGATAGACTATGTGGCTATCGATATAACCAAACACGTAGCAGCGAAAGCAACTGTTCGGTATCAACAGGCTTTGTGATGTAATCGGATGCACCAGCGGAAATACATTTTTCGCGATCGCCTTGCATCGCTTTAGCAGTCAGAGCAATAATCGGTAGGGATTTAAACTCAGACTGTTGGCGAATGCGACGAGTAGTTTCGTAACCATCCATTTCTGGCATCATGATATCCATCAGAACAACATTAATATCTGGATTGTTCTGTAGAACTTCGATGCCATCATTACCGTTTTCCGCATACAAAATCTGCATTTGATAACGCTCAAGCACGCTGGTAAGAGCAAAGATGTTACGCACATCATCATCAACAATCAGCACTTTTTTACCTGCAAGTAGAGAATCAGAGTTTTGCAATTGTTCGAGCATTAAGCGTTTCGGTGCAGGCAGTTGAGCTTGTACGCGGTGCAAAAACAAAGCCGTTTCATCGAAAAGACGTTCGGGAGAGCGCACATCCTTAACGATGATTGTCTCTGCCAAACGCCGCAATTGCGTTTCTTGAGCTTTGGTAATTTCTCTACCGGTGTAAATCACTATCGGGAGTGCTTCACCATTGGGAGAGGATTTGATTTGTTCAATCAACTCAAATCCATCCATATCTGGTAGTCCTAAATCAAGAACTAGGCAATCATAAGTCTGGGAAGCAATGGCTGCTAGGGCTTCACTACCATTACTTACAGCAGTAGTAGCTACATCGCTGTTACCAATTAGTTCTATAATGCTTTGGCGTTGATTCTCGTCATCTTCGACAATCAGCAAATTCTTGACTCGCCGTTCCACAAAACCCTTGATTTTGGTTAATGCTTGATGGAGCACTTCACTATTAATCGGTTTTTGTAAGTAAGCGATCGCTCCTTGTTGCAAACTGCGCTGTCTTCCTTCTTCAACTGTCATGATATGTACTGGGATGTGGCGGGTATTTGGATCGTGCTTGAGCCGATCAAGTACTGTCCAACCATCCATTCCTGGCAGGCGAATATCAAGGATAATGGCAGCAGGCTGATATTCTCCCGCTAAAGCTAAACCTGCATTCCCACTTTGGGCGATAATACCCTTGAATTGGTGTTCTCGTGCCATCTCCAATAAGATGCGGGCAAATTTCACATCATCTTCAACAATTAAAAGTAGGCGATCGCCTTCGGCGATATTGTCTCTGTCGTCAATCAAGGGAGTGGGGGAAGAAGACGCGGAGAGCATGAGACGCGGTGACGCGGAAAGATTATTAAAAATATTCTCCGTATCCCCGCGTCCCCGTGTCAGAGTCTCCTCTTGTTTTCCCGTATCCCCTTGTCTCCTTGTCCCCTTGTCCTCTTGTCCTCCTGGTTGCGGCAGATATAGCGTAAATGTACTACCTTCTCCCAACGAACTAGTAAGTTTAATTTCACCACCGAGCAGGTAGGTAATTTCCCTACTAATAGACAAACCCAATCCTGTACCACCATATTTACGACTGGTGGTACCATCTGCCTGCTGAAACGCCTCGAAAATAATTTTTTGCTTTTCTGGAGCAATGCCAATACCTGTATCCCTGACTGCCAAAGCTATCACCCAAGGGGCGTTAGTCAAAGTTTTGCGATCAGAACTCCAGCCTTGCTTTGCCTCAAAGATCCGTAAGTTTACCTCGCCGCGCTCTGTGAATTTAAATGCGTTTGCTAACAGATTTTTGAGAACTTGTTGTAAACGTTTGGCATCGGTATAAATTGTCTTAGGTAAATCAGGAGCTAGTTCGATAGTAAAGTTAAGTCCTTTGTCTTGAGCAAACTGCCTAAAATTACGTTCTATATGCTCTTGTAAGTCAGATAACCGCATCTGCTCCATGTCAATTGACATGGTTCCAGATTCAATTTTTGCCAAATCCAAAATATCGTTGATTAATGACAACAAATCATTACCAGCAGAGTAAATCGTGCGGCTATATTCAACTTGCTTATCTGTGAGGTTCGCATCAACGTTGTCCGCTAGTAATTTAGCTAAAATCAACAAACTATTGAGCGGTGTCCGCAATTCGTGCGACATATTCGCCAGAAACTCGGACTTATACTTGGACGAAAGTGCTAGTTGTTCAGCTTTTTCTTCCAAAGACAGCCTTGCCTGCTCAATTTCTTGATTTTTGCGTTCAACCTCTTGATTTTGCTGTGCTAATAACTCTGCCTTTTCTTCGAGTTCGGCATTGGTTTTTTGTAATTCTTCTTGCTGGTTTCTCAGTAAATCCTCGGATGACTTGAGCGTATGAGCTTGTTGTTCTAAGCGCTTGTTTGTTTCCCGAAGTTCGTTTTGCTGAATTTGTAATTCTTCTGCCAAAGACTGGGACTGTTTGAGTAGTTCTTCTGTACGCATACTGGCAGCGATGGTGTTTAACACGATCGCTATACTTTCTGTCAATTGGTCGAAGAATGTCAGGTGAATTTCGCTAAAGCGTTGGAAGGAAGCAAGCTCAATTACCGCTGTTACCTGTCCTTCAAATAGTACAGGTAGCACCACAACATTGAGAGGAGTAGCCTCGCCTAAACCAGAACTGATCTTGATATAGTCGTGCGGTACTTCTGTGAGCAAAATCCGTTCTTTTTCTAAAGCACATTGTCCGACTAAGCCTTCACCCAAGTAAAAGCGGTTGGCAAGATGTTTGCGTTCGCGGTAAGCATAGCTGCTGAGTAGTTTTAAAAATGCCTGAGTTTCCGCAGCTTCTACAATGTAGAAAACGCCATGAGATGCGCCTACCAGTGGAGCCAACTCCGAGAGAATGAGTTTGGATACAGTTTCTAAATCCCGCTGCCCTTGTAGCATTCGAGTGAACTTAGCCAGATTAGTTTTCAACCAGTCTTGTTCGGTATTTTTCTGCGTTGTTTCTCGCAGGTTGGCAATCATCTGGTTAATGTTGTCTTTAAGAATAGCTACTTCACCTTGAGCTTCAACGGAAATTGAACGTGTCAAGTCACCCTTAGTAACAGCAGTTGCCACTTCGGCGATCGTCCGCAACTGAGTAGTCAGTGTGGCAGCTAGTTCGTTCACATTATCAGTCAAATCTTTCCAGGTACCAGCAGCTCCCGGTACTTTGGCTTGCCCGCCTAACTTACCTTCAATTCCTACTTCCCGCGCCACAGTAGTGACTTGATTAGCAAAAGTTGCCAGTGTATCAATCATTTCATTGATTGTTTCTGCTAATGCCTCGATTTCACCCTTGGCATCCAGCATCAGTTTCCGCTTCAAATCACCGTTGGCAACTGCTGTTACCACCTTCGCAATGCCCCGTACCTGTGCCGTCAAATTGCTCGCCATCGAGTTCACATTGTCGGTCAAATCTTTCCAGGTACCAGCAACACCTTGAACCTGGGCTTGACCGCCAAGTTTACCTTCGGTTCCCACCTCCCGTGCAACTCGTGTTACTTCTGATGCAAAAGAACTAAGTTGATCTACCATCACGTTGATAGTATTTTTCAACTCGAAAATTTCGCCTTTGACATCAACAGTGATTTTCTTTGAGAGATCACCATTTGCCACTGCCTTCGTCACTTCGGCAATGTTGCGCACCTGCGCTGTTAGGTTGCCTGCCATCGAGTTAACGTTATCGGTTAAATCTTTCCACGTGCCAGCCACACCCCGCACATAAGCTTGCACGCCAAGTTTACCTTCGGTTCCCACCTCACGGGCAACCCGCGTTACCTCAGAAGCAAAGGAGTTAAGCTGATCCACCATCGTGTTGATAGTGTTCTTCAACTCCAAAATTTCACCCTTGACATCAACAGTGATTTTCTTGGAAAGGTCACCATTTGCCACTGCTGTAGCAACTTCAGCAATATTACGGACTTGTGATGTCAAATTTCCAGCCATCATATTCACACTATCGGTCAAGTCCTTCCACGTGCCAGCAACACCTCTGACTTCTGCTTGCACGCCAAGTTTTCCTTCAGTTCCCACCTCACGGGCAACCCGCGTTACCTCAGAAGCAAAGGAGTTAAGCTGATCCACCATCGTGTTGATAGTGTTTTTAAGTTCCAAAATTTCACCTTTAACATCGACGGTGATTTTCTTGGAAAGGTCACCATTTGCCACTGCTGTTGTCACTGCGGCAATATTGCGCACCTGTGCTGTCAGAGAACCAGCCATAAAGTTAACGCTATCGGTTAAATCTTTCCAAGTGCCAGCTACACCCCTGACATCTGCTTGTACGCCAAGTTTTCCTTCAGAACCTACCTCACGAGCTACTCGCGTTACTTCAGAAGCAAACGAATTGAGCTGATCCACCATGATATTAATGGTGCTTTTTAACTCCAGAATTTCGCCTTTCACCTGTACCGTAATTTTCTTGGAAAGGTCACCGTTAGCAATGGCTGTAGCAACTTCTGCAATACTCCGCACTTGATCGGTGAGGTTACCCGCCATCATATTTACTGCACCGGTCAAGTCTTTCCAAGTACCTGCAACGCCTTTAACCTCAGCTTGCACACCGAGTTTACCTTCGGTTCCCACCTCCCGCGCAACCCGCGTTACTTCACTCGCGAAAGAACTAAGCTGATCTACCATTGTGTTAATGGTGTTCTTGAGTTCTAAAATTTCGCCTTTGACATCAACGGTGATTTTCTTGGAAAGGTCACCATTTGCCACTGCTGTTGTTACTTCGGCAATGTTGCGCACTTGTGCTGTTAGAGAACCCGCCATGAAGTTCACACTATCAGTCAAGTCCTTCCACGTACCTGCAACCCCTTTCACTTCTGCTTGCACGCCCAACTTTCCTTCTGCACCGACTTCGCGGGCAACCCGCGTTACTTCACCTGCAAAGGAGTTGAGCTGATCCACCATTGTGTTAATGGTGTTTTTGAGTTCTAAAATTTCACCTTTAACATCAACGGTGATTTTCTTGGAAAGGTCACCATTTGCTACTGCTGTTGTCACTTCGGCAATGTTGCGCACTTGTGCAGTCAAAGAACCCGCCATGAAGTTCACACTATCAGTCAAGTCCTTCCAAGTACCTGCTACACCTCTGACATCTGCTTGTACGCCCAATTTCCCTTCAGAACCTACCTCACGAGCTACCCGCGTGACTTCAGAAGCAAAAGAACCAAGCTGATCCACCATAATATTAATGGTGTTTTTGAGTTCAAAAATTTCGCCTTTGACATCGACAGTAATTTTTTTGGAGAGATCGCCGTTGGCAATGGCTGTGGCAACTTCCGCAATATTACGAACTTGCCCTGTCAAATTTCCTGCCATCATGTTCACACTGTCGGTCAAGTCTTTCCAAGTACCAGCAACACCCGGTACTTGGGCTTGCACACCAAGTTTTCCTTCAGTTCCCACTTCACGGGCTACCCGCGTTACCTCAGAAGCAAAGGAGTTGAGCTGATCCACCATTGTATTAATGGTGTTCTTCAACTCTAAAATTTCACCTTTAACATCGACAGTGATTTTTTTCGAGAGATCACCATTTGCTACTGCTGTTGTCACTTCGGCAATGTTGCGTACCTGTGCCGTCAAAGAACCCGCCATAAAGTTCACGCTGTCAGTCAAGTCTTTCCATGTACCAGCTACACCCTTGACTTCTGCTTGACCGCCGAGTTTTCCTTCTGCACCGACTTCGCGTGCTACCCGCGTTACCTCAGACGCAAAGGAATTGAGCTGATCCACCATGATGTTCACGGTGTTTTTCAACTCTAAAATCTCGCCTTTGACATTGACGGTGATTTTCTTGGAAAGGTCACCATTTGCTACTGCTGTTGTTACTTCAGCAATATTACGGACTTGAGCGGTTAAATTTCCCGCCATCATATTTACTGATTCTGTTAAGTCTCGCCAAGTTCCAGCAACACCCCTCACTTCCGCTTGTACGCCGAGTTTCCCTTCTATACCTACCTCACGGGCAACTCGCGTGACTTCAGAAGCAAAAGAATTGAGCTGATCCACCATCGTGTTAATGGTATCCTTCAACTCTAAAATTTCGCCTTTGACATCAACGGTGATTTTCTTGGAAAGGTCACCATTTGCCACTGCTGTTGTTACTTCAGCAATATTGCGAACTTGGGCAGTCAAGTTACCTGCCATCAAGTTGACGCTATCAGTTAAATCCTTCCAAGTCCCAGCCACACCCGGCACTTGGGCTTGCACACCAAGTTTTCCTTCAGTTCCCACTTCACGAGCAACCCGCGTGACTTCACTGGCAAACCCATTGAGCTGATCCACCATCGTGTTTACCATTTGGGCAGTTTGGTAAAATTCTCCTTTGAGGGGTCTGCCTTCAATTTCTGGTGCGATTCTTTGGGATAAATCGCCATTTGCCACTGCCCGGATTACTCGTGCTGTTTCCGCTGTCGGTTGCACTAAATCTGTAATCAGTGTATTGACAGAATTAACACAAGCAGACCAAGAACCGCGTACATTTCCCAAAGAAGCACGTTCGGAGATTTTGCCTTCTTTACCAACAACATTACCAATTCGCTGTAGCTCTGCTGCCAGCCGCTCATTTTGCTCAATAATATCGTTGAGTGCATCGGCAATTTTTCCTGCTATGCCAGTTTGATCTATGGGCATCCGCGCTGAAAAATCGCCTTTTTTGACAGCTGATAGGGTTCTTAGTAATTGTTTTAAATCTAAATTATCGCTTTCTTTGGTTAACTGTTCAGTGGGCATACGATTGAATGCAAAAAATTATACACTTAGTGCTAAAGCCGACTACTAGTTTTTATTGCGCTTTTCTGACAACAAGGTATACCAACCTATCTAGTTACGCCAGAAGAAACTTTGCTTTTTGTCAGTTGGCTGTGCAAGTTATGATGTATAGACTATAACGAATTTAAAAAATTACGATCTAGCTATATAAATAACTCTATCTACAAGTATGATTAAAATTTATTAAAATACGCAAACATAAAATTTAGAAGGCAATTATAACAGAGCGATCGCTCCATTGCTGGCTGTGTTTCTACAATACCTCGACTTGATTTGTCATAAATAAACTAAAAAAATAAATCCCCGACTTTTCACCAGAAGTCGGGTTCTTACGTTTAAATTGGTTGCTCTACAAATGCAATTGCGATCGCTACAAATACAAATCGTGTGGTTACCACAGCAATTGTGTGGTTAGGAATGCAAATCCTGTGGTTACCACACTAAGTTTTGTGGTAGCGATCGCAAGCTGTGTCGTTACTACAGCAGTTGTGTGGTTACCATACTAAGTTTTGTTGTAGCGATCGCTTCTTGAGTCAAATGGTATATTAAATAACTCATGCTAATTAGTATATGGATATAGTCACTTAGAAAGCGATTCCTCTTGAGTTACGACAACACCTGCAAATACCTTGCCGAACACTACCCTGCTGATTTTGCCAGATGGTTACTTGCATCTGACACTTCTGATATACAGGTACTCAAAACTGAACTAAACCTTGAACCAATACGCGCTGATTCGGTAACGTTTTTACAAATCTCCAACCAAATCCTACATTTAGAGTTTCAAACTTCCCCAGCATCCACACCCCCATTAGACTTTCGGATGCTGGATTATTACACCAGATTAAAACGACAATACTGGTGTGATATTCAGCAGGTGTTAATTTTCCTTCAAGCTACATCTTCTGAAATCGTTTTTCAAAATCAGTATATAGACACAAACACCACACACCGATATCGAATCATTCGTTTATGGGAAGAAGATCCCACACCACTACTAGCTAACCCCGCACTCTTACCACTGGCGACGCTAGCCCAAACCAACTCACCTCAAGCTTTATTAGAGCAAGTCGCTGCTGCTGTCGATATGATTGAAGAAACAGACGAACGACAAAACATATCAGCTTGCGTGCAGGTTTTGGCTGGTTTGCGGTTTGAGAAAAATCTGATTAAACAGCTTTTCAGAGAGGAAATTATGCAAGAATCTGTAATTTATCAAGATATTTTGCAGAAGGGAGAAGAACGAGGAAAGAAACAAGAGGCTTTAGCGCTGATTCTACGTCAGTTGACACGTCGGTTTGGTGTAATTGAGCCAGAGATAGAACAGCAGATCCGCACATTCTCTATTACTCAACTAGAGGAATTAGCTGAGGCGCTGTTGGATTTCAATAGCCAAAGTGATTTAATAAATTACCTTACAAATATCTCTCCTCCTCAAACCAGTTAATAAGATTGAAAAGCAGTATCCAAGCGATCGCTTCACCTAACACTACTCAACTACAATAGAAGTAGAAATTGTTGAGATTTGTATAGTTGTTAGGGATAAGCTGTCATGGCTCCCGCCGTTTTAATTGAAAATCTAAAAAAGCGTTACGGTTCAATAGAAGCTGTTAAGGATGTTTCCTTTCAGGTTGAACCAGGAGAAATTTTTGGTTTATTAGGGCCAAATGGAGCAGGTAAAACTACTACTTTACGTGCTTTGTGTACCCTTACCACACCAGATGCTGGCAAAATAGAAGTATCTGGAATTTCGGTGTTAGATAATCCCAAAGCAGCAAGACAACGGCTTGGTTATGTAGCACAAGAAGTGGCTCCAGATAAGGTTCTAACTGGACGCGAACTGCTGCAACTACAAGCGGCACTTTATCACTTACCAGCAGCAGTGGCAAAACAACGTGTTGACACAGTACTGAGTTTGCTTGGTTTGCAGGAATACGCCAACAAAAAAACTGGTACTTATTCAGGTGGTTTGCGCAAGCGCCTTGACTTGGCTGCTGGATTACTGCACGCACCGGATGTACTAGTTTTAGATGAGCCAACCGTTGGGCTTGACATTGAAAGTCGTTTTATCGTCTGGGAATTCTTACGAAAGCTGCGAGAAGCAGGAACCACGGTAGTGATTACCAGTCATTATCTGGAAGAAGTTGACGCTTTAGCCGATCGCGTGGCAATTATTGACCGTGGAGTTGTAATTGCGACTGGTACACCTTCTCAACTGAAAGATAAAGTGGGAGGCGATCGCATTACTTTACGTATCCAAGAGTTTACACCACTAGAAGAAGCCGAAAAAGCCAAAGAATTACTTGCACCGTTACCATTTGTCCAAGAAGTAATTATCAATAGCGCTCAAGGTAATTCCCTTAACTTGGTGGTAACACCGCAAAATGACACTTTGATAAACATTCAGCAAGCTTTGAATCATGCTGGATTGCCTATATTTGGCATTTCCCAATCTCGTCCTAGCCTAGATGATGTTTACCTGGCAGCGACAGGACGTACACTGATGGATGCGGAACTCGCTGCACTGGGAAATCGCGATCCAAAAGCGGAAAAAAAGCAAAATATGAGATAGGGAAATAACCAACTACTGTACGGGTGGGTTTAGAAGATAAGTTATCAGTAGTAACCGAAAGTTAATCAACAAAACCTGCCCCTACTAAGTACTACCTACTACCTACTAACAATTACCAAAAATTGACATGAGTGGTACTGTCATACCTCCAAAACCGGATCTTAACTGGCAGCAAGTTGCTGCACCAAAAGCTTACGTAGAAACTACTCCCAATTTTTTTGGTGAGTTAGTTCAAGAGACGTTAGCGTTGACTCGTCGCTTGTTTATTCAATTGCAGAGACGTCCTTCGACTTTAATTGCAGGAATTATTCAGCCTGTAATGTGGTTGGTACTATTTGGCGCTTTATTTCAAAATGCACCAAAAGGTATATTTGGTGATACTCCAAACTATGCTCAATTTTTAAGCGCAGGCATCATTGTTTTTACAGCCTTTGGTGGAGCGCTTAATGCTGGCTTACCTGTGATGTTTGATCGAGAGTTTGGTTTTTTGAATCGCTTACTAGTGGCTCCTCTTGCATCACGGTATTCGATTGTCTTAGCTTCGGCAATTTTTATTATTAGTCAGAGTTTGCTGCAAGCAGCAGTCATTGTGGCAGCAGCCGCTTTTTTGGGTGCAGGTTTACCAGATGCAGCTGGCTTGGGTGCGATCGCTTTGATAGTCTTTCTACTCGCTTTGGGTGTGACTGCGTTGAGCTTAGGATTGGCTTTTGCCTTACCGGGACACATAGAATTAATAGCAGTCATTTTTGTCTCTAACTTGCCACTATTATTCGCCAGCACTGCTTTGGCTCCTTTATCTTTTATGCCCAAGTGGTTGCAAATTATCGCCACCCTCAATCCTCTCAGCTATGCTATTGAGCCAATTCGCTATCTTTATCTCCACAAAGATTGGGGATTAAATAGTGTAGTCATGCACGCTTTTTGGGGTGATGTTACTTTTGGCAGTTCAATTCTCGTGTTACTAGGGTTTGCTGTCTTTGCTTTGCTAATTATCCAACCCCGACTACGGCAAACTCTCTCATAAAATAGAAGCATCGTTATACTCGGAGGAACACGAGGGGTAAATCTGCATGAAAATCTTTTTTTTACCACTAACTCGGCTTACTGTTGCCACTTTTGCAAGTCTTGGCTTTGCCTCTTTGCTCGTGCCGCAACCCAGTTTAGCTCAACTTACCAATCAGTACGACCAAACAACTTACGATCCACAGAATACCGATTTCTGTTCTGGTAATAGTCAAGATAGTTCTTTTAATGTATTCAACTTAATTCATTGCGCTAATCTGAGAGGGCGCAGTTGGGATTCTACTCAACAGAACTCAGACATTAATGATGTTGCCAGAGATTTTAAAGAAAGGCAAAAACTACGCTTTCAACAACAGCAAGGGCAACCGCAGACACAACCAAGTGCAAGCTCGCCAGTGATTACGCTGCCAACGGCTACACCCCAGCAGAGTCAGTGAATTGACTTCAATCAAAAAGATGGGGCAACCCTTGTGGTTGCCCTCAATGTTAACCTTAAGACGCGATTGATTGCGTCTGTACAAATTGTCAGGTGGCACTTAACACAACGGAAAAATAAGGGTTTGAGGAAAATTAGGCAGCGCCCACCCTACAAAATGGCTCAAAGTTTTTTACAATCCTACTGCAGCTAGAATATCGCTGGCGTGGGTAGGAGTGTTGACATTGGAGTCAACGTGAGTAATTTTGCCGTTACCATCAATTACGTAGGTAACGCGTTTAGCATAGCCACCGCCATCAACATCATATGCTTTGATTAAAGTCTTATCGGTATCAGCTAGTAAGGGGAAATTGAGATTATATTTTTGAGTAAATGCCTGATGGGAGGCTTCATCGTCTGCACTTACTCCTAACACCACAATATCTTTACTTTTATATTCTTCAGTGGCATCACGGAAGCTACAAGCTTGTTTAGTGCAGCCTGGAGTGTCATCTTTGGGATAAAAATACAGAACTACTGTTTTGCCTTTGAAATCAGACAATGAAACGGTGTTACCGTTAGTATCTTTAGCGGTAAATGCAGGCGCATCTGTTCCAACTGCTAGAGGCATAATTTACCTTTCCTGTGTGAAAAATTTGATGCATTTGAAATTTTACAATAATTTACAATGATTAAATAAATAGCTCAAAAAAGTTATTACCCAGCATCAATACGTAGCTGTCAGCTACAAGTTAAAACAGATATCTTTGTCTTTTATTTAATCATCCAAAACATTCTCAGGAAATAAAAATGCCAGCTTTTGATTCCCAAAGCCAGGAAACCCTGATATATCCACGTAACACTATAGAACGAGCCAAGCGATCGCTGTTATGTTCTCCCTTCAATCTTAATTTATTTGCAGCTATGGTGTCCGAGAGGGTGGCTTTGAAGGAAATTATAGGTAATTCGGGTGTCCGCAATGGTTACACCAAACGTCCTCTATCAGAATTAGCAGCAGAAAACAATTTGGTGTGGTTGATCCAAGTAGGTGTGTTGCGACGCGAAGTTGACGGACAGGGAATAACAGATAGTTTCCGCCTCACACCTGTTGGTCGTCAAGTCATAAAAGAATGTCAAAGCCAACCTTGCCCTACTCCTAATTGGAGCGATCGCCTATCCGATGCTATGATTCGTTGGTTTAGACTACCTTTTTAGAATTTGGGTTTAGTTAGTAGTTAGTAGGAGTGGGTTTATTTGATAATCTTGTCGTTCAAACTGATAATTGATCTTTTAAACCCGCCAGGCGGGTTTATTTAAATATTTCGTTATTTTGGAGAAATAGTTGTTAAAACCCGCCCGTACAGTAGGTAGTAGTTGGGTGGGAACAGGTTTTATTGTCGATGCCCACCGCCTATTGCCCATTGACTACTAACGACTATCCACTATCCACTCACTACTATCAGTATTTTTGATAATTTAAAGTCAAAAGTTAGGAGTGGCACTAAAGCGGGAACAATATTTACGGAAGTTACTACTCATTTTATGAAGTTTGTTTTGTGGCTTTCTAAACTGAATTAAGTAAATAGAGAATAGTAAACCATAAATTATTACTATCACTGACTAGCTGCCATAAACTGCATACACAAGAGGACAAACAGAGGGGGAATTGGGAGACAAGGTGAAGGAAGACGACAAGGAGCAGGGGAGAGGGGGAGACAAGGAGCAAGAACGTGATTCACGATTCTCCGCATCCTCGTGTCTCCTTGTTCCCTTGTCCTAATTTCCTTATACCCTCTGCCTTCTATTACTCTTTCACTACTAGGGTGAGCTATATTACATTTCAACTTTTAAGATTGTACCAACTTGGGAAAAAAAGCTAAATTATGAAAGCAATTATGGTAGTGGGAACAACATCCCATGCAGGTAAATCACTGATAACTGCGGCTATTTGTCGCATTCTGTCGCAACGTGGCTGGCGAGTGGCTCCCTTTAAAGGTCAAAATATGGCTTTAAACGCCTATGTCACTGTCAACGGTGGAGAAATGGGTTATGCACAAGCTGTACAAGCTTGGGCTGCGGGAGTTATTCCTTGGGTAGAAATGAATCCCATTTTACTCAAACCCCAGGGTGACATGACTTCTCAATTAATTATTAAAGGTAAACCTGTAGGCAGAGTTAATGCTCAAGATTACTATGAGCAGTATTTTGAACTTGGATGGCGAGCAATTGAAGAATCTCTACAACATTTAGCAACAGAATTTGATGTACTGATTTGTGAAGGTGCTGGTAGCCCAGCGGAAATTAACCTCAAGCTCCGCGACTTAACTAATATGCGGGTAGCAAAACACTTAAATGCTCCAACTTTATTAGTTGTTGATATTGACAGAGGTGGTGCTTTTGCCCATGTAGTCGGAACGCTAGAACTACTAGAGCCGGAGGAACGCACCCTAATTCGCGGTGTCGTTATTAATAAGTTTCGGGGGCAGCGATCGCTCCTAGAACCGGGTATCAAATGGTTGGAAGAACGTACAGGTATTCCCGTAGTTGGCGTTATTCCTTACTTAGATACTATGTTCCCCGCAGAGGATTCCCTTGATTTATTGGAACGTAAATCTTACAAATCTTCAACTGAACTGAATATTAGCGTTATCCGCCTACCGAGAATTTCCAACTTTACCGACTTCGATCCGTTAGAATCAGAGCCGACGGTTACAATTAAATACTTAAGCCCCAAGCATGAATTAGGACGTCCAGATGCAGTAATTATCCCAGGTACAAAAGCAACAATTCCTGATTTGCTACTACTGCAAAAAACCGGTATGGCAGAAGCAATTCAAAATTACGCAGCGGCTGGAGGTACAGTATTAGGTATCTGTGGAGGTTTCCAAATTCTTGGTCAAATTATCGCCGATCCAGAAGGCATAGAAGGACAAGCTGGCAGATACCAGGGCTTAGGACTATTACCCATCAAAACAGTAATTACAGGACAAAAAATTGCCCGTCAGCGGCAAGTCACCTCAAATTATCCGCAAATGGGTTTACCGGTGAGTGGATTTGAAATTCATCAAGGGCGATCGCGCACAGAAACTCAAGGAGTAGATCCCCAAGCCTACCATCCTTTATTCGACGATGCTAATTTAGGATTAGTAGATCGTTGTCAATCAGTCTGGGGTACTTACCTCCACGGTATATTTGATAATGGCCCTTGGCGTCGTGCTTGGTTAAATAGACTGCGTCAGCAACGGGGTTTAAAATCTCTGCCTACAGGAGTTGCCAACTATCGAGATCAGCGAGACAATCTCTTAGACTACCTTGCTAGAGAGATTGAACGACATTTAGATTTAACTCCATTTTTGTCGTAGTGCTTGGAAACTATGAGTGTTCGCGTCCATTTCTTACCAGACGATGTTACTGTTGATGCCGAAGTGGGAGAACCCCTGCTAGATGTTGCAGAACGAGCTGGAGTATTAATTCCTACTGGGTGTCTAATGGGTTCTTGTTATGCTTGTGCAGTAGAATTAGAGGATGGAGAAACAATCCGCGCTTGCATCAACGCAGTTCCACCTGGGCGCGAAAAACTAACAATCAATCTGTTTAGTGATCCAACGTGGTAATTTATATTGTTAGTAGTTAGTAGTTAGTAGTAGGTAGTCAAAAATTACTACTAACGACTATCCACTAACCACTATCTACTTTGTTGTTTTACTTTTAAGACGTATTCTTTAAACCGTTCCATATCTGCTAGAAGCGTTGATTCTACAACCCTTCCCAAAAACAAATTATCCATTATTTTGCCAATAATACCAGGGATAGCATAGCCAACAGTAAGTTTGACAATACTGCTGTTATGGCGATCATAAAAGCGAATAGCACCTCGATTTGGTAAACCATCCACCGATTCCCATTGAATAATTTGATTGGGAATAACTTTGAGAATGCGAGATTTCCAAGTAAATTCCAAACCGCCAGTTTTGAGCTTCCATATAGATATATCTGGATTATCTTCAGGAACTTTGACTGAATCAATCCACTTCATCCAACGAGGCATCTGCTCTAAATCAGACCAAAGACCCCATACTACATCTATGGGAGCCTCTACTTCTACTTGCACGCTATGCTCTAGCCAATCAGACATTCTCTTTTTTTCTTCCTTTGCGGGTTGTTTGTAACCTCTACTTTTTCACAGTCTCTAAAATAGCTTTCGCTGCTCGCCTTCCCGAAATTGTTGCTCCTTCCATGCTATCAATATAGTCTTGTTGCGTATAACTCCCCGCTAGAAAGAAATTAGCCACAGGTGTCTGTTGATTGGGACGATAAATATCCATTCCTGGTGCTTCCCTATAAAGAGACTGAGCCAGTTTTACCACACTGTACCAAGTCATATTCAGTTCTCGTGATGAGGGAAACAACTGATGTACTTGCGCCAGAACGTGCTGGGCTATTTCCTCATTACTTTGTTTAATAAATGGATCTCCCGGTGTCAGCACTAGTTGCAACAATGACCCCTGCCTTTGGCGATAATAATCAGCAGGGCTAGTTAAAGCTAAATCAGCAAAACAGGAAAAGTCTGCATCGGGAGTATATAACAAATTATCAATTCCGGCTGCACGATCTAGTTGTTTACGCGCTTTAGCATCTTGCAGTTCCGTTACCCAACCATCAAACCGCAACTGCACCGTAGCTACAGGCACCGCTTCTAATTTATAGATATTTTCAAATTCTGACCACTTGCGCCATTGTTGGGGTAAGAGGCGTTGAATGCCTGGCACATCACAAGCAGCTACGTAGGCATCGGCGGTAAGAATTTCTTCTGTATCACCGTTGGCTACTACTATACCAGTAACGTGGGTTTGTTCCCCTTCTTCAACAAACTGGATTTCCCGCACTCCCCGGCGAGTGTAAATTTTTGTTCCCCTTGCTTCTAAGTATTCCAAGATTGGCTTGTGCAGGTATTCATAGGGTGAACCTGACAACATCCGCAGTTTTGATGCCTCAGTTCTAACGGCAAATAACTGAAAGATTGTCAGCATACAGCGGGCAGAAATATTTTCACAATCAATAAAGCCTAAAGCGTAGGCGATCGGGTTCCACATTCGCTCAATGCTGGCTTGGCTACCTCCATGACTGCGGAACCAATCGGCAAAACTAATGTTATCCAAATTACGGATATTTTGCATTGCACCGTTGTAATCTATTAAACCCCGCACTATTGGACTTGTTGAAAGTGCTACTGCATTCTGCAATTTATCCAGTAATGATATTTGAGAGCAAGTGAAAAATGCCTTGAGACCATTGAAAGGTGCACCCATTAAAAAGCGAAAATCAAGGGTGCCAATTCGCCCTCCTTGATTAATGAAGGTATGGGTGTGTTGTTTAGGTAGGAGGTTTCCAAACGCTCCCACTTTGTTCATCAATTCCAACAACTGATAGTAATTTCCAAAGAAGACGTGCAACCCCATTTCAATATGGTTACCATCGCCATCTATCCAACTACCAACTTTACCACCAACAAATGGACGAGACTCCAAAATCTGGACTTCACAACCTGCATCAGCTAAATCTACAGCTGTTGATAGTCCAGCTAGCCCCGCACCCACGATCACAACACGCATTCCGTCCGTCCTTTTCAGTTTCTTTACAAATTGTAACTGCGTTGGCGTCGAAATTGGCTATTCATATTGAATCAAGGGTTAAGGGAGTAGACACTACCCTGCGTACTTACACAAAAGTAAAACAGGAATCAGGTAAAAAACAAAAAGACAAAAGGTATAAATAGTTGCAGTCTTTCTTGTTCTTAGATGATTATTCTGTTGTTAGTTGTTTCTCTATTTTATTGATTGGCATCTTTGCTTTCTTCGTTTGTTGGTAATCCTCGGATTAGTTCTCGAATTACATCAGTTGCCGGTCTACCAGTCTGTTGACAATACTTTTCCAGTTTTTCTGCCTCCTGTGTTGCTAAATTCACAGTAATACGTTTTACAGCCCACTTCTTATTAGTCATTTGATTGTGTTATTTGCTAGATACTAACATCACTAAATAATCATCGATTAAGTGAGGATGAAATAGATAAGAATATCAGAGTTTTTGTCAGGTAACAAGCAATGTCATAGGTGCTAAAAGCTGAATTTGGTAAATATGTTCTTCATTTTTCTAACAAACTACAGAATTTGAATTTTTTGATTGTTCTTTTGACAGGAACACTAGCGTATACTCGCCTTTGTACGTCAATAAGTTAGCAAGAGTGAGTATGGAACAGATTGAACTAGTAATTTTTCAAATTGAGTACAAATGACCATTTTTTTACATAACTGTTTCTCCAGTCTGCTATTACTAACACATCTCACTATCTCTCTAGCATAATTTCACGAAGCACTTTTGGGGGAAATATATGCCATAGTGCTTGCAGATATTACATGAAGGTGTGAGTTTACTATATAGATAAATGCTGAGATATTTTTGGTTATGGAAAACTCAGTATACAAATAATTATTTCCCATTAGCTTTATCATCTCGGACAGAGCATTATCTACATGGGAAATAACTTTTGTTGAATAGTGTTGATACTTGCTTACAAAGTACATACACTTATAGGTAAACTTGCAATACCTCTAAATTTTGAATGCAAATGTATATGTCTTTCTTCTTCTCGAACATTTGCAATCATTGCTATTACTAATAGGGTAGAAGCTATTTGTTCATTTATGTCTAAACAAGAGTTTGAGTTGTAAACATATTTGTTATTCAACATAGATGATTTTTCAAAAAAGTATAAACTCCTCTGTATTTCTGTTTTAATTGTATCTCTTTTTTCTAAGATAACTTTACCTTTACTCAAACTTTACCGAATTTATACTTAAGTTGTTCTTTTTAAAATCAGTACTATTTTTAACATTAGGTTATAAAGTTTTTATATCTAAAATGTAAATTTTTCAATAATAGTAGGGTGAGTATTTTCTTCCGACCCACTGGAATGAATATATGATTTATGAAATTAAGTGATTTATCTCGATTAATAATAAAAGTAATTAAGTATATTACTAGTTTTATATATTACTTTGTTGTTACTGATTATTTATCTTAAAGAAGTACTTAGAAAAAGAAGGAGAGTATACTCTTAATCAAAAATTAATAAACTTAGCATTATAAGTTAACTCTAAGAAGATTTAAAACAGTTTCTTTGTACTAAAATGTATTTATCGGT
Organism: Chlorogloeopsis sp. ULAP02; assembly: GCF_038404745.2. Lineage (NCBI taxonomy): Bacteria > Bacillati > Cyanobacteriota > Cyanophyceae > Nostocales > Chlorogloeopsidaceae > Chlorogloeopsis > Chlorogloeopsis sp. ULAP02. Next base: position 48,766 of record NZ_JAYKTT020000030.1, on the reverse strand, counting down.
CGCAAACAATGTGCAATTTAAAATATTTTTTTTAAAAGATTCCGATATTACTGAATTTTTCTTCTTGAAGTTAAGTATTTATTACTCAATACAATTAATTCGATTAGCGGTATAAATAGAAAACTATGTAGATACCTTAACCTGTGGATTGATATAAGATGGATTTAGCCTGGATTCACTTAGAGTAATGGCTTGTGCAAGTAGTCTTACACTCTTCTTTAAACACAGCTACCGCACCGAAAAACCCTGAAATTAAGGATTCAGGGTTCTCCAGTCAGTATCTATACTGTTGCTATAAATAAACTAAAAATTATCCTTCAACCAAACAATTATGCTCCCCGCTGGACAATACCTACAGAGTGTTTTTTGTAGTGATAGGGTAAACAACTATTCAAATTGTAGTTGGGGCATTAATTGAAGAGTACCTATTCCTAGATCTTGAGGTGAAAGCGATCGCGCCTCAAACAAAGCCATCATATCTCGCAGCTGGGGATTACCACGGGCAGAACCTGTTAACCCTCTAGCAATGATTAAACCACAGTAGCCTTTAGTGTGTTTACACCGCTGATTCCATTTTTTTCGAGCTTCTACGTGAATTGGATCATCATCTAAAAACTCACCAAAAAGGAACAGTTCACCATTTTGAGTTTGCAGTAAACCAAGGTCATAGCGATCGCCGCCTAAGGGATCAGAACCCGGATTAAAGCAAATAGCTTTCAGTCCACCAGCTTTTTCAATATTTTCAATCACGATTTTAGCCTTAGGGCGGGAGGTTTGAATTAAAATCACGGGCAAACCGTCACCTGCTGGTTTAATTTCTCCAGCTTGGTAATATTTAACTCCCTGATGCAGGTACTCCAACATCTCCCAAGAAACAACACCCAAGCTCAGAAAGGAGTCTTCTGGTATTAAGTCATCTCGCAAAGAACGGAAAATCGGATCAATGTGCGATTCAATCTCGTCGTCTTCCTCAAGTTCGTAACCTGCCATTTCCTCTAGTTCTGTTGCCAACTGAGGCATCGTCGCAACGGTGATAGATACTGATTTCGTAGATTCATCGCTAGCAACAGGTAGTGAAATTCGGTAGCGACGACTAGCACAGGGAAAAGAATCGCCCCCCAGTTGGCGACGGTGATCTCGAAGAAAGCGGCACAACCCTTCTAAGGCAACATATACTATCAATGCTTCTTCGTCATACAAAACTGATCGCAGTCCTTCTAAAGGATGAATATTGCCGAAAGTGGGTTGAATTTCCGATAAGGGTAGCTCTGCCAAATCTTCAAACTCTTCATCCTCTGTGTCTTCACTTTCATCAGCGTGCTCAAAAGTTAAAAACAGACAATCTTGCTTGAGAAAGGCTTCTTCTAGATGCCCTTGTGATTCATCTTCTCTTAAAATAGTGGCGCGAAACTGCTTGAGGGATTCTTCCGAACGATATAACAATACTCCATACTCCATGCCCAACATTCCCATCACTGAGGCATAGAGTGTACCTACATCCCACTTATTAATCTCTATTGACAAGATTTGCTGTTCTTCCAATAATTCCCAAGGCGCTATCTGCCACATTGCTAATGCCTTTTCTCTTAGGGCTTGTGCATACTGTGGTGGTAATTCGGGAACTTGAGAGTCTAGAATTTCCGAAAACCCTCGAAACAATTCGTCAATTAAGGGCAATTCCGGTGAATAGTCAATTGCAATATCCAAGTCTTGCAGGACACCGCGCAAATAAAATTGAATTTCACGATCTCTGACTACTATTCTTTGAGGACGAGCTGCCTTGGCGGGGCTGTGGGGATTTTCCATTGCTCGCATTAAAGTACGAACAATTGCCTCTGGGCCGCTTTCTGGAGGTACTACGTCCATTCCTCGGACAATACCTTGCGTACCATCTACCCAAAGAATGCATTCGCCTTTTGTCTCTGAGTCTAAGTGCTGGGTTTGTGATGATGACAATGGACGGCGATCGCCCTCCCATACAGAAGGAATTTGAGTTAATTTCCGCAAACGGCGGCTGGTAGAGCGATTAAAACTTGTCATAGAGTAAGTGAATCAAAACAAGCGATTTGCAAGTAAATTTTTGAGTCAGGGCTAGCCTCGGATAAAAATTCCCTCAGCTGATGATTGAAGGGCGATCGCGGTTTTTGGCTGCCAAAGGCTAAAACTTCAAAAATATTGAATCTCAAAACATATTGAGTCTCTCAATTCTAGAATAAAAATCTTTGCGTGCTTTGGACGGAGTATTTACAATTTGGCAACTTGAGACAGCAATGTCGCTAGAATAGAGAGAAAAACTTTAACTTTTAGGCAACCTGGTGACGAAAGTTTGGAGTTAAAAGTTCCTTCCTTATTCACTATAGGTTGAAAATTATCAGCTTTAGGAGTTAAAACGCAAATGACACAAGCAACTCAATCATCGCAAAAAGGAATTCAGTTGAGCGAAGCAGCATTGCGGCAAGTGAAACTTTTGCAGGAGAAACAGGCTGGCAAAGATTTATGCTTGCGGGTAGGAGTGCGTCAAGGTGGATGCTCCGGAATGTCTTACATAATGGATTTTGAAGACCCTAGCAAGATTACCTCTAATGATGAAGTTTTTGATTATGACGGCTTCAAAATTGTATGCGATCGCAAGAGTTTATTATATCTCTATGGCTTAATGCTTGATTATAGTGATGCTATGATTGGCGGTGGTTTCCAGTTTACTAATCCCAATGCCTCCCAAACTTGCGGCTGTGGTAAGTCATTTGGAGTGTAATATAGTCATTTGTTCTTTGTCACTTGGCAAAGGATGAATGAATCACGACTAATCACTAATGACTAATGACTAATACAGTTGAATCCCTGTTTGATACAGGTTTGGAAAGGTATAAAGCTGGAGAATCAGCAGATGCTTTGATTCCTGTGTTTAAAGAAATTTGCGATCGCGCTCCTAAAAGTAGCTCGGCATGGACGTGTTTGGCGTGGCTTTATCTACTGGATAACAAATCTAGTTTTGCTTATAAAGCCGCACAAAAAGCAGTGAAGCTAAATCCACAAGATCCCCAAGCCAGGATCAATCTCGCTATCGCTATGCTGGAAACTGGGCAAAAAGGTTTGCGCGAACATATTGATGCTGCAAGCCAGCTAATCTTGCTTAATTCCGAATGGCGAGAGGAAATTGAAAACAGCATTGCGGATGGTTTCGCTAGAAAACCAGATTGGCAAAGTTTAGCGAAAGTCAAAAAATGGCTATTTGAAGAGTAATTACTAATTGCTAGTTGTTAATTGCAAATCGCTGATGGCTTCTGATACTATTAGCCATTAGCGATTTGCCATTGATAGTTACAGTTGAAAACGCGACAACTGATGAAAGATAAAATTTTGAATTGGCTAAATCTGATTTTAGTGGTTGATGTATTCCTAGTTTTGTTTGGCTTTGGCTGGTTCGCGATCGCAGTTATCGGTCAAGCCACTGGCGTACCCTTGGGCTTAGATTTATGGCATCAACTCTGGCAACCTCTGTTTAACCCAGCAATTGGTATTCTGATGGGTGGTGCTATTCTCAGCGGTGTCATCAATTGGGTTTCCCGGAAATTTCAGTCAAATCAATAGTTTTAGTGGATAGTGGATAGTGGTTAGGGGTTGACAATCAACTACTGTACGGCAGGCAACGCTTTGCGGAGCCAGTGCGGTGAAGCAGCCCCCGTCTTGGTGGTTCTCGTCACGTAGACGCCGGAGGCGGTGAGCCAGTCCAGTGGGCGGGTTTTCCCGGCATAAAGGAGCGTAAGCGCCCTTGCGGGTTAAGCGCGTCGAGTGCGACTGCCGTGCGGGTTTAGAAGATAAATTGTCTGTTTCAGCCGAAAAATAATGCCCCTACTTCTACTAACTACTATCTACTAACCCTACCAACTACTATCCAATTAACTTCATTTCAAAACTTCTTCTAGGGCTGGCTGCAAATCAGGATATTGAAACTTAAAGCCACTGTCTAGAGTACGTTTAGGTAAAACTTGTTGGCCTTCCAGAACTACTATTGCTCCATCCCCTAACAGGGCTTCGATTGCAAAGCTTGGAACTGGCAACCAAGAAGGGCGATGCATGACTTTGCCCATAGTTTGAGATAACTCTGCCATGCGGACAGGATGGGGAGCGGTAGCATTGTATACGCCTGTCATATCTGGTTTTGTTAAAGCTTGCACAATTAAGTCAACTAAATCATCAATGTGAATCCAAGAAAACCACTGTCTACCACTACCAATAGGGCCACCCGCGAAAAGCTTAAAGGGAGTTATCATTTTACCCAAAGCACCACCCAAGCCCAAAACAATGCCAAATCGCAAAATGACTAATCTAACACTATAATCTGTGACTTTTTGCGCTTCTGCTTCCCAAGCTTGACAGACTTGGGCAAGAAAATCGTTACCCGGTGAGCTAGTCTCATCAAATGTAGTAGTTTCGCTTGTACCGTAATAACCGATAGCTGATGCGTTAACTAAAACACTAGGTTTTGAATCAGCATTGGCTATTGCTTCAACGATTTTTTGTGTGCTGAGTTTGCGGCTATTGAGGATTTCCTGTTTGCGTGCTGGTGTCCAGCGCCCCTCTCCAATGGGTTCACCAGTAAGATTGACTACACCATCACAATCGGCGATCGCCTGTTGCCAAGAACCTGATGCTGTAGGAGTATAAGTAATAATTTCTACATTGTTAAAAGCTTGCTTTGGAAAAAACTTTTGGGCATGAGCAGTGTTGCGAGTTAACACTAATACCCTATGACCTTCTTTGTGAAGTCGCTTTACTAAGTGACTTCCAACAAATCCTGTTGCTCCGGTGATTGCTACTTTCATTTTTTACCTCCGCCAAACTTATTTTAAAGTTTTTTATCAAATTTTCAGCGGTAGGAATTTTTTTAATGATGGAAGCAATATAGGCTTTGGTACTCAGACAATGAATATGAGTGACTTGCGTTTTATATGGTTCGATATTATAGGATGGACGGAGTGTTGCAAGGCTTGGGGCTATTATGGCTCGCTATACCTGTTCGTTTCTTCTTTCTGTTCCTATTCATGATCTCCAGACGTTAGTTACAGAACTACTGCAAAATTGTAATTTGGTTGTGCAGTACTGTACGTCGGATTATATTATGGCACGTGAAATTCCTGGTACTGTTTCCTTCTCTAAAATGGTAAAAGCAGAGGTATTTATTGATATCAGCACAGCTACCGAAACAGAAACCCGAATGAGTATTGTCATCAAAAATGAAGAATTACCACTGCAACTTGATAACCACTGTCGGCAAGTGTTTGAATTCATTAAGCAGTCGATAGAAAATAATCACTATTGGCATTTGATAGAAAGTCTGGCAGATAGCTATGAACGCTTATAGTAGAGGTGTCTGTTACAGCTAGCTTTGACTGAGGCTAGCTTTTGGCAGAACACCCTTGAAATTTCCACTAAAATCTTCGCAAAATTATCTGTATATGCAGTTTTTCAGTCCTCAAAATCCTCAGTCATGCCAGGGTTAATGAGCGTTATATCATATTCACTAGCATCAGTCTGACCAGGTGGCGTGGTCTCATGCTGTAATAGGTAATAAATGGCACGTACTTGCGGGCCAAAAATAATTTCGTCTTCATTTTTGAGATTGTGAGTCTGGATCTTGCGTCCATTAATCATTAAGCCATTAGAACTGGGTCTACCTTTTGCATCACCATCAACAATTCTATAGTAATGGTTATTACTATTATCTTTTCGAGGCAGTTTCAGTAAAGTAGCATGGCGACGCGAGACAAATTGCGAGACTAAACGAATATCGCACTCTCTATCTCGACCAATAGAATAAATGGAATGTTCTAAAATAAATTCTTTGCGTCCCTGATCATCTTCTAAGATCAGTAGATGACTTTCACGGGTTTCTGCTGCCATTGCCAAATCATTGCTAAAATCAGTTGAACTGTCGTTAATCAAGATTTGTTTAAAATTATTGTTTGCCATTCCGTCATCTAGAACCTGTGGTCAAGCAAAGTGATGAAATAAGTAAAATGGTAAAACTCTTCAAGTTACTTGCTCAGTTTGTTTTAAGAATTATCCAGACAGGAACTAGGATATTTTGATGGTCAAAGCAATCAATAAAGCTTAGTTCTGAACAAACTATCATGAAAAAGTTCAGGTTGCGATCGCACGCATAAGGTAGTTAAACCACACCCAAAGCGATGGAGTGACAGCAATAGTACGATAACTCATCAGATAAGTCTACCAAATCATAAGGATTTTATTGTATCTACCGCCCGATACAGCAGTAGGATTGACATATGTACTACGTACGGTCATCTGTTTTACCCTGCGACACTTCAAAACGTGCGGATTCTCACATCCAGGGAACCAACTTTTAGCTACACCTTAAAGATTTTGGGAACACTTTATAGTGTATTGCAAGTAGCCCAGAAGGTGTCTACAATCTGGTATTCGCTGATGATACAGGGCTTGAAAATTTTTGACGTATTAGGTTGTTTACCACACTATTTGCTATATTTCGCTTTCATTTCATCTCTAACAAGAAAACGAATATAGCGATCAAGGCAAATTTACGCTTTCCTACACTAAATTTTAGTATAAGGGCAAAGGGAGGCAGGTCGCTAGCGGCTATCTTAGATTAGCGACTTCTGTCTCCACATTTACGTCAGAAAATTCTCCTAGCCATGAGCAAAGCGCCGTAATAGCAAAGAATTAGTAACTACACTCACCGAACTAAAAGCCATTAGGGCTGCTGCACCAGCAGGGTTAAGAACAAAATGTAGACTAGGCAATAAAATACCTGCTGCAAGGGGAATTCCCAACGTATTATATGCAAAAGCCCAGAATAGGTTTTGGCGAATTTTGTTGAAGGTAGCACGACTCAATTGAATTGATTTGGTTACGTCAGTTAGAGAATTTCGCATTAAGACAATATCAGCAGTTTCCATTGCAACATCTGTGCCTGCGTGTAAGGCAATACCAATATCTGCTTGAGATAAAGCTGGAGCGTCATTGATACCATCACCCACCATAGCAACAACAGATTGGGAGTTGGATATTCCTATTTCTGGTGTTTGAAGAGATTTAATTACGTCTGCTTTCTTGGCTGGAGGAACACCTGCCATCACATCAGTAGGATTTAATCCCAGTTGTTCGGCAATGGCAAAAGCGGCTGCTGGTGTATCACCGCTTAAAAGCATGACTCGCACTCCCATTTGATGCAAATTTTCTACAGCTAGTTTTGCATCTGATCTAAGGGTATCTTGAACGGCAATTAATCCAGCAAATTTTTCTCCAACTGCTACTCCGACAACTGTTTTGCCATCTACTGCCAAGGCTTGAGCTTGCTTTTGTGCAGCTTCATAAATGGAAATTCCGTGTGCCAGAAGCCAATCCCAGTTTCCTAATAACACTAAATTACCTTCCACAACAGCAGAAACACCCAATCCTGGTTCTGTGTGAAAGCGATCGCCCGATGGAACAAATAACTGTTGCCGCTGTGCTTCTTTGCGAATTGCTGTGGCTAAGGGATGGCAGGTGCCGCTTTCAACAGCAGCAGCAAGTTGTAACAGGTGCTGAGAATTGGGGACTGAATCGAGTTCTTCTAGTACAAGGCAATCTGTGACAATCGGATTACCAGTTGTTAACGTGCCAGTTTTATCAAAAACTATGGTATTTAGCTGATGTGCTTTTTCCAAAACATCGCCACCTTTAATTAATATACCTTGTTCGGCAGCGATCGCTGTACCAACGAGAATAGCTGTCGGTGTAGCCAATCCTAAAGCACAGGGACAAGCTACAACCATAACTGAAATTGCGAGCTTTAAGCTCAGTAAAAGTGGTGAGTAGAGGTGATGTATTACCTGTGGAGAGTGATGAGACATCTCCATGCGCGTTGAGGTGGCGACATCAGCCCAAATATTGGTGCCGATAAAGTACCAAAATAAAAATGTGAATAAAGCCGCTGTCAGCACTCCATAGGTAAAATACCCGGCTACTGTATCTGCTAATTTTTGTACGGGTGCTTTTCTGACTTGCGCCGCTTCCACCAGGGCAACAATTTGCGCCAAAGTTGTATCGTTGCCAGTACGAGTTGCCTCAATCGCGATCGCTCCTGACTGATTGAGTGTTCCTGCTGTAACTGCATCTCCGTTTTGCTTGAGTACAGGCACTGATTCACCAGTCAGCATAGATTCATTAATGGTTGTTTGTCCATCCACCACCATCCCATCGACTGGAATTTTATCTCCTGGTAGAACTTGCAACCATTCACCGACACGTACCTGATCTGCCGGAATTTCTAAAATTTCCCCTACTTCCCCGCCTATCTTCGGTTTGGTGAGTAATCTTGCTATCTGGGGTTGCAGATTCAATAATTGCTTAAATGCAGCAGCGGCACTTCCTCTGGCTTGTTTTTCTAATGTCCGTCCTAATAAGATGAAACCCAACATCATTACAGGCTCATCAAAGAAACACTCCCAACCAAGCTGGGGAAATAGCAAAGCTACTACACTTGCTATGTAGGCAGTTAGTGTTCCCAAACCTACCAAGGTATTCATATTGGGTGCATTTCGCCGCCAACCAAGCCAACCATCAATAAAAATTGAGCGCCCTGGAATTAGTAATGCTGCTGTTGCTAATCCAAAGTGGAACCAGATGTTATGTAAACCTGGCAACAGTTCACCACTAAAGCTCCCCAAATGACCCACCCCCGATAATATCAGCAGTACGGTAGCAATTACCAACTGCCTTCGTGCAGATTGCATTTCTTGGCGTTGCTGTTGTGCCGGATCTTGTAATGCTTGTGTTTTCTCTGCCAATTTTCCATAAGATTGTCTGGGTTGAGATGGGAATCCAGCCGCTGTCAATTGCTTTGCTAATGCATCTGGTTCTACAACACCAGTTTCTGATTCTATGACTGCCACCTCCGTCGCCAAGTTCACACTAGCATTCTTGACTCCTGGATATTGAGCTAGCTGCCGCTCTACAGCCTTCACACAGCCAGCACACTTCATACCCCCTACATCCAGAATAATTTTTTCTGTGGTTGGGGTTAGTTCTGGGGAGAGGTTAGTTTTCGGGACAAGTTGCATGGAAAGATTTTGAATGTGCTACGAAACGTCAAGGCTTTTAGCCAAGGTGGAGTAATGCCCACCCCTACTTTGAGAGTAGGCGAAATTCGTAACGACGATAGAATGTCAATTACATGAAGTTTTATTAAGGCTTATGATTCTGTTGACTCTTTGCGGCTCCAGCGCCAATAACTCACGTAAATAACAGCTAGTAACTGTATTGGCATCAGAACAGCCTCACCTCTTAAAAAAGGATTAATGTCCAGATTAGATATAGTGCAGAAATACACTAAACTCAATAGGGCAAATGTAGCTAAGGATATGTTTTTACGATTGATGGTTAGCATATTGATCTAAAGATAATATTTTTTAATTAGTAAAAACGCTATACAGGATACACAGTGTTTTTGTTTAACATAAAGTCAATTGTTGGTAATACTAAATTAGTTTCATATAGTCTTATTTCAAATTTATTTGGTCATAAAAACTTTAATTATTTAATCAAACATAGATATTTTTAAATTCATATATTTTTGGATAAGAAATTTTAAATTCTTAAATAATATGCAACTAATAAACCTCCTAGTAACTTGCTGATTTTTCAAGTATTAGAGCAAGTCAGCTAGGAAATAGCTTATTAGTTTAAACGTACAATCTACAGAAGCATCAAAAATACTTCACTGATTCTTAATTTCACTGATTAGCTAAATGTAAGTAAATCTGAGATAGTGATTAAAGCCTTAGTAATATGAATTTAAAACCATCCCTGTCTGTTTACAAAATAAGTATCAACAAATTCGTTATGGGATTTATTTAAGTAAATCATTCCTTCTATCAAACCAATTAGTTGCATAATTAGTAAGGTAAAGCCGTAGGTGAAATAACCTCCAACTAAAGAGATTACAAGCATGATGAAGCCTTCTGTAGAATAACCAAGAATAAATTTATGAACGCCAAGTCCTCCTAAAATAATGCCGCAGTATCCAGCCAAAAGTTGTTTGGTAGCATGACTAGGGTTGAGATTTGCCACGGGTGCTGCTCCTTCAAGGGTGATGTGTAAAATTAAAACTCTAACTATCTATCAAAAAGATAAATTTACTGAATATCTTAATTTAAGAAGTAGATGAATTTATACCTCAATTTTGGTCAAATTCATCATATAAATTGATAGATCACAAAACTAGCGCAACCTAATTTTATAGGCAACGCAATCATCAATAGAGTAAGCAGTGATTCAGAAATATCCTGAAGCTGCTTCCCCTAATCAAAAGATTTTGAACTTAAAAAAATGTAAAATAGCGTTTTGCATTATTTTTGTAACAGCAGATTCTCAGTTAAAGAGTTACTATCACGAGCGCAAAACAACCAAATCAGGATAATGATTACAATTTCAACAATGTCACTTCCGGATTTTTTAAGATTTACGGACTCAATTGTGACACTGAATAACATTAAACCTTAGACACCACAGTTTAAGGAATATTTCCCAAATTAAGTCAGGTAAACCACCAGAGCAAAATTTGTATTGTCATTCCGTCATTAAGTTAAACTCAGACAGAAACTACAGACAATTTGCTTTAGTAGAAGGCTGACAACTGACAGTGTTATCATTCTTAGACTAATTTGTCATCTACTTTACTAACTGCTGCCATTTTGAAGGCTAGTATGTCCTGGTGAAAATAATCTAACAGTTAAGAATAGACAAAAAAACCATATTATAAGTTTCTTACTTTCTACCTTCTGTCATATCGGTGCTACTGGGAAAAAACTTTACAGACACTTATCAAGTCCGCAAAGCCTACTAATAGTTGGTACTCTAAAGAGCAACTCATCTTCGCTTGAAGTTATACATCCTACGAGAAGCTGCTCTAGAGGCGTCTACCGCGTACTTTTTAGGCGTCTGCAAGTTAGAGAATATACACCGTTGCCAATGGAGAGAAGCAGTTTACCGTTCGGAAATTTCCGATTCAGTACCAGCTGACTACCCCACTTTTTGCCTTTTTATACTAGCAGCATATTTTTTCTCAAACTAACATTTTTCTAGGCTAAGTACCAACTATAATTAGTAGATTTTTATGACATATTATCTTGGTATTTCATGAAATTTTGGTAAAGCATGACTAAAATTTAGTGACTGCTACTGCCGAGGATAAATAGACTGATGAGAGTGCCACTATTCCAAAGGCTATGGAGAAGCATGGGAGCAAGGAGATTGCGCGATCGCGTGTACACTACTCCTAAAACTACCCCCAAAGAAAACAGTGGTAGAACTTCTGACAAGCTGAGGTGAGCAATAGCAAAGAAAAAGCCACTAGCAAGAATTGCCCACCACACAGACATATAACGCGTGAGCGAGGGTAACAAAAAGCCGCGAAATAGAAATTCTTCAAACAACGGGGCAGCGATCGCAGCGGTGACAAAAAATAGTCCCAGTGCAACAGAATCTTGACTTTCCAATGCCAGTTGTAACAAAGGATTACTACCGCCTTGTCCTTGCCATAGTTGTTGATTAATTAGGGACACTACCACCACAATCGGTAGCGCGGCACAATAACCACCAAATCCCCACAAAAACCAATTACTTTGCCAGCGAAAGCGAAACCAATCAGATGGTAGCGGTAAAAAACGTTTGATAGATAAATACAGCACCAATAGTGCGCCCGACGCTACCAAAATGTAGCTCAAGAATACGTAAAATGCTTGAATACGTACATTTAGAACTGGACGTGGAATAGGGAGAAGGGCTAACACCAAAGGAATTAAAAGTTGCCCCATAAAGAAAAAACCGACAACGAAGACTTGTAAAATCGTTTCTCCATCCCAGGGTGTTGTCCAACCTACATCAGCATTTTGCTCTAGTAAAGCTGTTTTACCTTTAACTAGACGCTGTCCAATCAAAAATATCAGTAGTCCAATTCCAATAAAAGCCCCTAGTGCTGGAATAGTACCTATAATTGCTAATTTCCATAAAGCATCCATAGCAGCTTCTTGTGCCTCGACTTTAATATTTTCCAAGGCTTCTTGACGTTGCTGGGATTCGTACAGTTTGGTAAGGGTGGTATATCGGAACCAACCTTCTAAGTTATCTTGGATCACTTGTTGCGCATCTGGGAGAAGACGAGGAGGATTACTCCACAGCCCAATCAGTGTGGCGGCTGTTTCGCGCAATGGCGAATCCATGTCTAAATTTTGCTGTAATTCATTCCATGTTTTAAAGGCAGTATCATTTTTCCCTTGCTGTATTTGTAAGATTCCTAACTGTAAATCTATTTCAGCAATTGATTTTTGCAATTGGTTGAGAGTTTGCTGCAACTGTTTTTCCTGTAACGAAGGAGAGACATTGCTAACAGGAGGAATTTCTGATTGAGATTTGGGAGTTGCAGGAGTAGTGGCTGCTTCCGATGTCAGCCGTGCCAGCTGTTTTTCGGCTTTTTCTAGATTCAGTTGAGCTGATTTACGTGCCTGCTGATACTGCTTAATAGCTGTTTCTAGGGGTTTTTCGCCTACGATCGCTTCCTTCGCTACCTTGAAATTACTGTCCTTACTATCTGGCGGTTGCCATTGCGAGGCTTGTAGCACAATATTTGTTTGGTAGAGTTCCAAACGATTTTGAAACTGAGGTTCTTGCCAACTATTAACTAGAGACGTACCTGAAACAAAAATAGCTACCAGCGTCAAAAAAAATAAACCCAACCGCTTAAGTGTCATCTATCCTCCCCTTGATTAACCAGTGTCAAGTGCCTGTACCTGTTGGGAATTATCGCAAGAAAAGCAGGAACAGTATAGATTTCAGAATAAGCGAATAGTAGATCTCATCAACTTAAGAATTTGTAAGCAACTTTTCCATGCTAGAGTACAATTCTTTGCATTGCTTGCCCTTTGGGGAGGATTTAATTAGATGAACTGCTAGGCTTTAAGTCGGTGGAGGGTACCGACTGTTGCCGCTGTTGCGTCTACAGAGCAAACACTAATTATCCTTACACCCGACATCCCATGCCCTTTTTCTTGACATGGGAGTTTGTAATCATGCTGAATAACTCACCATCATCCTTGATAGATTTTGAAGTGAAGATTGGTTCTCAATCTATACGCTTTGCGAAGAAAAATGTGTATTACAGATGGTATAGAGAACTAATTTTAGTCTTTAGTAGTGTCAATTTTCGTAATTTTCCATATACCATGAGAGATTTCTGGATGTAATTCGATATAAACTCGTTCAGAATCAAATGTTTGAAAAGGCATCATAAATAACTTAAGCTTACTAGAAAAATCAATGATTGCTCGACAAACTTCTGTGTTATCTTCGATAATTTGATAGATATTAATGGTTAAGTCCAAACTTACACCTATTGGTAGTGAGCGAAAAGTTTCTTGAAAAAAGTTAATTAAAGCAGTTTTATTTTTCAGGGAATAAAAAGAACCCAAATAATAATCAGAGAATATACGCTCTATTTCAACAGCATTTTTAGAGTTATATGCAATCTTTAAACTCTCAAAAATAGATAATATATGCTTTGACAAGCAATCAGGAGATAAATATTTGTGTTGCTCTTTTTGATGGCAAATAAATACTTCCTGAGCGACAAGTGTAGTCAGTTCTGAATTCATAGCTTTCATTTTTTGGATAATTTCGCCATGAATGTAGCATATAGAACTGATACTGCCCAGACTCAAATCAGCAAATTAATCAGTTTAAATTTATTGATCTAAAGTGTGAGCGTATACGTCAAAAACCTTATTTTCCCATACATTTGACTTTTTCAATCTCACCAAAATAGTTACTTTACTATTAACTTAATAAAAAGCGCTCTCAAGATTGAGAACGCTCTTTATATCTCCAAAATATGCAGAGAAATTAGAAAGCCATTGCTCTACACATCAGTAATTAACCATTGATTACAGGAGCGCTCATCGCCACAGGTACAGCTTCACCAGCTGCTAAGTCTAGCGGGAAGTTGTGAGCATTGCGCTCATGCATTACTTCTATACCTAAGTTGGCACGGTTCAATACATCTGCCCATGTATTCACTACATGTCCTTGAGAGTCAAGAATTGATTGGTTAAAGTTAAACCCATTCAGGTTGAACGCCATAGTACTGATGCCTAATGCCGTGAACCAAATACATACTACAGGCCAAGCTGCCAAGAAGAAGTGTAAGGAACGAGAGTTATTAAAGCTGGCATATTGCCAAATTAATCGTCCAAAGTAGCCGTGAGCAGCCACGATACTGTATGTTTCCTGTTCTTGTCCGAACTTGTAACCGTAGTTTTGAGATTCGGTTTCAGTTGTTTCCCGTACAAGCGAAGAAGTTACCAAAGAACCGTGCATCGCGCAGAACAAGCTACCACCAAATACACCTGCTACACCCAGTTGATGGAAGGGATGCATCAAGATGTTATGCTCGGCTTGGAACACAAGCATAAAGTTGAATGTGCCGCTAATACCGAGAGGCATTCCGTCAGAAAAACTACCTTGCCCAATTGGATAAATTAGGAAAACAGAAGTTGCTGCTGCTACAGGAGCAGAGTAAGCTACACAAATCCAAGGACGCATACCCAGGCGATAGCTTAACTCCCATTGCCGTCCCAACCAACAGAAGATACCAATGAGAAAATGGAAAACAATTAATTCATAAGGCCCGCCATTATAGAGCCATTCATCAAGGGAAGCTGCTTCCCAAATCGGGTAAAAGTGCAATCCAATAGCATTGGATGTTGGAACAATAGCACCTGTGATGATGTTATTGCCGTATAACAAAGAACCAGAAACTGGTTCGCGGATGCCGTCAATATCGACTGGCGGTGCAGCAATAAAGGCAATGATGAAACAGATGGTAGCTGTTAACAGCGTTGGGATCATCAAAACGCCGAACCAGCCGATATAAAGTCTGTTATTGGTGCTGGTAATCCATTCACAGAACCGATCCCACAGGCTCTCTCTTTCGCCTCTTCTTAAAATTGTGGTCATGGCTGTTTTGTTTATAAACTGTTGAACGCAAGTTTCTCAATTAGCAAAAATTGAGAAATTCACTGTTTTCATGGATTTTTACCAAAAACCTTCTCCCCATCGCCGGAACGTTCAGATTCAAACTTTGAATCTGTTGTCAGTTGCCTCACACCAAATAAAAAAACAAAAATCTTACTAACCTTCCCCAGGGAGACGGTTAAATTAGAGGGAAATTTTCCCGGCTCTTAAATTCAGTTTTTACATAAATTTTTTATATTTTTCAATATTATTTTGTTAATTTATGATACGAATACTCTGTTTATGATCAATACTTATTTACATTAATTTGTTTTAGGCTGTTGAGGTGATATACAACAAGCAAAAGTAGCTTATATATTGAATTATTGTTCACCTAATATAAAAAAGCGCCCTCTTTTTTGAGGACGCTTTTTATTTTTTACCTAGACGTGAAATCTCACATCTATTAAGAAATATTAACCGTTGATAGCAGGAGCGCTGAGAGCAACAGGAGCAGCTTCGCTACTAGCCAAGTCGAGAGGGAAGTTGTGAGCATTACGCTCGTGCATCACTTCCATACCCAAGTTAGCGCGGTTGATGATGTCAGCCCAGGTGTTGATGACACGACCTTGAGAATCAATCACAGACTGGTTGAAGTTGAAACCATTCAGGTTGAACGCCATCGTGCTGATGCCCAGAGCAGTGAACCAGATACATACAACCGGCCAAGCTGCCAAGAAGAAGTGCAACGAGCGGCTGTTGTTGAAAGAAGCGTATTGGAAAATCAAGCGACCGAAGTAACCGTGAGCAGCAACGATGTTGTAGGTTTCTTCTTCTTGACCGAACTTGTAACCGTAGTTTTGAGATTCGGTTTCGGTGGTTTCACGTACCAGAGAAGAGGTTACCAAACTTCCATGCATTGCACAGAACAAGCTACCGCCGAAGACACCTGCGACACCGAGTTGGTGGAAGGGGTGCATGAGGATGTTGTGCTCGGCTTGGAACACCAACATGAAGTTGAAGGTTCCACTGATTCCCAAAGGCATTCCGTCAGAGAAGGAACCTTGACCTAAGGGGTAGATCAAGAAAACTGCGGTTGCAGATGCCAATGGAGCAGAGTAAGCTACACAAATCCAGGGGCGCATACCTAAGCGGTAGGACAATTCCCACTGACGACCGAGGTAGCAGAAGCAACCGATCAAGAAGTGGAAAATTACCAATTGGTAAGGGCCACCGTTGTAGAGCCATTCATCTAAGGATGCTGCTTCCCAGATTGGGTAGAAGTGCAAACCAATGGCGTTGGAAGAAGGTACTACTGCACCAGAGATGATGTTGTTTCCGTACATCAAGGAACCTGCTACTGGTTCACGGATGCCATCGATGTCTACGGGGGGTGCGGCGATGAAGGCGATGATGAAGCAAGTTGTAGCGGCTAACAGGGTTGGGATCATCAACACGCCGAACCAACCGATGTATAAACGGTTGTCCGTGCTGGTGATCCACTCACAAAACCGCTCCCATGCGTTGGCGCTTGTGCGTCTTTGTAGGGTTGTGGTCATTATTTTATAAGTGCAATAAATTCTTGACAATGAATTAGGCAGATGTAATTTCTACCTATATTAAAAAGGTTTACACAAATTTTTATTTTGTGCAAGTATTTACTCACTAAAAATATTATTTAATTCATAATATTAACTTTTGTTAAAATAAATGGAAATATATTTAGTAATGTTACAAAAAATTATAGTTTTATTTAGATTTATTTAGAGTTAAGTGGATAGTTAGAAATCAAAGTAGATATATGGCAGGCTTCCTTCGGGAGCTAATACCCAAACGGCGTAGAAACAAGGAATTACAAACAAAAGTTTTATATACCAATTAAGTTGTAGTTTCAGTTGACGATTGAAAAAGTAAACTACAGTCATAAAAGTAGTTAGAGATAGCAAAAGTATAGTTAACTGATATTGACTGATGTTCAGTGCTTCTACATAAACCTTTTGAGCAAATTGAGCATCACCCCGATAACCCCATAACCGCTGAAATACCAAAGATGAGTCTTGCAAATTTGGTAGGCGGAACCAAATCCAAGAAGTAAAAACCATCAGTTGCGTCAGTAACCAACTGATAAAAATACCTAAAGGCTGTTGCCAGAAACTTTCTAGCTCCTCAAAGCTATCGCTAAGGGCATCAGTAAGTCTATGCACTACTAAAGCCAAACCGTGGTATGCACCCCAAACTAAAAATCCCAAGGCTGCTCCATGCCAAATACCCGCAATAATCATTACAATCATCAAATTTAAACAGGTACGATCTAAACCTTTACGAGAACCGCCTAACGGAAAGTAGAGGTAGTTACGCAGCCAGTCTCCTAGTGTCATATGCCAACGTCGCCAAAACTCAGCAATACTAGTACTGAAGTAAGGGAAATCAAAATTTTCTGGTAAAACTAAACCAAACAGTAGAGCAGTACCACGGGCGATATCTACGTAACCACTGAAATCGAGATATAACTGAAAACCATAAGCAAATGTTGCTAACCATAAATCAGCACTACTCGCCCGTTGTAAATTACCAAAGCATAAATCTACATAGATACCTATATGATCTGCTATTAAACCTTTTTTCGCTGCTCCAATAGCAATCAACCATAAGGCTTCTGATAGGTTTTCGGCAGTAAGCGATCGCAAGTTACTAAATTGATTTGCTAAATTATGAAACCGAGTAATTGGGCCAGAAATTAATTTAGCAAAGAAAAATTTATAGGCTGCAAATTTAATAAATTGATAGGTAGCAGGTGCTCCCCGATAAACATCTACTAAATAAGCAATACACTCAAATACAAAAAATGAAATTCCTAAAGGTGCAATAATTTTGGAATATGCAAATGGTAAATTTGTTGAGTTGTTATTGCCGATAAAGTTTAATAATGGGGATAAATATTTAAAACCTAGCAAAAGCAAAATATTAATGCTCACGCCCAGGTATAATAGTTTTACACTTTTGCTGTTCCAATCAGCTTGTGCAAATCTAGATTCTTCGTCAGTAATATCCTCATTTAAAGAATGTTGCTCTGGTAATTGGTTTTGCCCGATTGCTATTCCTATCCGAAAGTTAATAAAAATTAGTACTAGCAACAAGGGAATGTACTGAAGCTGTAGAGTTGCATAAAATGCAATACTGGCTATTAAGAGTATCCATAAACGCAATCTCTGCTTTGCTACAGACCAATAGAATGCAAGTACTACTAGCAAGAAAATTCCGTATAAAATTGATATGAAATTCATTTAGTTAATCATCAGTTATTAGTCATTGGTTAGTAGTTAGTAGTTAGTAGTTACTATTCCCCTTGTCCCTGTGTCTCTTTGTCCTTCCATTTGCTATCTGAACTTGTACTAAGATTGACCTATTTTGCAGGCCAAGGAATCATCGGATCAATAGCAAGTTTTTGCGAGACTTCGTATGCACCGTAACGATTGAGATGACTAGGATCAGAAAAATAGTCATTCGCTGTTGGCCAAAGAACTCTAAAATCACGGTAAATTAAGTTTGAACGTTCGGCTAAAGTTAGCATATATTGTTGAAATTCCTGCTCATATTGCTGACGAATAGGATCTAAGTATTCTGCTGTTAGTGGCATATTCACAAAGACTAAATTAATTTTTTGAGATTCGGTGAATCGCAGTACTGCTTGTAAGGCAATTTCTTGCTTACCTTCTAATTTAAAAGCAGTATAGTCATTATCATAGTTACCAGTAACTTTAGGATGTTTTTGATAATATGTGGATGGATTAAAACGAATAGATAATGGTAAAAAACCATCAAAATCAACTGCTTGCTCAACCAAATACTGCTCAGTATCTAAAGTTGTATTATTTGTACTAACTTTTGCCGAGCTTTCTTGCATAAATGGTACAGCTTTCAACTTTTTATTGAGTAGTTTTTTGAGTTCTTCGCGTTGTTGATGTGTTCTAGAAATAGAAGATAAAGTTTGATTTAAAAGTTTATCTAAAGATTTATAATTATTCTCTAGTTGAGTTTTTGTTTTTACTGTCTGCTCTATTTGTGTAGACTGAGAACTGCTGAGATAATCATTAGAATTTTGGGTTACTAATTCTTTTTGCAAGACTTTTTGGTAACCTGGAGATGCTGCGATCGCATTAAAGGTTATATCCTCTCTACCACTATTAAAGGCACGCGCACCATCTGCCCAAATAATCAGTTTTGGTAGTTCTGATGGCTCTAAAACTCGGCGTAAGACAAAATCTACAACTTGTGCTGTGGCTCCATTTATACCAAAGTTAAACACCTCAACGTGAGGATATCCATGAGTAGTTAGGGCTTTAGAAAGCGCTGAGGGATCTATTCCCCTCAGCGCGCGCGAGGAGCCGAGAATTAATACATCAGGCGGTTTGCCAGCCTTCATAAGTCGCTGCCTGTAAAGTGCTAGCTGCTCATCTAATTGCCGAGCGTTAAAACTGGGAAACTGTGATCGCGCTGCCAGCAAAATTGCAGTTGCAGTTGCTTTTTCTCTTGGTTTGGTATCTTCTATACTCGTGAATCCAGAAGCATTGAATACCTCAGTTTGCTTGCCGGGAGATTTTTCTTTTGATGTATTGGCAAAAAAGATTGTACTTTCGTTGTTTTCTAGAGAATTAGCTACAGCTGTTGGAGCTGGAGTGCTAACAGTTGTCGGTGTTGGAGGTGTAGAGTTCAAAACAATCTGAGCTAATATCCAATCTGACTGCAAAGTCAACAGTAATCCCAAAGTACCCCAAACAATCGCTACTCGATAGTTGGCGTGTTCGTCTGCTGCTTGCTCTTGTGGCTGGTTGGTTTCAGTCAATAGCTGTGTTGCCAAAAGCCATTGTCTAAGTTTTGTACCCCAATAACAAGCAACTTCCGCAAAAATACTTTGTACTTCTTGTCTAGTCAAATCAGGGCGCAGCACAGACTCGCTATCTTCAGATGGAATCAGATCGCCAACGTAAGCAGCGGTAGCGGCGAATTCTGGAGTAGCTTCTGGTACTAAACGTTGACGGTTGACAAAATCGACGCCATAATGCCATAAAGGTTCCTTGTTACCTGCACGACGACCATAGACACGTACTCCTGCTAAACCAGGAATATTCAATTGCGATACAAATTGAGTAACTTTTTCTGCCACTCTTTTGCGTGCAGGGCAAACTGGTGCATCGCACATAATATGTAACAAATCGCCTTTGCTTACCAACAGAACACGAGTCCCACCTGTTTTGAGGCGAAGATCTAGATCCGGATTAAGCATTCGCTCTAGTAAGAAAACAAGAGCAGGTTGATCGCCTCCAGCCGCTAATTCCATTACTGACGTTGCTAAAGCTTGATGTTCTGAGGCAGGCAAAGTTTGCCAATCTATCCAAGCTGGTTGCTTATCAGCGTGTGTGTGTCCGTATATAGTAGCTGCAACAATACCTTGGGGAGCAATAACTTCCAACTGAGACATGATCACTCTTAAGCACAGGGCTTTTTCCGGTATTTGGAATGTTGCTGGCTCCAAAGCAGCGGGGCTGCAAAACATATGTAGTGTAGATTCTTTGAGAGTTATCCCCACCTTGAGATTGAACTCAGATAATTTCTCGTTGACTAAGCGGGCGATCGCCTGTACATCTCCCCAACGCGCCCATTCTTTCAGCATTACTTCGGTTGGAGTGAGATCTACCCGCAGCACCCAACCAAAGCCTGTTTCACCTGCTACTGTTGTGGCAATAACTGCATCTTCATAACCAGAAAGCTTCAGATTACGCAATTTCCGCGCCACTGGCTCGGCAATTAATGAAGGATCGGGGACATAACTAGACTGGCAATATATCCACAATCGATTTTGAGCGATCGGATTTTGTGGAGTTCCCTGTTGCTGCTTGACTTTAACTTCTACCGCCACACCCAAAGAACTTAGTGTTTCGCTTAAATAGCGAGCGATCGCATCTGGATTGCCTTGACGCGCCAAGCTTTCGTTAGAGAGAACCAGCGCTCCACCAGTGTGAGAGGATTTTTCTGCATCTTGGAGTAAGGCTTGTTCTACCTGTTCCAAGTGCCGCTCCAATTGATTTAAGAAAACTTGATGGCACCATTGCGGCTTGGTTTCACCCTTCTTTCGACCGTAGACGAAAACTTGGTATATTGAGGGTTGTTCGCTACTTGTCAAAACATCCAAATTTGTATGCTGTAGTGCGTGCAGCAAATCAGACAGAGTACGCCAACGCCGGGGGCATTCTTGACTTTCACAAAGGATGTATAGATCGTTTCCCCGCAACCGAATTTTCACTCCTAAAGTGTTAATTCCTGTTGCTTGGCTTACCCATTGTATTAGTGTTTGTTGGCTCGGTGGTAATGCTGTTTTCATGGGAAGTTGAGTATGCAGGAGCTAGTATTGGGGATAGTATCTTGACTTGTAAACTAGAACCATGAGAATCATCACGATATGAAGTTTTTTAACATTTTTTCTGCATTATAAATTTACCAATCGAGCAAAGCACAGTTTTAGCTTGCAAGTCCGCCATTTGTCGAATTTTGCCCGTCTCCATTCATCCTCACACCACAGAGAATAACCTATGTCATCTTTTAACTCTAAATCTTCAACAAATTCCGATCTCAATTTAGTTTTGTTTTCCATTCCCCAATCTTTCCTCTTACAAGTTGGTACGACGTCTGTTCTCATGTTGCTGTTAGCGGAGAAAGCCACCGCACAAACTTTACAAGCGATCGGAGAAGCCACTGAAGAAATATTTCGTGGCGATCGCTTACCCATCCTTGACTTTCCAGAAAACAAGCTAGAAAACGAAAGTTAGTTATTATACTATTTTTTCTGAAAATGATCGTGGCAAACTCCATGACTGTAGAGTCCAAAACCTGAAATCATAAAAATAACTAGCTTTAACAGAACAGAGGATATGAGTTCCCTTTTATACTTTTTCTCTCAGGATGTGAATGTCTACCCTGCCTCCGATTTATTTTTACGCCATCGTCTACAAATAGTAGAGGAATTATGGGAGTCCGTTCTTCGGCAGGAATGTGGCCAAAAAATGGTAGATCTGTTGCGGCAATTACGCGACTTGTGTTCGCCAGAAGGACAAGCAACTAACGATCAAGCTTCCTCTGTATTTAAATTGATTGAGCAGCTGAACATTAACGAAGCCATTCGAGCGGCTCGTGCTTTTGCTTTGTATTTTCAGCTGATCAATATCATAGAGCAGGATTACGAACAACGGCAGCAAATGAATCGTTATGAGGAAGGAAAAGAACCAGGAACTCAGGAAACTCTACCAAATATTGCTGCTTCACCAGTTTCTCATACAGAAGAAAAACCTCTCAACAACGGACTAGGAGCAGATTTGCTAACAAAAAGTTGGCAAGCGGACTTGAGTGGTAAACGCAAAGGCACTTTTGCTGCCTTGTTTCCCCATTTATATCAGCTAAACGTACCACCTCAACAAATTCAACGCCTAATTGCACAGTTAGATGTACAACTGGTGTTTACCGCTCACCCAACAGAAATCGTCCGTCACACAATTCGCGACAAACAAAGACGAGTAGTCAAACTACTACAACAGCTAGATGTAGTTGAAAAGCGTGTTGGTAATTCTGGTTCTTGGGAAGCAACAGAAATTCGGGAACAATTAATAGAAGAAATACGTTTGTGGTGGCGAACTGATGAGTTGCACCAGTTTAAACCTTCAGTACTAGATGAAGTAGACTATGCTTTGCACTACTTCCAAGAAGTTTTGTTTGAGACTATTCCCCAACTATACAAGCATTTACAGCGCTCTTTAGCTAGCACTTTTCCTTGGCTGGAACCACCGAGGAAGAACTTTTGCAAATTTGGTTCTTGGGTAGGGGCAGACAGAGATGGCAACCCATCGGTAACACCAGAAATCACCTGGCAGACAGCTTGCTATCAGCGCAATATTGTTTTAGAAAGGTATATTCAATCAATTAAACGCTTGATTAATTTATTAAGCGTGTCGCTACACTGGAGTGATGTTCTGCCAGATTTACTGGAATCTTTAGAGATAGAGCAATCGCAGCTGAGTGAAGTATATGACGAGTTGGCATTGCGTTATCGCCAAGAACCGTATCGGCTGAAAATGTCATATGTATTGAAACGTTTAGAAAATACTCGCGATCGCAATTTAGCTCTCTCAAAACGGGAAATAATCAAAAACGATAACACGCCGATATATCGCTCTGGAGATGAATTTTTAGCAGAATTACGCCTCATTGAACGTAATTTAAATGAAACAGGATTAACTTGTCGCGAACTAGAAAATTTGATTTGTCAGGTAGAAATTTTTGGTTTTAACTTGACTTGTTTAGATATTCGTCAAGAATCCTCGCGCCATTCCGATGCTTTAAATGAAATTTTGGAGTATTTAGGTGTTTTAAAGCAGCCTTACGACGAATTGAGCGAGGAAGAAAGAGTTGCTTGGTTGGTGAGCGAACTCCAAACTCGCCGTCCTTTAATTCCAGCACAATTACCATTTTCAGCAAAGACTAACGATGTTATTGAAACCTTGCGAGTAGTGCGATCGCTCCAACAAGAATTTGGTGGCGACATCTGCAAAACTTACATTATCAGTATGTGCCGCCAAGTCAGTGATGTGCTAGAAGTATTGCTTTTAGCCAAAGAAGCAGGGCTTTACGATCCTGGTACTGCTGTTGGCACCATTCAAGTAGTACCCCTATTTGAAACAGTAGAAGACTTGCAGCGATCGCGTAGCGTCATGCGGCAGTTGTTTGAATTGCCTTTATATCGGGCTTTACTGGCAGGTGGATACGCAGCAATTGAAGGGGACAGGGGACAGGGGACAGGTGACAGGAAGAATGAATCTTTCTGTGCGTCTAAATCTACTCTGACTCCCAATTTGCAAGAAGTAATGCTGGGGTATTCTGATAGTAATAAAGACTCTGGCTTTTTAAGCAGTAACTGGGAAATTCATAAAGCCCAAAAATCACTACAGCAAATTGCTGAAAATTATGGTGTCAATTTGAGGATATTCCACGGACGTGGTGGCTCTGTTGGACGCGGTGGTGGCCCAGCTTATGAGGCTATTTTGGCACAGCCTGGTCACAGTATCAACGGGCGCATCAAAATTACCGAACAAGGGGAAGTGTTAGCTTCTAAATATTCCTTACGAGATTTAGCCCTGTTCAATTTGGAAACTATTACCACTGCTGTAATTCAGGCTAGCTTATTGCGAACTGGGTTTGATGATATTGAACCTTGGAATGAAATTATGGAAGAGTTGGCAGTGCGATCGCGTACTCATTATCGCGCTCTCATCTACGAAGAACCAGATTTTATTGATTTCTTCCACCAAGTGACTCCGATAGAAGAGATTAGCCTCCTACAAATTAGCTCTCGCCCAGCGCGTCGTCCATCAGGTAAAAAAGATTTAAGTGGTTTGCGGGCAATTCCTTGGGTATTTAGCTGGACGCAAACACGGTTTTTGCTACCTTCTTGGTATGGTGTTGGCACGGCATTACAAGAATTTTTGAACGAAGAGCCGGAAGAACACCTAAAATTGCTGCGTTATTTTTACATTAAATGGCCATTCTTTAAGATGGTTATTTCCAAAGCAGAAATGACTTTAGCAAAAGTAGACTTGCAAATGGCACGGCGCTACGTGGAAGAATTGTCTAATCCGCAAGATATACCCCGTTTTAAGAGACTATTTGAGCAAATAGCCAATGAATACTATCTCACACGAGATTTAGTTCTCAAAATCACCGATCACCAACGACTTTTAGATGGCGATCCTGTTTTGCAGCGTTCTGTGCAGCTACGCAATGGCACAATTGTACCGCTAGGCTTTATCCAAGTTGCTCTGCTCAAGCGATTGCGCCAGTCAAAAAATATACCCACTTCTGGAGTTATTCACTCTCGATATAGTAAGGGAGAACTGCTGCGTGGGGCATTGTTGACAATTAATGGTATTGCTGCCGGGATGAGAAATACAGGTTGATTATTGTTGGTGGATAGTAGTCAGTGGATAGTAGATAGTAGTAAATAACTACCCAATAACCAATGCACGGGCGGGTTTTCAAAGCAATCTTTCCAAGATGATGAGATATCTATATAAACCCGCCCCTAATGACTAATAACCAATGATTAATGACTAAAAACCGAATTTTCATTTGCACCTTTTTAGCATTGCTATCAGGCTTTTTAAGTGCTTACATCGGTGGGCAAATTAGCTTAACTTTGCGCAGCCAAAAGTGCCAAAATCAAGCTTGGGGTTTACAGCAGATGTGCAATGCTTGGGAAACACCAGGAGCAATTTGGCAAGGCAGCACTACAGGGCTGTGGACTGGTACTATTTTAGGAGCATTTTTCGGAGGATTATTAACGCGACAAAGAAGAGAGTAGATGTGGGGGCGGGTTTATAAAAATAAATTATCTGTTTAAACCCAAAGATAATCAGTAAAACCCTCCCGTACAATGGTTAGTGGTGCTTTTTCACAATTAACTACTAACTAACTACGTCTAATGTGAATTAGCTAAACTCACTTGAATAATCCAAATATTATGATAATAGCGACCACAGATAAACACAGATGCACACGGATGATTTATCTGTGTTTATCTGTGTCCATCTGTGGTCGATTTTTTAATTTCTCATCCGTCTGTTGAGGCTGTGGGCTTTGAAGGATTGCTTAAAGTAGTCCAAGAATTGGTGCTAGTATCAAAGCAGCGCCAGTTTCCCTCCTCTTCCTGGTAGCAAAATAAACTGCGATCGTCAATATATAAATTATCTGTTAAGAAGTAGATAATACCTCGAAAAGGATAGGTTTTACGGCTTAAACGCTTGGCTACTGCTTGATTGGGGCATTCCACCATGAATACAGGTTGTTCATCTAAATGAGCCAAAGAGAAGATGCACATCCGCAAAATTGCTCGCAACCAGCTTTCTGAGTGTTCAAAATAATCGTCGATGATTTTGTTAGTCAGAGCTTTTTCTAAGGCACGGTCTTTTCTTTGAGGAGTGTGGGGTTCAAACATTGCACCACCTAATGGCTATACCGTTGGATTGAGATTAATCTAAAAGTTTTAAATATACAAGCGTGTAAGCAACAATACGGTAATATTTGAGTTTAGCCCTTTTCGCCGCACAGGAATTCCTTAATGGGAGCTTGCTAGATAATTCGCTACACGGAAAAAATAGTTGCTATTTTGTATCCTGAACCTTGGTAGAATGCAGCATTGACGATCAAAATACATTAGCCATGACTGCTGAAACAAACGAAGTGAAGCAAACAACCAAGGGTGCTGATGCTGTTGATGAAGCGATCGCACAGGGAATTGATTTTGACGGTTCTCCGATTCCCCCTGCCAAACTGGAGCTTTATCACAAAGTCATGGCACTAGAAGCAAACAGACAACGCAGTGGTGTCAGCAATACCATGCGATCGCGGATCGTACGGATTGGAGCAAAACATATTCCTCAAGCAGAACTTGACAAAATGCTGATAGATGCTGGGTTTGCGCCTTTAAAAGATAAAGAAGCTGCCTTTTTCTATGGCGGCAAGTAGGCAACGAATTCAGCAGTCGGTTTTGTAGAGGACGAATTAACCGTAGTGATTTACGGTTAATTCGGCTATTACATATATTTTATCTGTTGACGGAGTTTCCTTTCGCCTTTTTGACTAGTTATTCCAGAAATCTGTGACATCGTACCCCAATTCTGCCAGCATTTGCCGCAGTAAAGGTAAACTCAGTCCAATCACATTACTGTGACAACCTTCTATTTTTTCTACAAATAAACTACCGTAACCTTCAAGAGCAAAAGCTCCGGCACATTTGAGTGGTTCGCCCGTAGCAATGTAGGCATCAATAGCGCGATCGCTCATTGGAGCAAAGTAAACTCTTGTAACTTGGCATCTAACCAGAGTGCGATTTTGAGATAGATCAATTAAAGTATGACCTGTATATAAATCGCCAAAATGATTTCGCATCAACTGCCAGCGCTGACGAGCTTCGGCAGTGTCTTTTGGTTTACCGTGAATCTCACCATTAAGAGCTAAAACGGAGTCACAACCCATTATCAAAACAGAATTAAATTGAGGTGCTACAGTCTGGGCTTTACGTTGGGCTAAAGTTTGCACTAATTGTGCCGGATCGTTAAGTTGTACTTGCGACTCATCAAAATCACTAGGGCAAACTATCGGTTCAATCCCAACAGTTTGCAGCAAGCGTCGTCGCGCTGGAGAAGCTGAGGCGAGAACGAATGTTGTCATGCCCATATGCTAGGAGGGAAAGAGGGGAGACAAGGGGACAAGGAGAGTAATAAACCACTAGCCAGTGTACGGGCGGGTTTAGAAAATAAATCATCAGTTATTGAACGGCAAAGTTATCAACAAAACCACTACCCACCAACCACTAACAAATGACTAATAACCAATGACTAACCACTAACTCTTAACTAATACACTGAAAAAGAATCTACAGATTCTTGAATCATGCCTTTAACTTTCCGCCAGCGTTTTTCTGGAATAGAGGCATTGAAAGTAAAGAGTTTTCCTCTACTAGTGGTGACGCTAGCTAGATTATGCCGTTGTTGTTTGTTGGGGAGGGTGATCAGATATTCTAATATGTAGTAAGTATTACCGTTTAACTCTCTTTGCTCGGCATTGACTAATTCGGCTTGACGACCAGAACCTTCAGGAGCAAGGGCATTTTTCCCCAATTTATATCCTACTTCTGTGGGCGTCCCCAACTCTACCAAAGTTTTACCTTCTGGTACTGGACTAATGACAACAGAGGCATTCTCACTAAACTCTATTAAATCGTGAAAAACTACATCAGGCCCGTTGGCAACTTTAACTTGAACCCAGCCGTTAGGATATGAGAATTGATAGCCATCAGTAGTGTCTACGTAGTCTCTAAGCCCTGCCGCAGCAGCAGTACTGTAATTAGTTAAGCTAAAAGTTAACACTAATAAAAAAATAATTGCAATTTTTTTCCACATTGGTTTTAATTCCTTTAGGCTGGAAGCAATACAAGACAAGCGTAATTTTTCGTTTATCATTGTCCCACGGATGCTGACAACTTACGAACTGCGGTGGTTTTACCCTCGCAAAGCACCAGAAGAAATTCAATTGTGGTTTGAGCAAAATTGTCTTGTTCAGCCGTTACAAGCTCCAGAAACAAGGGAGGATATATATCTTTACTCTCCCGAATCTAAGTTCTTGGGCATTAAACTGCGGCAAGAAAGATTAGAAGTCAAATGGCGTAAAGCAGAATTAGGCACTCTAAATTTTAGTGGCTCGGTAGAAGGCAAAGTGGAAAAATGGGGTAAGTGGTTGTGTTGCGATTCAAAACAAGAAAGTTTTGAGTTGGATCAAGTTGTGAATAACCCTGTCTGGGTAAGCGTTCAAAAAGTTCGTTACTCTCAACTTTACCAAGTCTTACCTGAGTTTTCGCTACAGCCTATGTGCGACGATGAAAATATTGATAACGGTTGCAAGGTTGAACTTACTCATCTAACGATACAAGAGAGCGCTTGGTGGAGCTTAGGGTTTGAAGCGTTTGGTGATAATAGCCGTTTAATGGATAATCTACAAATTACAGCCAACAAAGCATTTAATACTGAATGCGGCTTCAAGTTTCTTGCTGTTGATTCCTATGCTTATCCAAGTTGGTTAACGCGGGTTTATGGTGAATAGTATTTACAGCATCATCAAGAATTAGGCTATATGACTTTTAGACGAGATTGCGATCGCCTATCTCTGCTTTTATACAGATTTTCCAGAGGTGGAAATTAGCTACATTTGCAGGTATAAGACTTATTTATCTATGTATTTTCCCGTCTATGCAGCTAAAGCTTCACAAGGAAATTATCAAAGAAGTTAAAGCGGCACTCGTTATCGATCCGATTGAATCAGCGGAATTAGTAGGACTACATTATGTTAACGATACTAGCCCAGGCATTTGGCGACAGCTTGTGGATGAAGAGTTTTGTTATTTCGATGTCAAAGGCAAAAAAATCTGCGATGAAACGGAATTAACTAGGATTAAAGCTCTTGTAATTCCACCTGCTTGGAGTGAGGTTTGGATTTGTCCTCATTCGCAAGGAC
Source organism: Chlorogloeopsis sp. ULAP02 (assembly GCF_038404745.2). Classification (NCBI taxonomy): domain Bacteria; kingdom Bacillati; phylum Cyanobacteriota; class Cyanophyceae; order Nostocales; family Chlorogloeopsidaceae; genus Chlorogloeopsis; species Chlorogloeopsis sp. ULAP02. The sequence goes on along the minus strand of NZ_JAYKTT020000030.1, from coordinate 19,627 downwards.
ATTTACAAGCTACGGGGAGAGATGCAAAGGGGCGGAAGCAGTACCGCTATCATTCTCATTGGCAAAAAATTCGTAGTCAAACTAAATTTACGCGGATGATTGCCTTTGGGCAAGCACTACCGAAGATTCGCCAACGGGCGCAAGAAGATTTGGCACTGCGGGGATTGCCGAAGGAAAAAGTATTGGCAACGGTAGTGAGGCTGATGGAAATTACCAAAATTCGGGTGGGAAATGAAGAATATGCCCAAACGAATAAATCTTTTGGTTTGACGACAATGAGAGACCGCCACGTCGAAATCTCTGGTTCTAAGCTAAGATTTAAATTCCGGGGGAAAAGTGGTGTAGAGCATGATATTGATGTGAGCGATCACTGTTTGGCAAGAATTGTCAAAAATTGTCAATATCTTCCCGGACAAGAATTATTTCAGTATCTTGATGATGACGGACATCGACAAGTGATTGGCTCTAGTGATGTGAATGATTACCTACGCGAAATCACAGGTTTAGATTTCACTGCTAAAGATTTTCGTACGTGGTTTGGTACTGTTTTAGCAGCACAAGAATTATATGATTTAGGGCAAGTTACCTCACAAACCGCAGTCAAGAAAAATATCAGCCAAGCAATTAAAAATGTAGCCCAAGAACTAGGCAATCGTCCGGCAACTTGTCGAAAATATTATGTTCATCCAGCTATTATGGAAGCATATATAGACGGCTTTTTTTTGGCTATGATGGAACAAGAATTAGAGAAAAAACAAGACACATCAAAATTAGAATTGCGTCCAGAAGAACGGGCAGTCTGCAAAATAATAAAACATAATTTATTAATGGAAAATAAATAGTTATTTTTTAAGGACTAATTTTATAGTATCTATTTCTAAAGGTATCTTATTCTATACCTTATTACAGATACACTTATAGCTTTTTAGCACTTAAATTAAACAGAAGATATAAAAGAAAATAAACTCATGTCACAAGAAAGAAATCTTGAGGAAAATTTACTATCTCAAGCAGCAGAAAACACACTATTCAGTCAGTTAGATGGAGCAGAAACAATAGAAGTAGATGTACAAACAGATTTGCTAAAAATAATTCAAGGGCAAGCAGATACTGTTTCTTTATCTGGAGAAGGGCTGGAAATACAAGGTGTTCGTATACAAGAAATAGAGGTACAAACAGATAAAATTGCTATCAATCCTCTCAGCGCGATTTTCGGTCAAATTGAACTTAATCAACCTGTCAAGACTGCTGCTCGTATAATACTCACAGAAGCAGACATTAATCGTGCGCTTATATCAGACTATATCCGCAGTAAAATACAAAGCTTTGATTTAAATGTAGACGGTGAAATTGTCAGTTTAAAACCACAAAAGATACAAATTTATTTACCTGATAATAACAAAATTAAATTTAATGGAACGGTAGTCATACATGAAAAGGATAATACTCGCCAAATAGGTTTTACAGCAGTGGTTAGCCCACGTACTATAGACAAACCTATCCTCATGGAAAGTTTCAATTGCGACCAGGGAGAAGGTATTTCTCTAGATATGATTGTGTCCTTAATGAACAAAGTCAAAGAACTGGTTAACTTACCATATTTTGAGTTTGATAATACGAAATTCAGTTTGAGAAATATGGAAGTAAAAAAGGGTAATATGATACTTTTGGTAGAAGCTAATGTGAAACAAATTCCTACGCTATAACAAGTATTTATTGACTGCTGTGACAACAACGGAATAAAATATACAGTTTAAAAATTTAGTCAGCAATTTAGTTAGCTTTTTACTGATAGTTTGGAGTTTACTAATTATCAAACTCCAATATATAACATAGACGTAGGGTGTGTTAGCGAAGCGTAACCAACCTTCCGATGTCTTTGTGCGTTAGAACAGAGTTCGTGACGCACCCTAACTATACTACATATACTTAGATTTTTTCAAATTCCGCTCTTGCTTAGACAAAGCCCTTCTTGTTGGTACTTCCTACAGGATAGATAGTTACTGTGCGTCTACTGTCATCTATCCTCTGCTTTTAGTTTATTAAAAGAGTTATTAAGTTTTTATAACTGATGAGTGATGTTGTAATTTTAACGGACTTCTAATATTAGAAAAGCATTTATTTCCACAATTGCCACTATGCAAGAGTACGATGTTGTAATTATTGGTGCAGGACACAATGGATTAGTTTGTGCTGCCTACTTACTAAAAGCAGGATATAGTGTTCTCCTATTGGAAAAGCGTTCTGTTCCTGGAGGTGCGGCAACTACCGAAGAATGCTTACCTCAAGAAGCACCAGGATTTCAATTTAACTTGTGTGCCATTGACCACGAATTTATTCACCTTGGGCCAGTAGTCCAAGAGTTAGAATTGGAAAAATATGGTCTGGAATATCTCGAATGTGATCCAGTAGTATTTTGTCCCCATCCCGATGGTAAATATTTCTTAGGTTATAAGTCTTTGGAAAAGACTTGTGCTGGAATCGCCCGTTACAATGAGCGTGATGCTAAAAAATATGCAGAATTTACTGATTATTGGCAACGGGCATTGGGCGCAATGATTCCTATGTTCAACGCACCACCAAAGTCAGTTTTAGACATCTTAGGTAATTATGACGTCACCAAAATCAAAGACTTGTTCTCGGTAATAGGTTCTCCTAACAAGACACTAGACTTTGTTCGCAATATGTTAACTAGCGCTGAGGATCTTCTGAACGAGTGGTTTGATGAAGAATTCCTTAAAGCCCCCCTAGCAAGACTGGCTTCCGAACTTGGTGCGCCACCTTCGCAAAAAACCATCGCTATTGGTGCGATAATGATGGCGATGCGTCACAACCCCGGTATGGCAAGACCTCGTGGTGGTACTGGGGCTTTAGTTCAAGCTTTGGTAAATTTAGTGACAAGTAAAGGTGGTGTAATCTTAACCGATCAGCACGTAAGTAAAGTTTTGATTGATAGTGGGCGTGCTGTTGGTGTGCGGGTGGCAAATGGTAAAGAATACAGAGCTAAATATGGTGTTATTTCTAATATTGATGCCAAGCGGGTATTCTTGCAATTGATAGATAAAGGTGATATAGATGCAGTTGATACAGAGTTACGGGAAAGATTAGAACGCCGCATTGTTAACAACAACGAAACTATTCTCAAGATAGACTTGGCTTTAGACGAAGTACCGCGTTTTGAACGCTACGAACATAGAAATGAGTATTTGATCGGCTCTGTTTTAATTGCAGACTCGGTTGCTCACGTAGAACAAGCTCATAGCAAATGTACCTTAGGAGAGATTCCCGATTCTGATCCGTCAATGTACGTGGTAGTGCCAACTGTGTTAGATCCGTCGATGGCACCTCCAGGCAAACATACAGTGTGGATTGAATTTTTCTCTCCTTATCAAATAGCTGGTGCAGAAGGTACAGGATTAAACGGTACAGGTTGGACAGACGAACTGAAAAACAAAGTTGCTGATAGGGTAGTAGATAAGTTGGCAGAGTATGCACCAAATTTAAAAAATTCAATTATTGCCCGTCGCGTCGAAAGCCCGGCAGAATTGGGAGAAAGACTGGGTGCATATAAGGGAAATTACTACCATGTTGACATGACTCTGGATCAGATGGTCTTTTTCCGTCCCCTACCAGAAATTGCCAACTACAAAACACCGATTGAGAATTTATTCTTGACTGGTGCAGGGACACATCCGGGTGGTTCCATTTCTGGAATGCCAGGGCGTAATTGTGCGCGGGTATTTTTACAGAGTAAGCATCCTATTGCTCAGACTTTGAAAGATGCACGTGATTCAATTAAGTCGACAGTTGAGTCTGTATTTGGGATGAATAAATAAGGAGTTGTCCACAGACTGATAGTCTGTGGCTATACAAACATAGACGCCAAAGAAGGCTTCTTGTTCGCATAGCCTGCCTATGCAGCTTTATAACTAGTTCCCAGTCTAGAGACTGGGAACTAAGTATCTTAGCATCCTGCTACAGACTGATCACAGATAATAATTAAATTAAAGAAATGCCGAATATGTGATTATAACTAGCGAAAGAGTTTTATTCCCTACTTTGTTTTTAACATCGGGAAAGATATGCCCATTTCCCAATTTGTAATTATGGAAGCGTATGATGTTGTAATTATTGGCGCTGGACATAATGGCTTAGTTTGTGCTGCCTATCTCCTCAATGCTGGTTATAGTGTCTTGCTTTTAGAAGCGCGATCGCTTCCCGGTGGTGGTGCCACTACTGAAGAACTTTTGCCTCAAGAAGCACCTGGGTTTAAATTCAACCCCTGCGCAATTAATCACTTGTTTATTTTCCTGGGTTCAGTCATTCAAGAATTAGAATTACACAAGTACGGCTTGGAATATCTTGTCTGCGATCCGGTTGTTTTTTGTCCTCACCCAGATGGGAAGTATTTCTTAGCTCATAAATCGGTTGAAAAAACTTGTGCAGAAATTGCCCGTTATCATCAACGTGATGCTCAAAAATATGCTGAATATATCGACTTTTGGCAGCGCTTTGTGACGTCAGTCACTCCCTTTTTCAATGCACCACCTAAATCTATCGTTGATGCTGCTGGAAATTACAACCTCAAAAATCTTCAAGATTTGTTTTCGATATTGGGGGGTACTAACACAACTTTAGATTTAATTCGTACCTTACTAAGCAGTGCTACTGATCATATCAACGAGTATTTTGATTCTGAATTTCTCAAAGCACCTCTGGCTCGATTATCAGCAGAACTAAGTTCGCCTCCCTCACAAAAAGCCATGTCCTTTGGAGCGATGATGTTGGCATTGCGCCATTCCCCTGGTATGGCACGTCCTCGTGGTGGTTCTGGCGCACTCACCGATGCTTTAGTAAATTGTGTGAAAAGTAAAGGTGGTACAATCCTAACTAACCAAAATGTAGAGAAAATATTAGTTGATGATGGTAAAGCTGTCGGTGTAAGAGTTACTGGTGGAAAAGAATATCGCACCACAAAAGGTGTAATTTCTAACATTGATGCTAAACGATTGTTTTTGCAACTAATAAATAGTGATGATGTGGATAGCAGCGATCGCAATTTACGAGAAAGATTAGAACGCCGCATTGTCAACAATAACGAAACAATTCTTAAAATTGATTGTGCCTTATCTGAACCATTGCACTTTGAATATCATCAACATAAAGATGAATACTTAATTGGTTCTATTCTGATTGCCGATTCTGTCAATCATGTAGAGCAAGCTCACAGTGAAATTACTTTAGGAAAAATTCCTGATGATAATCCTTCAATGTACTTAGTAATGCCTACTGGACTCGACCCCTCAATGGCTCCTCAAGGTAAGCATACATTATGGATAGAGTTTTTTGCCCCTTATCAAATCGCTGGTGCAGAAGGTACAGGATTAAATAGTACAGGTTGGACAGATGAGCTGAAAAACAAAGTTGCAGACAGAGTATTAGATAAGCTAGCCCAGTATTCGCCCAATGTCAAACATTCAATTATTGCCCGCCATGTTGAAAGCCCTGCTGAATTAGGAGAACGTTTGGGAAGTTATAAGGGTAATTACTACCACATCGACATGACTTTAGAACAAATGATGTGCTTTCGTCCTTTGCCAGAATTGGCTAACTATACAACTCCGATTGAAAATTTATATCTGACTGGTGCAGGAACTCATCCGGGTGGCTCAATTTCTGGAATGCCAGGGCGCAATTGTGCGCGGGTATTTTTGCATCACCAGAAACCTTTAGCACAGACATTGAAAGAAGCAGGCAGTTCCATTAAATCTACTATTGGATCTATTTTTCAAGGTGAATGATGTCTAAGCCTGATATGGAAGTGGTAATTGCATCGAACTCCTAAGTCTCTACGCCTGAAACTACTATCTACCAAATGTGCAACCCCAAAAGTCTTATTTTCTAAATAAACTACGTCATACCTACTAGCGATGACACTCATAAGGGAAAATTGATGTAATAAAGCTGCTGTTGGCAATGCTGGAGAAATGACAGATAGGGTTTTAATTCTTGGAGGAAGGGGGCGGATCGGTAGTAGTGTTGCTCAGGATTTAGTTACCCATACACAAGCACAAGTAATTATAACTGGACGCACTCCTACAACTGGTCTGCAAGCAGGCTTGCAACTCAGTTCGCGAGTCGAGTTTTTAATATTGGATTTGGCTGATGTGGAAAAATTAGAGGAGGCGATCGCTTCTTCTAATTTAGTCGTTCACTGTGCGGGGCCTTTTCATCACCGAGATGCTAATGTTTTAAAAATCTGCATAGAAAAAGGCGTTAATTACATAGATGTCAGTGACCATCGTTCGTTTACTAGCAAGGCTCTAGAATATCATGAGCAAGCTACTGCTGCGGGTGTAACAGCTGTGGTTAATACGGGTATTTTCCCCGGTATTTCTAATAGTATGGTTCGTCATGATGTTGAGCAATTTGATGCACCAGAAAAGATTCATTTGAGTTATTTAGTGTCTGGCTCTGGTGGCGCTGGCATTACAGTCATGCGGACAACATTTTTAGGTTTGCAAAATCCTTTTGAAGCTTGGATAAATGGTAAATGGGAAACAGTAAAGCCTTATAGTGAACGCGAAGCTGTTGACTTTCCACCACCCTATGGACGTAGTGGAGTTTACTGGTTTGATATGCCCGAAACCTTCACCCTACCCCATGCCTTCCCAGGAATCAAAACCGTTATTACCAAATTTGGTTCTGTTCCTGATTTTTACAATCATCTCACTTGGATAGCGGCTCATGTCTTTCCTAAATCGTGGATCAAAAATCCTAAGGGTGTAGAATTTTTGTCTCATGTCAGCCATTTTATGACAGATGTTAGCGATCGCTTCACAGGTATTGGGGTAGCAGTCCGTTCGGAAGTTACAGGACAAAAAGACGGTAAAAAATTTGCTTATTGTTCAACTTTAGTACATAAAAATACTGCTGCTGCTGCTGGTTGCGGTACTGGTACTATCGGTCAATTGCTACTAGAAGGTAAACTTAAAAAACCAGGAGTTTGGCCGGTTGAAGAAGCGCTGTCAACAGATTTATTTGCAGAAGCGATGCAAAGCCGAGGGATAAAAATTCAGCAAGGATGGATAGAAAAGTTTACCGAATAATATTAAAACTCTAGCACTCATTCTATATTTCAAACTAATCGACCACAGATAAACACTGATAAACACCGATAAAATCTGTGTCCATCTGTGTCCATCTGTGGTTGTAATTAACTTATATCCTGATTTCTCTCTCAAATTAGGGCGGTCGCACAAGTAAAATAAATATCTGTAAAGAATAAGAAGATAGCTAGGTAGTCAACTATTATGTTCTCGCAAGCTGACTTTCTTCAATACGCTCTATGGTCGGGTATTGCTACGTTGGTATTTGCTGCTGTGGCTGTCTTGGGTTTTATTTTAAAATGGGGTATCCGCTTTCGGTTAGTAGGTACGACGGGTTTTATGTTGGTACTGACAGCCGGTTTATTTGCCCTTTCACTAGCTCCTTTGACTCGTACTGTCATCCCCGGTGCAGTGCGATACAGCTTAGTTTATGACAATGGAGCAACACAAGCAGTAATTACCATCTCTCCCCAAATTACCCCAACAGAACTAGAAGCAACTTTACGCCAAGCAGCCAGCGATTTATATTCTTATGGACGCTTGGGTAAACCAGGAGAAAACTTTTTGACAATTCGCGCCCGTACTGTTCTCCATCCACAGCCAGGAACTTCTGTACCCTTCTACTTGGGACAAGTGAAGCGATCGCTTGCTAATCGCGAGGATGAGCAGATGGCAATTGAAATTTACCAAGATAAATTTGCCCAACTGCTGAAAGCTAGCGCTTGAGGAGGAAACGGGGACACGGGAATATGGGGAAAAAGGACACACCAGACACACCAGACAAGGATTTTTCTAATCTTTCACTCTCCCACTCTACCCCTCTGCCACTCTCCGCGTCCCCGCCTCTGGTACTCTCCGCGTCTTCACTAGCGCTTAACGCGGAATTCTACTCAAGGCACGCCAAGTACTCTCATCAACAATACCTGTATTAGGTAAGTTATGACGTCTTTGCCAGCTTTGCAACGCTGCTTCTGTTAGCTCTCCAAAGTCACCGTCAACATATCCGACATAATCTTGCATTGATTTCAATAAACGCTGCAACCTCTTAACTAAGTCTCCTTTGCAGCCTTTTCCTAATTCTGGTAGCCCCACAGGCATACCCATATACAAAGCGTGCCAAGTTTTTTCTGAAACAATACCATCTTCTGCTAAAAAAACCCGGCGTTGGTATTCTTTTACGCTTCCTTCTGTAACTTTATCAAAGTTGCCGTCAATAACTCCTGTGTAAATACCCCACCTAGTTAAAAGCTTTTGTAACTCCTCCACCACCTCACCCTTGGAACCTAGCCGCAGCTCTGGTTTGTTAAACTGTGCCTGTGCTATCTCAGGCACGGTGTTGCTGCTATCACTTGTCCATTGCATATTCCTACTCCTTAGGAGCGGTGTTTATTGCTTCTAGTCTAGTTTTGAAATACTGAATCTGACATCAGCAAGCAGAATGATTTAATAAGTAAAGTCCCTGATATCAAGATTCTATAATTTATTTTGTGTTAGGCAATACATTATTTATTATTTTTTGGTTAAGATATTAGTCTAGTTATGCAACTATTAAAATCAAACTGAGCAGTTGTGAGGTTTATTAGGAAAAAGTTTGCCAAAATACCTGGAAATGATACGTTAATTAATTAGTTATATGCCTAATCAATTTACGGAAAAGTTGTCTACTCAAACTCTTACTAGTTTACTTCCGCTCACGGTAGCACCAGCAAAAGTTATCCGTGGCTCTCAGATTTTAACGCAGGTATCTGATGCAATTGCTCGCTTGGGTAACCGTCCTCTAATTGTGGGAGGCGATCGCACATTAAAAGTCACCCAATCCTATTTACAGCCAGTTTTGGAACGGCAGCAGTTACAATCAGCCCAAGCATCTTATACTCCTAATTGTAGTGAGGCTAGCCTCAAAGCTTTACAGAAGGCGGCAAAAGAACATAAAGCCGATGTGATTATCGGTGTAGGTGGCGGGAAAGCACTGGATACAGCAAAATTACTCGCGCAGCAATTGCAAATACCAGTGGTGACAATTCCAACTTCAGCAGCTACCTGTGCTGCTTGGACTGCTCTCTCAAATGTGTATTCTGATGAGGGAGCATTTTTGTATGATGTAGCATTGGCTCGCTGCCCCGATTTACTTATCCTCGATTATGATTTGATTCAAACTGCACCACAGCGGACTTTAGTTGCAGGTATTGGAGATGCGATCGCCAAATGGTACGAAGCCTCCGTTAGCAGCGGACATTCGGAACAAACTTTAATTATTGCCGCCGTGCAACAAGCGCGAGTCTTGCGCGATATCCTTTTCCAAAAATCTGCTGCTGCCCTGCAACAACCAGGAAGCGAAGTTTGGCGAGAAGTTGTAGACGCTACTGTGTTACTAGCAGGAGTGATTGGTGGTATCGGTGGTGCTCAATGTCGTACCGTTGCTGCTCATGCTGTACACAATGGTTTAACGCACATTTGTGGAAGTGGCAGCATTCATGGTGAAAAAGTTGCCTATGGGATCTTGGTACAACTGCGTTTAGAAGAAATGATTCAAGGCAATCAGCTAGCAGCATCTGCTAGACAACAGTTGTTGAAATTCTACTCAGAAATTGGATTACCACAAAAACTAGGCGATTTAGGACTAGGTAATGTCACTTTAAGTGAACTGCAAACCGCCGCGGAAATTGCTCTGGCTCCTAACTCTGATCTCCACAGACTACCGTTTCAGGTGGTTATGGAACAGTTGATGGCAGCAATGGTTTCTACAACTGCACCAGTAGAAGGAAATCGCAATCAGTTGGGTTTAACACCCGCTGTCAAAGAAGAAATAGATCAATGATGAATTATGAATGCTAAATGATGAAGTATTTTCATCATTTATCAAAATCTGAATAATTCGTAATTTTTGCCATTTTATAATTCATAATTTTCCGATGAACTTGGATTGGATCGCCCCGGCTGAACGCATAAAAAAACTACCTGCCTATCCATTTGCCCGCTTGGATGAACTTAAACACAAGGCGCAGGAGCAAGGACTAGATTTAATAGATTTGGGTATGGGTAACCCCGATGGGGCGACACCACAACCAGTGATTGAAGCCGCAATCAAAGCTTTACAAAATCCTGCTAACCACGGTTATCCTCCCTTTGAAGGTACAGCTAGTTTCCGCCATGCCGTTACCAGTTGGTATCATCGCCGCTATGAAGTAGTTTTAGATCCAGATAGCGAAGCTCTGCCACTATTGGGTTCTAAGGAAGGATTAGGACATTTAGCACTGGCATATATTAATCCTGGTGATGTGGTTTTAGTACCTTCTCCATCCTATCCTGTTCATTTTCGCGGCCCCTTGATTGCGGGAGGAAATGTCTACAGTTTAATTTTAAAACCAGAAAATAACTGGTTAATTGATTTAGCACAAATTCCTGATGCTGTTGCTGAACAAGCAAAAATTCTTTATTTTAACTATCCCAGCAATCCCACTGCCGCTACTGCACCTCGCGAATTTTTTGAAGAAATTGTCGCTTTTGCTAAAAAATATGAAATATTGCTTGTACATGATTTATGTTACGCCGAATTAGCTTTTGATGGCTATCAACCGACAAGCTTACTGGAAATTCCTGGTGCTAAAGATATTGGCGTTGAGTTTCATACCATGTCCAAAACCTATAACATGGCTGGTTGGCGGGTTGGGTTTGTAGTTGGCAACCGCCATGTCATTCAAGGTTTACGGACACTGAAAACAAATCTAGATTACGGTATTTTTGCAGCCTTACAAGCAGCAGCAGAAACTGCTTTGCAATTGCCAGATTCTTATTTACAAGAAGTGCAAACTCGCTACTGCACTCGCCGCGATTTTCTCATTCAAGGGCTGGCGCAGTTGGGTTGGAATATTCCCACAACTAAGGCAACGATGTATTTATGGGTTCCTTGTTCTGTAGGTATGAGTTCCACAGATTTTGCCCTTTGGGTATTGCAGCAAACGGGTGTAGTTGTTACTCCAGGTAATGCTTTTGGTGTTGGTGGTGAAGGATACGTGCGCATTAGTTTAATTGCAGATTGCGATCGCTTGGGGGAAGTTCTGCACAGATTTAAACAAGCTGGTATTCGCTATCAAGCAGAAGCTGTTGTCTCTGGTTCACAATAGAGAAGACGTCTCTATTATCTGCTTGTCTTTGATGCAAACCTTCTCTGTTATCCCCAATGCGATCGCCGCTGGCTTTCATGCCTTATCTGAACCATTACGGATTAAGGTATTAGAATTGCTGCGAGAACGCGAACTGTGTGTATGTGATTTGTGCGAGACATTGGGGGTAAGTCAATCAAAACTATCTTTTCACCTCAAAACCTTGAAAGAAGCTGGTTTAGTCATCGCCCGTCAGGAAGGACGTTGGATTTATTACAGCCTGAATGCACCTCAGTTTGTTGTGCTTGAGCAGTATTTGGCAGAATATCGTCGCTTGAGCCACATTCTACCAGCCTGCTCTTGTCAAGATTCATAATATATCAATTTTTTTTGATACTTTTTGTAAAAATTTAGTTTATTTGTATTTGACAAATCAACTTTTTTTGAAATGATAGAAGCATAACTACTATACACACCATGAGGTAATGTCAGTGAGCGCAGCACCAAAGAAATTAGCTCTTGCGCTTGGGGTGTTGGTATTGGCAACGAGTTGCACAACAAACTCCAACACATCTACACAAACTCAGCAGCCGCAAAAGGTAACTGAAGTCAGTAATGCCGAAACAGTTAAGACTGTAAATGTTGATGGCTCTAGTACTGTTTATCCCATTACGCAGGCGATCGCTAAAGAATTTCAAACAAATTCTCAAAATAAATCTAACCAAGCCCAAGTTAAAGTTAACTTTTCTGGTACTAGTGGTGGATTTGAAAAATTCTGTACCGGGCAAACCGATATTAGTAATGCCTCACGACCGATTTTAAAGGCGGAGATGGATAAATGTAACAAAAATAACGTTAGATTTATTGAACTTCCAGTTGCCTTTGATGCTCTTACCATCGCTGTTCACCCACAAAACAATTGGGCGCAGGATATTACCGTCGTCGAATTGAAAAAAATGTGGGAACCCGCAGCCCAAAATAAAATTACCCGTTGGAACCAAGTACGTTCATCTTGGCCTGATCGTCCATTAAAATTGTATGGGGCTGGAGATAAATCTGGTACATTTGACTACTTTACAGAAGCAGTAGTTGGTAAACCTGGAGATAGTCGCACTGACTATACAGCTAGTGAAGATGATGAAGTATTAGTAAATGGTATCAGTAAAGACCCAAATGCTTTGGGTTACTTCGGTTTCGCTTACTTTGAAGAAAACCAAAATAAATTAAAAGCATTAGCTGTTAACAACGGACAAGGAGCTGTCTCGCCATCGCGGCAAACAGTAGAAAAAAATACGTATCAGCCTTTTTCTCGACCATTATTTATCTATGTAAATGCTCAATCTGCTCAAAATAAAGCAGCAGTCAAAAATTTCGTTGATTTCTACATTGAAAAAGCACCAACGATAGTAAGTTCCATAGGCTACGTACCTTTATCGGAAGAAGGGTATCACCTCACTAAAGTTCACTTCAATAGAGGCAAAGTAGGAACAGTTTTTGAAGGAGAAGCACAGATAAACCTGACTCTTGGAGAGTTGTTACGCAAACAAGCAAAGTTTTAGCGATTGACTTTTGAAATCAGAACTATATCGATGCCAAAAAATCATTCGCAAACCAATACAGATCGGGTGCAAGCTGGGAGTAAGCTGAGTTTTTTTGAAAAATATCTTACCCTGTGGGTGTTTTTGTGTATTTTGGTAGGCATTGCCCTGGGTAGATTCTTCCCTGGAGTAGCGGTGGCACTGGATGCAATGAGTGTGTATCAAGTATCCATTCCGATCGCAGTCTGTTTGTTTTTCATGATGTACCCCATTATGGTAAAGATTGACTTCACCCAAGCTGCGAACGCGATCCGCGCCCCCAAACCCGTCATTCTCACTTTAGTAGTGAACTGGTTAATTAAGCCATTTACGATGGTGGCATTTGCCCAGTTTTTCTTAGGATGGTTATTTCGTCCTTTAATTGCTGGTAGTGAAATCATTCGCGGTACTGAAGTGACACTAGCTAATTCCTACATTGCTGGTACTATTTTGCTGGGAATTGCACCCTGTACTGCAATGGTGCTGATGTGGGGGTATCTTTCCTATGGCAACCAAGGACACACTTTGGTCATGGTAGCAGTGAATTCTCTGGCGATGCTGTTTTTGTATGCTCCGTTGGGTAGATGGTTATTAGCAGCGAATGATTTAACAGTACCTTGGCAAACAATTGTTTTGTCAGTTCTGATTTATGTCGGTTTACCTTTGGTGGCGGGAATGTACAGCCGTTACTGGATTTTCAAACACAAAGGTAGAGAGTGGTTTGAAAGACGATTTTTGAAGTATCTAAGTCCGGTTGCCATTACCGCTCTATTGTTAACTTTGGTACTGCTATTTGCATTTAAAGGTGAACTAATAGTTAACAATCCCTTGCACATCTTGTTAATTGCTGTGCCGTTGTTTATCCAAACTAATTTTATTTTCTTGATTAGTTATGTAGCAGCATTAGAGCTAAATCTGTCTTATGAAGATGCCGCACCTGCTGCATTAATTGGGGCTAGCAATCATTTTGAAGTTGCAATTGCCACCGCTGTCATGCTGTTTGGTTTAAATTCGGGTGCAGCACTTGCCACAGTAGTAGGGGTTTTAATCGAAGTGCCAGTCATGTTGATGCTGGTAGAGTATTGTAAGCGCACGGCAGCTTGGTTTCCACGAGAACCAGAAAAAGCGACTTTAAGAGATCCGCGCTGTATTAGTCCATTCAAATAATATTATCTAAGATTATCCCGTATTCATTGTTTACTGCAAAATTTCTACCGCTCCAGGACTTACGCAAAAACTCTCTCAAACTCTTATTTCTTTATATTCTTTGTGTCCTTTGTGGTTTACTTTTCGTTACTGCTGCAAAATTTCTACCGCTCGTGTAACACCATCTTCCGAGCGGATTTTTTTACCGATCGCGCTTTGTCAGAACAGCAAATTAATGCGTCTGCATAGGGAGAGCCAAAGCATTTCGCAAAGCTTCTATTCGCTCAGGCACCAAACGATAGAAAATCCAGGTGCCACGTCGTTCTTTTTGTAATAAACCCGCTTCGTACAGCACCTTCAAATGATGACTAACAGTAGGCTGAGATAGTCCTAAAGGTTCTGTTAACTGACAAACGCAGGCTTCTTTTGCGGGTTGAGCAGCGATTAAACTGAGCACCTGCAATCGGGCAGGCTCTCCCAAAACTTTAAATATCGCTGCCATTTGCGCTGCTTGCTCGGAATCAATTGCTCCTGAAAGCAGCGACGGACAACAACTGGAAATTTGTTGAGTTAATTTCATATTTATATATTGACATTCATCAATATGTTCTGGCAATATATTGATATAGGTAAATATTGATGTTAATCAATATAAGTCAAAAAGGAGCAAAATGATATGGCTACTCTGAAAACTCATGTGGCTTTGAAAGTTACAAATCTAGAAAAGTCGATTGAATTCTATCAAGCGATGTTTGGCGTAGAACCGATGAAACATAAAGTTGACTATGCCAAGTTTGATATTGCCAGCCCACCGTTAAATCTGACGCTCAACTTGGCTACGAGCGTGGTTTCTGGAGGTGCATTGTCTCACTTAGGGGTGCAGGTTGAGAGCACAGAAGATGTAAAAGCTGCAATTAAGCGGTTTGGGGATGCAGGCTTGAATTTATTTACAGAGGAAAATACCGATTGCTGTTATGCCTTGCAAGACAAGGTATGGGTAACCGATCCAGATGGGAATCAATGGGAAGTGTTTGTAGTGAAAGTTGCAGATACAACACCTGAGCAAAATCTGAGTACTACAGTTAATTCTGATGATGCTAGTGCAGTTGCCACAGCTTTGAAAAAACCGTGTTGCGCGTAAACTACCCTTAGCTCGACATGGCGACTTTTCGGTGGTTTTGTGAAACGCTGAACATAAAAGCCTGCTTTACATATTCGCAGGCTTTTTTAATTGGCAAATTTTGAATCTCCGCGTCTTTGTGTCCCAATCTCAATCTCCGTCTCCACCTTTCCATGCGATCGCTTTTGTTGGTTGAGGATCGGGTAGCTTGAGCGATACTAATCCTGCTGCCAATACAAAAAACATAGAAGTCCACAGACAGCCAATAAGCCCAAATAGCTGATAAACCAATCCTGATAAGACTGTGCCGATTAATCTTCCGCCAGAGTTAGCCATGTAGTAAAAGCCTACATTGAGTGCCACTTTGTCGTCATCCGTAAAGGCAAGCACCAAATAAGAATGAACGGCAGAATTGAAAGCAAAGACAATACCAAAGATAATTAACCCAACAACAATCACGGTATTAGGGGGTGCGCCTAACTGCAAAGCCAGAGCGATCGCTGCTGGAACTACAGTTAAAGTAAATGTCCAAAACTGAATCGTTTTCGCTTGAGGAGGACGATTAGAACCAAAACGTTGGATTAAAGTTGGAGCCAAAAATTGAATAACACCATAGCCAATCACCCAGCAAGCCAGAAATCCTCCTACCTCATAGAAAGACCAGTTTAAAACACTCCGCAGAAAAACAGGTAATCCCACGACAAACCAAACATCCCTAGAACCGAATAGAAAGAAACGAGCAGCAGAAAGAATATTGATTTCTCTACTCTTAGAAAAGAGTTGGGTAAACTTAACCTTAGCTTTGATTTTGCCCATACCCTTTGGCAGCATTAACCCTGAGAACATCAGCAGGAATAATCCACCTGCCATAATCAACAAAGAATTCACAAAACCAACAGAAGCTAACAATGCGCTACCAATAAAGAAGCCAACTCCTTTGAGAGCATTCTTAGATCCTGTCAGTATTGCTACCCACTTGAACAAAGAAGACTGAGCATTTTGAGGTACAACTAACCGAATGGCACTCTTGGAACTCATTTTAGTTAAGTCTTTCGCAATACCTGAGAAAGCCTGTGCCACCATCACATACAAAACTGCAAACCACTGCGCCCAATTTGGATTGAGCAGCGCCAGCATTACTAGAGCAAAAACTTGCAATCCTATTCCTGAATAGAGTGTTACCTTCAACCCCAATTGGGAACCAATCCAGCCACCTAAAAAGTTAGTGACAACTCCAAAAATCTCGTAAAACAAGAACAGAAAAGCGATTTGCAGAGGTGTATAACCAATGTTGTTGAAATAAAGCAACACTAGCATTCGCAGAGCACCATCAGTGATGGTGAACCCCCAATAAGCAAGCGTTACCAGCACGTAATTCTTGAAATTCGCGCTTGAGGCAGTAGAAATAGCCATAATTGAGAATATTTACAGTGAAGAGTAAAGATTTAGATTCAATTCAAGCTCAGAGCAACCTTACGAGCTAATTCCATCATGCGATTGACATAACCCCACTCATTGTCATACCAAGCCAGGATTTTCACTTGGGTTTGGTCTATCACCATAGTGGAAAGCGCATCGACAATAGAAGAGCGAGGATCGTCTTTATAGTCCACAGAAACTAAAGGAAGTTCTTCGTAGCCTAAAATGCCTTGAAGTGAAGTTTGTGCAGCTGTCTTGAAAAGACTATTGATTTCTTCTACAGAAGTAGGTTTTGCTACCTCAAATACACAGTCAGTCAAGGAAGCATTTAGTAAGGGTACTCTCACAGCTAATCCATTTAACTTGCCGTTGAGTTCTGGGTAAATCAGCCCAATTGCTGTTGCAGAGCCTGTTGTTGTTGGAATCAAAGATAAACTATTAGCCCTAGCTCGTCGTAAGTCTTTGTGAGGTGCATCTACAACAGTTTGAGTGTTCGTTGCATCATGAATTGTAGTAATTAACCCATGACGAATACCCAATCCTTCATGAATTACTTTGACTATCGGAGCAAGGCAATTAGTGGTACAAGAAGCTGCTGTCAAAAGATGGTGTTCTTGTGGGTTATAGAGATAATCGTTTACACCCATGACAACATTCAAAGCACCTTGTTTGACTGGCGCAGCCACAATTACTTTACGTACACCTTGCTTGAAGTAAGGAGCAAGTGATTCCGGAGTTCGGAATTTACCGGAGCATTCTAAGACCACATCAACGCCGAATTCTTCCCAAGGTACTTCACCAGGATTGGAATATTCACTGAAACTCAGATATTTTCCTTCGATACAAATCTGATCTCCTTCAGCTTCTACATCCATTCCCCAACGCCCATGAACCGAATCAAACTTGAGCAGATGCGCTGCTGTGACTGGCCCGCCTTTAATTTCGTTGATGTGAACAAATTCTATTTCTGGCCATCCCCAAGCAGCTCGCAAACCCAAGCGCCCCATTCTGCCAAAGCCATTAATACCTACGCGAATCCTCATATTTATACTTCCGCTCAAAATTTGTAGGTGTATAAATCTATCATTTCAAAAAAACTTGATTTGTCAACCCAATCACGGCTAAGATAATCACTATCACCCGTAACAAATTATTTAGTTGCTGCTAGATTTCTGGCGGTAAAGTGTTTTTGGTATGCAATTTTTGATTGCAAATTATTGATTCAGATAATAAATTAATAATTGAAAGTCACAAGTATTCAATTACTAACATTAAATAAAATTATGAAAAGAGTCATGTTTGTTTGTAAGAGAAACTCCGGCCGCTCCCAAATAGCAGAGGGATTTGCAAAAATATTGGGTGAGGGAAAAATTGCTGTTGTGAGTTCTGGTTTAGAAGCTTCTCAAGTAGATCAGCTTGCCGTTCAGGTGATGTCAGAAGTGGGTATTGATATCAGTAATCAAACTTCTAAGCCTTTAAGCAATTTTCAACCAGAAGATTTTGATGCAGTAATTTCTTTATGTGGTTGTGGAGTGAATTTACCAGAAGAATGGGTAATCAGAGAAGTATTTGAAGATTGGCAACTTGAAGATCCAAAGGGAGAATCAATTGAAATATTTCGTCGTGTTCGCGATCAAGTCAAAGAACGAGTTGTGAAATTAATCGCATCACTTAGTTAAGTTAAAGATTTTAATGGAACTCTTACTGAACTCTTACTAATGACTAATGACCAATAACTAATGACGACCTTAATTGTGTAAGATGGGTACTTTTAAGCTTTTGTTCAAACCTTTATTTTTAAGTTACTAGCAGTGTCCACCCTAAGGTTATTAAGAATGGTACGAGTCTAAATATACCTCTTTGGTCAGTCTTTCTTGCGGTACAAGACGAAAGCCTAACAATAGTGCAATTTATAAAGTAGTAGAGCAATTATGAATTATGAATACTGCTGAACGTCTTGCTACTCTTAACCGCATTCGCAAACTTAGCCGCTTGATGGATACATCTATACGTATTCCAGTAATTGGTTTTCGCTTTGGACTAGATCCAATTATTGGTTTAATTCCAGGTGCTGGCGATTTAATCAGTACAGGCTTTTCAGCTTATATTATTTATTTAGCTACTCGTCTTGGTATACCGCGCCAAGACTTAAAGCAAATGATATTTAACGTTGCTTTAGAAACAGCAGTTGGTGCGGTACCTTTTGTAGGTGATTTGTTTGATGCGTTTTATAAATCTAATATTCGCAATTTGGCTATTTTGGAGAAGCATTTGGTGGTAGTTGAGCCAGAGATATCCGAGCAAACAGAAGTATCTGAGGTTGCTACTCCTGTTAGTGTTTCTTAAAAATTAAAAGAAAACAAAAGCAATATTAACTTAATTTACTTGTTTAACAAATTTGAATTTCATCAAGTTGGTTAATTATCACATTAGCACCTGAAACGTTATCTGACTTACCTGTCCAAGTTATACCAATACAACCAGCAGCTTTGGCCTTACGTGCCATTTGCATATCACCCACTGAGTCTCCTACCATGAGTGTGGCTAATGGCTCAACTCCCAGTCTTTCACAAGCCTGCAAAAATAGTATTGGATCTGGTTTACTTGGGCCTTCATCTACTCCCATTTCTAGTTGAATATAATTACTCAATTGGTGAGTTGCTACAAATTCACGTACTTCAGTAGTCGTTGCTGCCGAAAGAATACCAAGTTTAAGCCCAGCTTCCGACAAGTTCTTCAAGACTTCCAAACTACCGACAAAAAGAGGTGAAGGGGTTTTGCCAATATACTTTTCTGCTTCTTCTAGGGCTTGACGCGACATTTGTAATGACTCGAACCAACTCTTTCCTGTTTCGGCAATATATGCAGCAGCAGCAACTTCTGTTTCGCGACGACTTGCTACCGCGATCAAACCCGCAGGATCGAGGTTATTACCATTAACGCCAAAAGCCATTAACAATGGTTCTCCAATTCCGGGAACTTGTGCATCTAAAAGTCGTGCTGCTTTTTGGGCAAGCGATCGCAAATAAGCCTCAGAGTCTTCTAAAGTACCGTTTTTGTCAAACAAAATAGCTTGAATATTTGAGAATGTTACGTTTCTGCACTTAATAGATACCAAGATATTACTCCTTATAAATTTATTTTGGATTAGTT
>NZ_JAYKTT020000029.1:0-2015 GCF_038404745.2 Chlorogloeopsis sp. ULAP02 | reverse complement strand
TATATGAGTAACTTGATTAAAGACAACCAATAACGGCGCTCCCAAAGGAGCGCTTTTTCTTTTATGTCTTTTGGTTTTTAGTCATTGGTCTTTGGTCTTTATTTACACCTGACTACAAAATCCCAAGCATATGTAATAGACCATGTCCAGTAATTAATTCAATCATCAAGCCAATAAAACCAAGCATGGCAATGCGGCCATTCCACACTTCTGCACTTGTAGTAATTCCCCATTCCCAACGCTCTGGTGGATAGATTTTGACTTTTTTCTTCATTTGGTAGACTTGCGAAAGCTTAATACTGGGAGCTTTGAGAGCATCAACTACCAAGTCTGCTAGCGCTTTAATAAATACTGGATGAGTATTAAGAGCAGGTACGCGACGGAAGTTATGAATTCCTGCTTCCTCTGCAATTTCTCGATACTCAAGGTCAATTTCTTCGAGCGTCTCAATATGTTCGGATACGAAACTTATGGGTACTACAACCAAGTCTTTTACGCCTTTTTCCGCTAGTTCTGGAATGGCATCTTCAGTATAGGGTTGCAGCCATTCTACAGGGCCAACACGGCTTTGGTAAGCCAATGTATGAGCATTAGGTCGATTGAGTGTCTGCATAATTAAATAGGTGCATTCCTCAATCTCTTGCTGATAAGGGTCGCCTGCTTCTTCAACATAACTTTTGGGAACTCCATGAGCGCTGAAAAAGATATGAGCCTCATCTGCATTGGGCAGTTGATCAAGTTCTTGAGCTATCAGTGCCGCCATTGCCTGAAGATATCCTGGTTGTTTGTACCAGGAGGGAATAACGGTATACTCAATTCGCTGGAGTCTTGGGTCTTCTTGCCAAATTTTCTCTAAAAGCCGAAAGCTAGAGCCGCTAGTGCTGATAGAAAACTGGGGGTAGAGTGGTAGGATGACCAATTTCTCGATATCGTCTTGGTTAAGGCGAGCGATCGCTTCTTCCGTATAAGGATGCCAGTAACGCATACCAATATATATGTTAGCTTCCTGTCCCAAGGCTTGCAGTTGTTCTTTTAGAGCTTCGCCCTGGGCTTCAGTAATACGTCGTAACGGGGAACCACCCCCTATTTTGCGGTAGTTTTCTTGAGATTTTTTGGTACGGCGTGAGGCAATAAACCAAGCTAGGGGCTTTTGCAACCAGGGAAAAGGTAGGCGAATGATCTCTGGATCAGAAAACAAGTTATACAAAAACGGTCCTACATCCTCTAATTTCTCCGGACCACCGAGATTGAGTAGTAATACGCCTACACGACCCATAGCAGTAACAGTCCCCCAATCTTTTCAGCTTTTTTACTAATGTTAACAATAATATCTTGATCTAAATATATAAGTTAACTAAAAGGAAAGAAGTAATGGCAACTATTTTAAGAAATTGGAGTTACCGTTACCAGCGGCTCTACGATTCCATATTTCGTCTAGCCGCTCTAAGCGTAGTGGTGAGGTAACATTTTGCCAACTAGCTTTGTATGGGTTAACAATTCACTCAGATACGAAAATTCTCGACTTATGTTGCGGTAATGAACAAGCAACAAAATTTTTGGTGAAATATTCGCAAAATGTAATCGGCTTAAACACTTCAGCTTTGTCATTGAATGGGGCATAACAAAATCTGCCTCAAGCAGATTATGTAGAAGCCTTTGCTGAAAAAATTCCTTTTTAGATAACGAGTCTAATTTGATACACATCACCTTCGCATTACATTGAGATGGAATCAAAACAAATGCAAAATCTTTTCAAAGAAGTATATCGTGTGCTGAGGTCTGGTGGAGTATTTTCCTTAGTGGATTTTCATAATCCCACTAATTTCCTATTTGTACTACCTGTATGAATATTTTTATAATTGCTTGAAATAGAGACTGCTTAGGAATTATTAAAGATTAATTTGCCAGAATTATTGACTGAAACAGGATTTAAGGTGAATAGGCAAAGTTTATATGAAAGAATAGGCAATTAACAATCTATTTAGAAAAAAGCCGACTAGTTTCTTTTTGGAGTA